>JBJMUA010000052.1:0-20489 GCA_045811425.1 Sphingomicrobium sp. | reverse complement strand
GGCGTCGGCTGATGGGGCTTGCCGACAACCACCTTCATCCCGTCGACTACGTGCCCATCCTCATACATGTAGAGGCGCTGGGCGGCGGTATTGACCAGCACGTAGCGGCCATCCGCGGGCAGGAAGCGCACGCGCTGCAGGTTGATGCGCAACAAATCCTGTGCGCGACGGTCGCCCTGCGCCATTGCAACAGCCAGGGCACGGCGCAGGCCGGCGTAGCTTTCGTGCATGAAGGGCATGGCTTCGATCCATGCCGCCGGCGACGGGGACATTGCAGCCTCGGCCAATAGTTTTGCGGCCGGGCGCGGCGCAGGAATGGCGGCGCGGTCGTTGATGATCCACTCGCTGGTCGGCGGCTGCCTCAATGCGGCAACATAGGCGATAAACGCCTTGTCGAGCATCGCATTGGCCTTGGCCGCCGCCTCGCCGCCGCCGCTATCGGCAGCGCGGACCGCGCGCCTCAGCGCCTTGATCTTGAATTGCCTGGGGTCGAGACCGTCGATCGCCGAGGTCTCGAGCAGGTCGATCAGCCGGAGCGCGGCGCGATCGTCGCCGGCACCAACCCACTGCGGTCCATCGTGGCGTTCAGCCGTGGCCGCAATCGCCGTGGTCGCAGCGTGCAGAGGTTCGGCGGGCGCCGCCGCGAAGAGCGCACCCGCCAGGACCACGGTAAAGCCCGCCGAACGCATGTGGCGTCCGGCGGGCTTTGGCAAAGATCGAGACTCGACCTTTGCTGCCATTTAGCCACGCTCACCAGGAGCGGGCGGTGGCGTCATCGGGGCATAACCTGCCGGCGTGCCCTGATAATATTGGCCGTTATAGACATAGCCATCGGCCCGTCCGTCACGGTCATTGTCCGACCATACGGCACCGGCGAGACCGCCGACCGCCGCGCCGATCACGGCGCCTTCGATCGGGCTCAGGCCGCCGATAACCGCACCGGCCGCGGCGCCAAGTGCCGCGCCGCCAAGCGCGCCGGTCGCGACGCGGCGAAGCGTCGGATCGTAGCCGCTCGGCGTGCCCGCGTAGTAGGTGCCGTTCTGGACATAGCCGTCGGCGTAGCCGTCGCCATTATTGTCGGCCCAGACGGCGCCGGCGAGACCGCCGACAGCGGCGCCAATCGCCGCGCCTTCGATCACGTTGACACCAGGTACGACAGCGCCGACGGCCGCGCCGCCGGTTGCACCGATCGCCGCGCCCTGGGCGATATTGCCGGCCTGCTCGCTGTCAGTCGCGCAAGCGCTGAGCGAAATGGTTCCGGCGAGCAGGATTGCAATCATGGATTTACGCATCTCTGACTCCCTCTTTAAACTTAACGAATGGACCGTGACCAAGGACCCTTGCCCCGGCATCGGCGCACAAGTCACGTCGCCCTAACGACAGTCGATGCAGGAGGTTCCGCATGTTCAACGATCTTGGCCTTCCACTGGCCGTAATCGTTGTTATCCCGTTGCTCCTTGTGGCAGCATGTCAAACGGCAAGTGAATGAGGATGATGTGAAGGCGACAATTTATCATAATCCGGCGTGCGGAACGTCGCGCAAGACCTTGGAAATCCTGCACAATGAGGGCGCGGATGTTACCGTGATCGAGTATCTGAAAGCGCCGCCCAGCCGCTCTGAGCTGAAGCAACTCTACGAGCGCGCCGGCATTACCCCGCGTGAGGGTTTGCGCGACAAGGAACCCCTGGCGGAGGAACTGGGACTGACGCGGCCCGAAGTCACCGACGATGAAATTCTCGACGCCATGATGGAACATCCTGTCCTCATCCAGCGTCCTCTGGTGGAAACCGAAAAAGGTGCCCGCCTCTGCCGTCCGCAAGAGGAGGTGCGCCACCTGCTGTGAAAGCTCGCGTTGTATGAGCCAGGGGCTGGATCCCAGAATGCTTTTAAGGGGCTATGCCGCCGGCATATTCCCCATGGCCGACAGCCGCGACGCCGGCGATATCTTCTGGGTCGAGCCACGCAGCCGCGCCGTCATCCCGCTCGATGGGTTCCATCTGTCCCGGTCGCTGGCAAAGCGCATCCGGTCCGGCCGCTTTACCGTCACGCACGACCAGGCCTTTCAGCAAGTGCTGCTCGCCTGCGCGGACCGATACGAAACCTGGATCAATTCGGACATCGAGCGGGCGACGCTCGGCCTGCATTCGGTCGGCCACGCCCATTCGATCGAATGCTGGCATGAGGGCGAGCTGGTCGGCGGCCTTTACGGGGTGAAGCTGGGCCGGGCCTTCTTCGGCGAATCCATGTTCAGCCACATGACCGATGCCTCGAAGGTGGCGCTGGCCTGGCTGGTGGCCCGCCTGGGCGTAGGCCATTTCACCTTGCTCGATTGCCAATTCATGACGCCGCACCTCGCCTCGCTCGGAGCGACGACCGTCAGCCGGGAATCCTATGTCCGGTTGCTGGGCTCGGCATTGTCTTCGGCGGGCGTTGGCGGAGGCGGCGTGCCTTCGGGCGGCGGGGAGCTGGTCGAGGGGACCGCTTCGTCGACCTCGTTGCCGCCACCGGAGTTTGAAGCGCTCGACCGGCTTCTTGAAGCGGAGGGCGCCGCCGGCGCCGCCGGTCCGGCAGGCCAGCTCATCGCACAGCTTTTGGGCCAAACGTCGTAAACCGCATCCTCGACCACGTTGAGCGACGGGCTCTCCTTGTAAAGCCACCCCGAAAAGCGCCGGACCCATTTGCCGTCGGGACGGAGCCGATCGACCTGCAGGAAGGCACCTGTCAGCTTTTCGGTCTCCCAGGGGGCGGTTGTTTCACAGGCGCGCAGGCGCACGGTCACATCCTTCACCCGCATTGCCTGGCCGGGCCTCAAGGTCAGGTCCCGCACGATCCCGTTGCGCTTGTTGAGCAGGCCGATCACGGCGACCCGCTTAGCCATGGGAGTCACCCCGGGCTGATCGGCGTCAGCACGCGGGACATCGATCGTAACCGGCTGGTTGGCCTCGTCGACTTGCTGGCCGCGGTTGCAACCCGTCGCGACGAGGGCCAGTGCGATCGGGAGAAGGACCGGGTGCCGCGTCACGCCTATTCGGGCTTCCACGCCTCATAGTCCCCGGTCGATGCCGGCCGGATACCCTGGCTGGCCAGCGAGCCGCCCGGCCGATAAGCCGCCATGGTCCCGGTCAGGTTGGGCTGCGGAGCCTGTTCGAATTTGCGTCTCGCCGGAAGCCCCTTGTCGGGCAGCTCGTCAATGGTGCCGCGGAGCCATGCGTTCCAGCCCGGCGGTACGCGGCTGCTGTCGTTCGAACCTTCATAGATCACCCAACGGCGCCGGGGATCCTTGCGGTGGCGGAAATAGACGTTTCCGGCTTCGTCGCGGCCCACTTCCTCGCCTGTGCGACGACTGACGATCGTGGTGCCGAGCGAGGCACCTTCCCACCAGGTGAACAGGTTCTTGAACATACCCATGGCCGCGCCTTTGCCGCGTTACGTCCTATGGCGCAATCACCATTTGACCTTGTCGCCCGCCTTGATGCCCAGCTCGGCGGAGCGGCCGCCCGGAATTTCGAGGACCGCCGCCACCGGTCCGGCCGAATGGACCGGCTCCTCCGAATAGGGCACGGTATTGGCCTCGATGTTGGCAATGCTTCCGTCAGCGCGCACGAAGATCATGTCCAGCGGAATCAGGGTGTTCCTCATCCAGAAACTCGCGTCCCTTGGCTGGTCGAAGGGAAAGATCATGCCGCGGTCGGGATCCAGCTTGTTCCGATACATCAGGCCCATGGTTTGCTGTTCCGGCGTGGCGGCAACCTCGACCGTGAAGCGATGCAGTTGCCCGCTCGAACTGATCGTCAGGGGCACCTGGGTGAGTCCCGCCGGTGACTGGCCGAGCTCAACGGCGTTGGAAGCGGACGGTTGGCACGCGGCAAGGCCTGCGACCAGGCCAAGCGCGACCGCCCGGGCGATCAGGGCTCGCGCAGCTCGACGGCGGTCAGTCCCTTGCGGCCTTCCGCAATCCGTGCCTCGAGCTGCTGTCCCGGCTGAAGGTCGACAATCTGCGACTGGCGTACTGTTTCCATGTGGATGAAGATGTCCTCGCCCTCTTCCCCCTCGCCAAGCCGATTGAGGAAGCCGTAGCCCTTCACGCGATTGAACCATTTCACCTCCACCGGCTCATATTCGCCCGCGGAGTCGGCCAATGTCTTGCGGTCCGCGCGCTCGCCGGAAGCATGGACCGGACGCGGCGCCATCGGCAAGGCCGTTGAAAGATCGATGGCGAGGATTTTCCGGGCCTGGAAGCCGCGATCCTGATGCGCGGCGATGCATTCGACGGTAGCGCCTTCAGGCAGCGACCGGCGCCCATGCTCCTTCAGCACGCTGAAGTGAATGAGGATGTCCCCTTCGCAGTCGTCGGATATCAGGAATCCGAATCCGCGTGTCGCGTCGAACCATTTGACTCGACCCGTACACTGCTGACCTTCAGGAAGAGGTTCAGCCGCCGTGGACATGATCGCCTCCGGCATTCCTTCCTGAGTCGTTTCGGCACTCAAACGCTGCACCATATTTCCTTATCACGGTCCACTGTGTCGTGGAACCGACATAAACTTATTAACGCATGTTAAACAACTCTTCGTAATCCGGAATTTCCCCGGGTTTCAAATCGATAATAGCCCTCGCCAGGCCAAATCGGTGGCCCGCCCTGACCATTGCAGCCAAGGCGCGCTCACGCTCCGCCCGGTCGGGTGAACCGAGGGCGAAGGGACCGATCGCGCGGCGCCTGGCGAACTTCAGGGCCGCCTCGACCGCCTGATCATGCGCAAGGTCGCGCGCTGCACCGCCCTGCTCTTCGCCGATGCCTGCTTGTGCCAGCGCCTGGCGCACGCGGCGCTCGCCATAACCCCTGCCGGTGAGAGAACGGGCCCGGGCAAGCGCGAATGCGCTGTCGTCGACATAGCCGAGCCGGACCAGCTTGTCGGCGATCGCCTCGACGGGCGGCTCGTCGGTCCCGTCCCACCCGCGTTCCCTGAGCTTTCGTGCCAGATAATCGGTCAATTTGGCGCGGCTGGTGGCGAAGCGGCCGACGTAATTCAGCGCCAATTCTTCGAGCTTTTCAGCATTGAGCGGGGGACGCGGCCTGCGCTTTTGTTGCATCGCCATGGCCATGTTTGTGCCACAGTCCCCCACCATCAGGCAAAAAGGCCCGCGCAAGACGGGTCCGCCGGCTGTTGCATGCTCGGGAACCAACACAAACGAACAGGAATTTGCCGCGTGCTCGACCGTCAGGACAGGATCGACACCAGCCTCGCACTGGAAGGCTACACACCGACCCTAGACCGGTTGGAGCGCCGGATGGCAGATTTCGCGACGTTGGGCGAAGCATTGGATTATGCCGCCCGAGGCAATCGCGGCATGAATTTCCATGACGCCCGCGGTACCCTGGTCCGGGCCTATCCCTATGCGGAGCTGCGCGAAGACGCGCTGGCCCATGCCCGCCGTTTCATGGCGATGGGACTGAACAAGGGGGATCGGCTGGCGCTGGTCGCCGAAACCGGCCCTGAGTTCGCCGCCTGCTTCTTTGGCGCCATCTACGCCGGGCTGTGGCCCGTGCCATTGCCGCTGCCGACCAGCTTCGGCGGCCGCGAAGCCTATGTCGATCAGCTGGTCGTGATGCTGAGCAGCAGCGACCCGCAGCTTTTCCTCTTTCCCGAGGAACTGGCGGACTTCACCGTCGCCGCCGCACAGCAGCGCGGGGTGGCCGCCCGTGCATGGGAAAGCCTGGGCGAGATCGAACCGGCGGATATGGTGGCCCTGCCCGAAACCGGCACCGACGAAATTGCCTATTTGCAATATTCAAGCGGCTCGACGCGGTTCCCGCACGGTGTCGCGGTTACCCATCGGGCGCTGCTCGACAATCTCCATTCCCATGGCGTTGCGACGGAGGTTCAGGAATCCGACCGCTGCATCAGCTGGCTGCCCTGGTACCATGACATGGGCCTGGTCGGCTGCATGCTGTCGCCGGTCGCGCTGCAGGTATCGGTCGACTATCTCAAGACCGAGGATTTCGCGCGCCGCCCGCTGGCCTGGCTCGATCTCATCAGTCGCAATCCCGGCACGTCGCTGTCCTATTCCCCGAGCTTCGGCTACGACATTTGCTCGCGCCGGATGAGCTCGCAGACCCGCGCCGCCGATCGATTCGACCTGTCGCGCTGGCG
Source organism: Sphingomicrobium sp. (assembly GCA_045811425.1). Classification (GTDB taxonomy): domain Bacteria; phylum Pseudomonadota; class Alphaproteobacteria; order Sphingomonadales; family Sphingomonadaceae; genus Sphingomicrobium. Next base: position 14,336 of record JBJMUA010000052.1, on the reverse strand, counting down.
GATGGCCGGCAATGGCGCGGACATGATCCGGCCGGACGTCATGCAGGCATTCGTCGACAGTTTCACCGATGCCGGATTCAAGGCGGCGGCATTCTGCCCCAGCTATGGCCTGGCCGAAGCAACCCTGGCGGTTTCGATCATGCCGCCGGGCGAAGGCATCCGGCTCGAACTGGTTGAAGAGAGCGAGCTGTCGGGCGTCGGCACGCCCAACCAGGAACGGCCGCGCCGCTATCGGGCGATCGTCAACTGCGGCAAGCCAGTCAAGGGCATGGAGATCGAGGTCCGCGGTAGCGATGGCGCGATGCTGCCCGATCGCGGAATCGGCAAGGTCTGGGTGCGCGGCACCAGCGTGATGGTCGGCTATTACCGCGACCAGGAAGCCACAGATGCCTGCATGAAGGACGGTTGGCTGGACACTGGCGACATGGGCTACATGTCGGGCGGCTATATCTTCATCGTCGGCCGCGCCAAGGACATGATCATCATCAACGGCAAGAACCATTGGCCCCAGGACATCGAGTGGGCGGTGGAGCAGTTGCCGGGCTTCAAGTCGGGCGACATCGCCGCCTTCGCGATCACCGGCCCGAGCGGCGAGGAAACACCGGCGGTACTGGTGCATTGCCGGGTGAGCGATCCGGGCGAGCGCGGCCGCCTGCGCGACGACATCCGCGAGCGGGTTCGCGCGATCACCGGCATCTCGCCGGTCGTCGAGCTGATCCCGCCGCGTACCTTGCCCCGGACGAGCTCGGGCAAGCTGTCGCGGACCAAGGCACGCAACCTTTATCTGTCGGGTGAAATCCAGCCTTACGACATCGCTGCGTAACGTTCCCGCTGCTTGTCATTCAATTAGCGAGTGACGGCCCTTGCGCGGTTCGATCCGGCGCATTAGGTCGCGCCTCGGCCTAGGGGTGTAGCTCAGTTGGTAGAGCATCGGTCTCCAAAACCGAGGGTCGTGGGTTCGAGTCCCTCCGCCCCTGCCAGGCCCTCACGGAAGTAATAGTTTCGTGGGACCCGTCTGGCCTGATCCGCCGAAGGCCGGCCAGCCTGCCGCAACGCGGACAGGACTGACGTCCCGGGATTTACTCCCGTGACGGCCTAAGATAAGGGCATCACGTTCGAGGTCCGGCGGGGTGTCCGCGGACCTCGTTTTTCTATCTCGCGAAGAAGGCAGCAAAAGCTTGGCAAAGGTTACTCCCGGCGAATTCATCCGGCAGGTTCGCGCCGAAGGCAGCAAGGTCGTCTGGCCGTCGATGAAGGAAACACGCACCACCGCCATCATGGTGCTGATCATGACCACCTTGCTGGCCGTATTCTTCCTGGGCGTCGATTCGGCGTTCAGCGCGATCGTCCAGTTTCTCCTCGGCCTGCTCGGCTAAGCAATACAGGTAATCCAATGTCCCGCTGGTATATCATCCACGCCTATTCCGGCTTCGAGAACAAGGTTCGCGAAGCGATCCTCAGCGAAGCGAAGCGCCTTGGGCTCGAAAGCCTGGTCGAAGCGGTCGAGGTGCCGACCGAGACGGTGACCGAGATCAAGCGCGGCAAGAAGGTGCAGTCGGAGCGCAAGTTCATGCCCGGCTATGTCCTCGCCAAGCTCGGGATGAACGACGACGTCTACCACCTGGTCAAGAACACGCCGAAGGTGACCGGTTTCCTCGGACCCAACGGCAAGCCGCAGGCGATCCCCGACGCGCAGGCGCACCGCATGCTCGACACCAAGGAAGAGGCCGCCGCCGCGCCCAAGCAGAAGATCAAGGTCGATTATGAAATCGGCGATGCGGTCAAGGTGCTGGACGGCCCGTTCGCCAGCTTCAACGGCGTCGTCGAGGAACTGGATTTCGACCGCGCCCGGGTGAAGGTCAGCGTGTCGATCTTCGGCCGCGCCACGCCCGTCGAGCTGGAATTCGAGCAGGTCGAACGGGTCAAATAGGCTCGGCTACAACTCTGTTCGCAAGAAGGGTCGCCGAAAGGCGGCCCTTTTCGTTTAAGCCAGCAAGATTTCGCTTGCGTTTCGTTTTCGGAATAAATAACTGACCGGTCAGTTAGGAACGACTCGTGAAGCAGCCAAAATGGCAACGGCGAGCAGAGGAACGGCCCCGCGAGATTTGCGCGGCGGCGCTGCAGGTATTTGCTGAAAAGGGGTTTGCGGCCGCCAAGCTCGATGAGATCGCCAAGCGGGCCGGCGTTTCGAAGGGCACGCTCTATCTCTATTTCACGGACAAGGAGCAGCTGTTCCGCGCGGTGGTACGCGATACCGTCGTCCCCAACGTCGAGAATCTCCGTGCTACCCTCATTCAGACCGGCCTGCCGTTCGCCGACCTGATCCGCCTGTTCTTGGGGCAATTTGTCGAGATCGCGAGCCGGGTGCCGGTTGGAGCGGTCGCCAAGATGGTGATTAGCGAATCCCGCAATTTCCCGGAGCTGGCCAAGGTCTGGCACGACGAAGTGGTGTCCAAGGGAATTGGCACCGTCACCGCGCTGATCGAGATGGGACAGGCCAGGGGCGAGGTGCGCGACGGCGATGCGCGGCTGCATGCGTTCACCCTGATGGGGCCGATGCTGATGGGCCTCCTCTACCGGGAAACGCTGGAGCCGGTCGGGGGCGCTCCGCTCGACTTCGCCGCGCTCGCCCGGCAGCATGCGGAGACGGTGCTGTCGGGACTGCTGGCGGAGCCTGCGAAGTGAAGCGCGCCGCCCTCGCCGCGCTGCTGCTGGCCGGCTGCACGGTCGGCCCGGACTATGCCCAGCCCCAGATGGCGGTTCCGGCCACCTACCTGGAAGCGCCGACCGGGGCCCAGGCCGAACTGGACCGCTGGTGGATCGGCTTTGGCGACGTGCAGCTCAATGTGCTGGTCGACCGGGCGCTGGACCAGAATCTCGACATCGAAATGGCGGCCGCCCGCATCCGCGAATCCCGGGCGCAGGAACGGGTCGCCGGCGCCGGCGGCTCGCCCCAGGTCGCCGCGGAAGCCTCCGTCACCCGCCAGCGGATCAGCGAAAACGCCATCCCCCTGCCGCCCGGCCCCGGCAGCGGCAGCGGAGCCGGCATTTTCGGACTTCCGGGCGAGGAATTCACAACCTGGCGAGCCGGGTTCGATGCCAGCTGGGAGATCGACCTGTTCGGCCGCAACCGGCGGGAGGTCGAAGCGGCCAAGGCCCGGACGGGCGCGGCAATCTGGAACCGGCGCGACGCCCAGGTTTCGGTCGCGGCCGAGGTTGCCAGTGCCTATTTCCGCCTGCGCACCTTGCAGGGACGGATTGCCAATGCCGAGGCCGAGCTGGCGCGGCAGCAACGATTCGAACAGCTGGTCGAGGCGCGGGCGCACGGCGGTCTGGTGACCGGCCAGGACCTGGAGCAACAGCGGTCCGAGCGCGCCGCGGCAGCTGCGGAGATCCCGCAGCTACGGGCGCAGGCCAAGGCGGAAATGCATGCCCTAGCCATCCTGACGGGGCAGGTGCCCGAGGCGCTCAGGGCCGAGCTCGCCACGTCAACCAGCATCCCAGCCGCGCCGGTGGTTCCCGCAGGCGTTCCGTCCGATTTGCTGCGCCGGCGGGCCGATATCCGCGCCGCCGAGCGCGAGCTTGCGGCGGCCACCGCCGACATCGGCGTGGCCGTCGCCGATCTCTATCCGCGCTTTTCGCTGACCGCGGCGCCTGCGCTGGTCAGCACCGCGCTGGGCTCGTTCCTCGAATGGGGCAGCCGCAGCTTTTCGGCGGGGGCGGCGCTCGACTGGCCTATTTTCGACGGCGGGCGACGGAGAGCCAATATCGAGGTCCGCAATGCCCGGCAGGAACAGGCGATGATCGCCTATCGCAAAGCGGTGCTGACAGGACTCGGCGATGTTGAAGACTCGCTTGGCAACGTCAGTGGCCATCGCCAGCGGCTCGCCGACCTGGAGCGGGCCCATGCGAATGCGGCCCGCGCCGAGGAAATCGCGCGCACCCGCTACCGCGGCGGCCTCGTCACATTCACCGACGTGTTGCAGGCCCAGGCGCGGCGGCTCTCGCTGGAAGAGCAATTGATCGAGGCGCGGGGCGCGCTGGGGCGTGACACGGTGGCGCTGGTGAAAGCGCTCGGCGGAGGCTGGAGCGAGGAAGTCATGGAGGCATCGCAATGACCCGGGGGGTAAGAATCCTGATCCTGCTGGTGGCAATCGCCGTGGCGGCAATCCTTGCCTGGCGATGGTTCGGCGCCGGGCCGCGCGAGCGCTACCTGTCGGGCTATGTCGAGGGCGAAAGCCTGTTTCTCGCCGCACCGGTGGCGGGCACCGTCAGCACGATCATGGCGCAGGAAGGCGAGCGGGTCGCGGCCGGCGCGCGGCTGTTCGCGATCGATCCCGCAACCCTCTCCGCCCAGGGCGAGCAAGCCCGGGCCCAGGTCACGGAAGCGCAAACCCAGATCGCCTCTGCAGCCGCCAACGCCCAGCAGGCCGAGGCGGAAGTGGCCGCTGCGGCGGCGGACGCCGACAAGGCGCGCCGCGACCTGAACCGCCTGCTAGGCGTGCGCAGGGAAGATGCAGCGGCCGTCGCGGGCACTGATATCGACGCCGCCCAGGCCGCTCTTCGCGAAGCGTCCGCCCGGGTCCGGGCGGCCCGGGAAACGGCCGAGGCCCGCCGCGCGCAGGTGGCCGCTGCCAGGGCCCAGGAAAGCCAGGCCAAGGGCGGATCGCGGGAGGTCGACATCCGGGTCGGCCAGTTGTCGCCGCCCGCTCCCTCCCCGGCCCGGGTCGAGGAAATCTATTTCCGGCCGGGCGAATGGGTTGCGGCCAACCAGCCGGTGGTCAGCATCCTGCCCGACGACCGCATCAAGGTGCGCTTCTTCGTCCCGGAGCAGGAGGTCGCCCGCTATCGTCCGGGGCGCAATGTGCGCTTCTCCTGCGACGGCTGTGCGTCCGACCTCAGCGCCAGGATCAGCTATGTCAGCCCGCGGCCGGAATTCACGCCGCCGGTCATCTTCAGCCGCGACAGCCGCGACCGACTGGTGTTCATGGTCGAGGCATTGCCCCAGCGCCCCGCCAAGCTGATGCCCGGCCTGCCGGTCGATGTGGAACCACTGCCGTGACCCTCGCCATCGACGTCCAGGGGTTGAGCAAGCGCTTCGGCACGTTGCAGGCGGTCGACGATGTGTCGCTGCAGATCCAGCAGGGTCACATCACGGGCTTCCTCGGCCCCAACGGCTCCGGCAAGACGACGTCGCTCCGCATGTTGTGCGGATTGCTGACGCCGGACAGCGGCGCGGGCAAGGTGCTTGGATATGATTTCCCGCGCGAGGCGGAGGCAATCAAGCGCCAGACCGGCTATATGACGCAGCGCTTCTCGCTCTACGAAGACCTGACGATCGAGGAGAATCTCTACTTCATCGCCCGCGTCTACGGCCTCGACCGGGTTCCCTCGCGGGTCGACGAACAGCTGGAAAAGCTCGGCCTTGCCCATCGCCGCAAGCAGCTCGCGGGGAACCTGTCGGGCGGCTGGAAGCAGCGGCTCGCGCTGGCTGCCGCGGTGATGCACGAGCCCAGGCTCCTGCTGCTCGACGAGCCGACCGCCGGGGTCGATCCGCAGGCCCGCCGCGATTTCTGGGACGAGATCCACCGCCTGGCCGATGAGGGCATGACGGTGATGGTTTCGACCCACTACATGGACGAAGCCGAGCGCTGTCACGAGATCGCCTATATCTTCAACGGCAAGCTGATCGCCCGCGGCACCGGCGATGAGCTCATCGCGCAAAGCGGCCTGGTCACCTTCGAGGCGGAGGGACCGCGGGCCGACCGGCTGGGGCGCGAGCTGGCGGCCAAGCCGGGTGTCGACATGGCCGCGCCCTTCGGCGAGGCGCTGCACGTCAGCGGCATCGACCGCACCGCGCTCGAATCCGCGATTCAGCCGTACCGCCGCGATCCCTATCGCTGGACCGAGGTCCAGCCGACCCTGGAGGATGTATTCATCCACCTGATGCGCACCCACGCGGCCCCGGAGGCCAAGGCAGCATGATGGGCCTGTCCCTCTCGCGGACCATGGCGGTGCTGGCCAAGGAGTTCACACAGCTCGTCCGCGACCGGCTGACCTATGCCATGATCATCGGCGTGCCGGTCTTCCAGCTGCTGCTGTTCGGCTATGCGATCAACACCGATCCCAAGCATCTTCCGACCGCGGTACTGGTGCAGGACCAGGGGCAATTCTCGCGCTCCATCATCGGTTCGCTCCAGCGCAGCGAATATTTCAGCATCGACCATGTCGCGCGCAGTCCGGCCGAGATGGACGAGCTGATCGAGCGCGGCGCCGTCCAGTTCGCCATCACCATTCCCGGCGACTTCACGCGCCGCGTGGTCCGTCGCGACAAGCCGCAGATCCTGGTCGAGGCCGATGCGTCGGACCCGGCGGCTACAGGGAGCGCCGTCGCGGCGCTCGCCGCGCTGCCCGAGGAAGGGCTGAAGCATGACCTCAAGGGGCCGCTGGCATTCGCGGGACCCGCGGCGCAACCGTTCGAGGTCGTCGTCCAGCGCCGGTACAATCCCGAAAGCATCACCAGCTACAACATCGTGCCCGGCCTGGTGGCGACCATCCTCACCATGACATTGGTGATGATGACCGCGCTCGCCATGACCCGCGAGACCGAGCGCGGCACCATGGAAACTTTGCTCTCAACCCCGCTGAGACCGATCGAGGTGATGGTCGGCAAGCTGACGCCCTTCGTGCTGGTCGGAATCATCCAGGCGACCCTGATCATCTCCATGGCCCGGCTGCTGTTCGGGGTACCGATGGCCGGTGGCTGGGCGGCGCTGATCCTTGGTCTGTTCCTGTTCATCGTCGGCAGCCTGGCGCTGGGCTTCCTTGTCTCGACGGTCGCCCGCAACCAGCTGCAAGCCATGCAGATGAGCTTCTTCTATTTCCTGCCGTCGATCCTGTTGTCGGGATTTCTGTTCCCGTTCCGAGGCATGCCGCAATGGGCGCAGTGGCTCGGCTCCATCCTGCCGGTCACGCACATGCTGCGCGTGGTTCGGGGAGCAATGCTGAAGGGGGTCGGCATCGTCGAGGCCGCGCCGAGTTTGGGGGCGCTCGCGCTGTTCGTGCTGATCGTGGCCAGCATCGCGATCAAGCAATATCGGACGACCCTCGACTAGGTTTTCATCGCGCCCATGATGGGCGCGCGTGGAAAAGTGGCTCCGCGATATTGACCGTCAAGACGGCCAACTTGGCTGTCCATGGCTTGCGCCTCTCGCCGTTTCTGTTAAAGGCGCGCGCTTCCAAGCAATTGGAAATGTTGCGGGAGCTCCGGTGCAACCCGGGGCGCTTGGACCGCTAAACTTGAACGGATGCGTGCGGGTCTTCTCGCGCAACTCCACTACAGAGTGAGAAAAATGGCTAAGAAAATCACGGGCTATATCAAGCTCCAGGTGCCGGCTGGCATTGCCAATCCGTCACCGCCGATCGGCCCCGCCCTGGGCCAGCGCGGCGTCAACATCATGGAATTCTGCAAGGCGTTCAACGCCGCGACGCAGGAACTGGAAAAGGGCGCTCCGATCCCGACGGTGATCACCGTCTATGCGGACCGCAGCTTCTCCTTCACCACCAAGACGCCGCCGGCGAGCTTTCTCCTGAAGAAGGCTGCGAAGCTGAAGTCGGGCTCCGCCGAGCCGGGCAAGATCAGCGCCGGCACGATCCGCCGTTCGCAGCTCGCCGAGATCGCGACCGCCAAGATGAAGGACCTCAATGCCAACGACATTGAGGCCGCTACCCGTATTATCGAAGGCTCCGCCCGCGCGATGGGCCTCCAGGTTGTGGAGGGCTAAGGACATGGCGAAGCTCACGAAGAAGCAGAAGGCCGCCGAAGGCAAGGTCGACCCGAACACCCATTACGGCGTCGAGCAGGCGATCGGCCTGGTCAAGAGCCTGGCGACGGCCAAGTTCGACGAGACCGTCGAAGTGGCGATCAACCTGGGTGTCGATCCGCGTCACGCCGACCAGATGGTTCGCGGCGTGGTCAACCTGCCCAAGGGCACCGGCAAGGACGTTCGCGTCGCGGTGTTCGCCAAGGGAGACAAGGCCGAGGAAGCCAAGAAGGCGGGTGCCGAGATCGTCGGCGCCGAGGACCTGATGGAAGCCATGCAGGGCGGCGACACCAACTATGACCGCGTCATCGCGACGCCGGACATGATGGGCGTCGTCGGCCGCCTCGGTAAGATATTGGGTCCCAAGGGCCTGATGCCCAACCCGAAGCTGGGCACCGTCACGCCGAACGTCGGCCAGGCGGTCAAGGACGCCAAGTCGGGCCAGGTCGAGTTCCGCGTCGAGAAGGCGGGCATCATCCACGCCGGCATCGGCAAGGCGAGCTTCCCCGACGCCGACCTGCGCGCCAATTTCGACGCGTTCGTGGACGCGATCGTCAAGGCCAAGCCGGCGGGAGCCAAGGGCAAGTATGTCAAGAAGATCGCCATCAGCTCCAGCATGGGGCCGGGCGTTCGCCTCGACATCGCCGAGGTGCAGGGCGCCTAACCCCTCGCTTCAGTACACAAGATCAAGGGCCGGGCGGAAACGTCCGGCCCTTTTTCTATTTATCAGACGCCTTCTTGGGCGGCGCTCAGCGGACGCTTCAATGCGAGCCGTCCTCCGACCCAGCGGGTGACGGCCGCCATGTTGAAGAAGGTCACGAACACGAACGGATAGAAATAGAATTGCACATTCATCAGGAACCAGTTGGCCTGATGGAAGATCGTCGCGCCGATAACGAAAAACACCCTGAGCCAGATGTTGCGGACGAACAGGATCATCGGCGACAATAGCTCGAAGAAGAAGACCAGCAGGCCCACCGCGAAGATGATGCTGGGATGCTGCGCAAGCTCGTAGCCGAGCGAGAGGTTGACCACGCTGCCGTCGGGATTGAACCCGTCGCGCAACGAGCGGGACAGCAGCACCGCCTGGATCCGGCCGCCACCGGTGAACCAGTCGAACCCTGACAGGCGGACCTTGGCCATCAGCGCCCAGAAATAGAACATGACGACGTAAAGCTGCATCGCTCTCAGCGGCCAGCTCGCCTCCCAATCCTCGATTGGTTTCGGCGACCTTCGTGCATCGAGCCCGAAGCTGCGATCGCATTTCGAGAAGAGGAACAGCAGCAGGCAGACGACGATCGGCACTTCGCGGTGATGCACGTCGCCCGAGATGCTGTCGCGAATGCCTTTCAGGTAAAAGATGGCCAGGATGATCGCGACGATCGCCGGCTTGGTCCATTTGCCCAGGGTGAACAGGGCGCAGGCCGCCATCAAGGCGACGTAGGCGGCATAGATCGTCCACGGCGTAACATGGTCGATGCCGAGCAATCCAAAGTACCAGATCGGCAAGGTGTAATGGAATGACGCCCCGAACGGCGAGATCTGGAACAGCTGGTTGAACTGGATGGTGAGGTAGATCGCCAGCCCAATGCCGAAATAAAAGCGGGCGGCGCCAAGCGCCTCGGCCGGGAACCAGTCGAAGAAGAAACGGTCGACGATGGACCTCGAGCGGGCGGGGCTATTCAATGGCGTTCACTCCCGACTTGCCGGCGTTGAGGCCGTAGCCGGCGATGATGCGATTGCCCTTGGGGCTGACAAGGATGGTGCCTTCCGGCCTGACGATTGCGACCCGCCGCTCAATAAGGGGATTGCTGACGTCACCCAGGTTGAGCCTGTCGCGGCTGAAACTGGCGAAATCGAGATGGGCCTCGAGCTGGACGATCCGTTGTGGGTCGCTCGGCCGATATCCCAAGGTGTGATTGACGCTTTTCAGCAAGGTGTCGGGGTAATTGCGGTTCAGCTTGGGGTCCGGCCCGACCAAGGTTTCGTACCACCAGCGATTGAAGCCAATCAGCCCGACTCTCTCGCGATCATGCTGCGGCGGGGCATTGTTGAAGGCCCGCTGCGCGTAGAGCCGCCGGAAATTGGCGTTCGGAACGTTGAGGAGGCGCGAGGATATCCTCAATCGTTCGCCATTGGCCCTGATCGCGACAAAGCCCTCATCGCGGAACGCCTTGTCGCCGACGCCGACGGTAACTGTCTCCTTCGCCTTGTGGAGGCCATACATTGGCACCCAGCTCAACGGGAAATAGTCGACGCGAAGAAATACGGCGCCAAAGTAGATCGCGAAAAAAACGGCCAACAGTTGCTTGGTTTGTGCTTGGGTCAATTGGCTTTCTCCCCAAGCGCGCATTGAATCGACCTAAACTGGCTTGTCAAGCCGCCCGATTTTCTGCCGTCCAAGAAGGCGAAGCAGGCTATTCCTGCCGGCTCTCATGAATGGATAGACGGCGCGAGCGACCGCCAGGTTGCCAAACAGCAAGCGATTGAGCCGATTGCGAAATCCCGAGCGCGGCGCGAGCAATGCCATGCGATGCATCGCGTCCGCTCCGTGGAACAGCTGGCCCTGATGCAACACCACCATGCCTTCGTCGAGGTCGACGCCTGCGTCCAGCGCCTTCATGACCTCCGGATTGCCTGACCGGGCGTCGACCCGCTTCAGCTGATTTTCGCCGGCATCGACATTACAGCTGTAAGCCGTACAAACCGGGCATTGGCCGTCGTAGATCAAGGTGATGTCATCGGCGGGTTCGTTTGCGTCCTTCATATCGTCGAATGTAGGTATTCTTTGGCAGCTTGTCATTACGGGGGCGTGGCAAATGGGGCATCTGAGTGAGAAGGAATATGACGAGGCCCTGGCGCCGCTGCTCCATGAGCTGAGCGATGCGGCGCGGTGGATACAGGAGACCGGCCAGCGGCTGATTGTGGTCTTCGAAGGCCGCGACACCGCCGGCAAGGGCGGATCCATCCATATGTTCGCCAACACACTCAATCCCCGCCAATGCCACGTCGTGGCCCTTCCCGCCCCCTCGGAGCGGGAGCGCGGCCAATGGTATTTCCAGCGCTATGTCGAACATATGCCGGCCAAGGGGGAAATCAGCCTGTTCGACCGCAGCTGGTACAACCGTGCCGGGGTCGAGACCGTCATGGGCTTTGCATCGTCCGAAGAGGTCACGGCCTTCCTCAAGGCGGTTCCCGACTTCGAACGGCAGCTCGTCGACGATGGCATCTATTTCTACAAATATTGGCTTTGCTGCGACCAGGACAAGCAGGAAGACCGCTTCGCCGATCGCCTCAACAATCCGCTTCGCCGCTGGAAGCTTTCCCCCGTCGACCGACAGGCGCGGCAGCTTTACCAGGCCTATACCGAGGCACGCGAACGGATGCTGGCCGAAACCCATACTGCCCACGCGCCGTGGACCCTGGTCGATTACAACGACCAGCGGCTGGGCCGCCTGACCCTGCTGCGCGACCTGCTGGACCGCTTGCCCGATACCAAGCTGCCGCTGGAAAATATCGACTGGCCGCCACTGGACCATGAGCCGATCGAGGAACGATACGGGGTCCTGAAGCCAATCAAGCCGTACCGCTGGCGGAACAAGAATGATTAGCCTAAGCTTTGTTGGCGTTGGTTGGGGGGTCGATCATGCGGGCATCTAAATTACTGATCCAGCTTGTTGTCTATTACGTCATCCTGTTCGGCGGTGCCTGGCTGGTCATCCGCAATAATCCTGAACTGCAGTCCTATCTGCCGATCGGCGGAGCGGAACTGCTGATCAACGCAGGTTCGGGAAAGTCGAGCGCGCTCGAGGCAGTGGCGCAGGCGCAAGAGGTCAAGACGCTCGGCCAGAGCCTCGGCTGGATGGCGGTGGCGATCATCGGGGCGCTGATCACATCATTCCCGGTGACATGGGTCTATATGGGGACCCGCACCTCCGACGAATATGACCAGTCGATCATCAGCACGATCCTGATCCTGCCGTCGGTGGTGACCTCGATCGTCGTCGTGGTCCAGCACAGCCTGGCCCTCGCCTTTGCGCTGGGCGGAATTGCCGGCGCGGTGCGATTCAAGAACAGCCTAAAAAGCTCCGGCGACGCGCTTTACATATTGCTGTCGGTCGGCATTGGGCTCGCCTCCGGGATCGGCGCGGTCGAGCTGGCTTTGGTGATGAGCCTCGCCTTCAACTTCTGCTTCTGCGCGCTGTGGATCAGCGAATATGGCGAACGCGAAGGGATGAAACGCTACATGAGCGACTTCAACCCGAACAAGGGAGCGCCAAGCATTCCGGCCGCCACCCCGACGCCTGATGCGCCGCCGCCAGGGACGCTGCCCCCGCCCTAAGCGCCAATGCAATCCTTTAGAAGATTCGTCCGGACGGCATCGTCGGTCGCGATCTCGTTGAAGAAGCTCGCGAGATAAGAAAGCGCCTTGCTTTTGGTGCGGTCATCGAGACCGGGAATTTGTGAATAGACGCCCTCGATGGCGGCCCGCTTGCTCCGGAATTCCGCTGCCGCGGCCAATGCCTGGCTATTGTGCCGGCAATAGCCGCGATAGGCGCGTTCGCGCACATTGCGGACGCGGATGCCCTTCGGCGGAATCGCATATGGCGCGTCGACCATCCCTGAATAATCGAAGTCGTAGATTACGGGAATGTGCTGCCCCCGCGGCCCGCTCAACAGTTTCGCATTATGGCAGCAGGGCTCGCCCTCGGGACCGGCCCGTATCGACCAATCGAGGTTGCCGAACATATATTCGAACACGGAAGCGAGGGCCGCCTGTTTCGGTTCGAGCGTTGGAACCTCGATGCGGGCGCCAACCCGCGATTCCGCAAGGCCGTTTCGCTTCGCGACGTCCTCAAACTCCTCGAGGAGGAATCCGTAGCGGCTGACCGACACCTTGCCGCTGGATTCCGCATAGTCGACGTTCGCCAGCCGCGCCTTGAAACTGAGCGGCGTCAGGATGTTGAGAATGGGATAGGCGGAATATTCGAGCAGCAGTTGCTGCTCGTAGCGGCCCTGCCCGTTGCAGTGGGTGACAAGCTTCAACCGCTTCTGCCCCGCGAACGGCGACGCTGCCGCCGGCGGCTGGTCGAACTGAATCCGCAACGGCGGGAAATTGCAGATCCCCCCTGTCCGACGGGAAAGCCCGCGCGCGGACAGCCGGATCGGATGGGATTCGGCAGGCGAAGCCATGCTGAGCGTGGCGGGCTGAGGATCGGTCGACCTGGCGGCGCTCCGGGCGATATTGCCGATCGGACCCTGGACCTTGATGCGGATCGGCGCGTCGCTGGCGAACAATGGCTTGGGCGCTGCCTGGGCAAACGCCGTCGCCGGCGCGGCCAGCGCCAACAGGAGCAGGACTTGCTTCATGCTATTTCCCCCATGCTTTCCCCGCCGGGCGCGGCACCTTGTGAGCCGTCACCTGGCCGCCGACGATTTCAAGAAAGGACGGCGTCCCATTATAGGCGCGGCTGATCCCGCTATCGATCCGCCAAAGCTTTGCCCCGTCGCCCGAAATAATCCCCGGAGGGTTGGGCGTGTGCGCAACGACGATCCGCTTCACGCCATGATTGCGAAGCGCAAGGTCGATCTCCTGCTCGATCGTCAGCGGCACTTTCGATCCCGGCGGAACCGGCGCCAGTGTTGCCTCATCGCCGTCGCCCCGGCTGATCAGCCCACGGTACCAAAGCGGCCCCTGGGGATGATTGATGATCGCGGTCAGGCTCTTGTCCTGCGCCTTGAGCGCGGTTGCCACCTGCCGGTTGATCTCGTCGATGGAGAAGCCTGCGAAGGCTGAGCTGATCCCGCCATGGACGAACAGGCTGTCGCCCAGTTTCACGATCGCCGGATTGGCCATGGCCCATTTCCCGAGATCGCCATCGGGCCGCCAGGCGAGTTGATACTCGATCTTGCCGAGCGGCATGGTCTTCATCCATTCGGATTTGATCGTGTCCGCGGACATTTGCGGCGACTGGGCATGATAGGCGGCCTCGATCGCCGCCTTGTTGGCCTCATAGACCCGTTCGCGGCGCTCCTTGCTGCCGCGATCGGCAAATGCCGCCAGCTCGCCAGGATGAACGTAACGCAGGTCGCCGGTCATCATCATGGCTTCATGATTGCCGACCAGCGCAATGACGCGCCCGCCGCGTTTCGGAGCTTCCTTCTGCAACCGCTGGAGGTCATGGATGATCTTGAGGCTGTCCGGGCCGCGATCGACCACGTCGCCCATTTGCACGAGGGTCGTCTTGCCGCCCGACCAGTGCCCCTTGGCATCGATCAGGCCGGCCGCCTGGGCAATCGCCAGCCATGCATCATGATCGCCGTGCAGATCGCCGATCGCCACGATGCGCGAGGGCGCGGGCTGGGAGGTCGCGGCTCCCGGCAGGAGAACGGCGGCAAAAACCAATAACTGCCAAACCAAAAGCCTCAGCATCGGCGCTCCCCGGCGGTGGCGGTTGCAAGGGGCGCGAATGCACCGGCTTTGTCAAGCAACGCCGATCCCTGCTAAGCGTT
>JBJMUA010000051.1:0-8557 GCA_045811425.1 Sphingomicrobium sp. | reverse complement strand
GCGGCGACGAAGAGCCTGGCGATTGAATATGCGACGCGCGGGATCCGCGTGAACGCGGTCTCGCCCGGAATCATCAAGACGCCGATGCATGCCGAGGAAAGCCATGGCTTCCTGGCTGCGCTCCACCCGGTCGGCCGGATGGGCGAAATCCCGGACGTCACCAGCGCCGTCCTCTATCTTGAAGGCGCGCCGTTCGTAACGGGCGAGATCCTGCACGTCGACGGCGGCCAGGTTGCCGGCCACTGATCTCCAAAAGGAAAGGATAAAGACCATGCCAATGGTAACCGTGCAGGTCACGCGCGAAGGCAACAAGCCCGGTGCGGACCGAGTCACTGCCGAGCAGAAGGCGGAAATCTACAAGGGCATCAGCCAGCTGCTGCTGGACGTGCTCGACAAGCCGCTCGACCGGACCTGGGTCGTCTTCCAGGAAGTTGAATTGGAGGATTGGAGCATGGGCGGGCTGCCAGTGTCGCAATATCGGGCAAGGCAAGCCTCGAAGGCCAGCTGAAGTTATGTCCAAGCCCCGCCGGCGCACTCCGGCGGGGCAATTTTGTGCTCATATCGCAGCAGCGCCGGGATCGTCTGCAAGCGTCACGCTCCGTTCGACGAAGGAGCTTGCCGGTTCTGCTGCCCGCCCTATCGTCCATCGCTTGCCAAGCGAAGGAAGCGGGAAATGGATCGTCGCGAATTTCTGAGGACGGGCACGGCCGCGCTGAGCCTGCCCGTGCTGTCGGCCGGAGCCGCCCAGGCCCTGGTCCTGCAGGCCACTGCCGGTTCCGCCGATGCCGCACTCAATGCCACGTTCGAACGCATCTTCCAGGAGCAGGTGAGCACGTCGCCGACCTACGCGACTTCCCTGGGCCTCGATAAGGGCGCGCTGGCGCCGCTGCGCTCCAAGCTCGACATCCGGCCGGTCGGCCAGGCCCGCCGCGAGGAATCGGTGCGCACCGACAAGTTCATCGGCTGGCTTGAAGCCATTCCCGAAACCGGCCTGTCGGACGCAGCCAAGCTCAACCGCGAAGTGATATTGTGGGACCTCAAGATCGGTAATGTCGGGCCCAAGCGCTTCGACATTTCCAATCCGCAAAGTCCCTATGAGGTCAGCCAGCAGGACGGCTCCTATTTCTCGATCCCCGACTTCCTGCACAGCGCGCACACCATCGACAATGCGAGCGATGCGGAGGCTTATCTGTCTCGCCTCGCGCAGTTTGCGACCGTGCTCGACAATGAAGCCGCAGAGGTACGCCGGCAGGCGGGGCGCGGATATCTGGCGCCGGGCTGGTCGCTCGACCTCGCGCTGAAGCAGATGAAGGAGTTGCGCGCGCCGGCGCCCGAGCAAAGCACCATGGCGGATTCGCTCGCCAGCCGTGCCGCCGCCAAGAATGTCGCCGGCGACTGGCGCGCCCGTGCAGCCAAGATCATCGCGGGCGAGGTCTATCCCGCGCTCGACCGGGAAATTGCAACGGTAACGGCGCTGCGCGCCAGCACGCCGCCGGGTGACGGCGTATGGCGGGTTCCCCACGGCGACGAGATTTACGCCGCCGCGCTTGCCGAGGCGACCACGACCAGTTTCACTGCCGATGAGATCCATCAGATCGGCCTGCAACAGGTGGCGGAGATCAGCGCCGAGCTGGACAAGATCCTGCGCTCCGCGGGCCTTACCAGCGGCACGGTCGGCGAACGGCTGAGCGCGTTCAACAAGCGTCCCGACCAGCTTTACCCCGATACCGACGCGGGCCGGTCGCAGCTGATCGCGGACCTCAACGCCGGCGTGAAATCCATGTATGCGAAATTGCCGCAAGCCTTCGCGACCTTGCCCGACCAGCCGCTCGAGATCCGCCGGGTGCCGCCGGAAATCCAGGAGGGAGCTTCCAACGGCTATTATCGCCAGGCGACGCTCGATGGCTCGCGGCCGGCCATCTATTTCATCAACCTCAAGTCGACCGGCGACTGGCCGAAATATTCGCTTCCCTCCCTCACTTATCATGAGGGGGTGCCGGGCCATCACCTGCAGCTCAGCATCGCCCAGAAATCCGGCGACCTGCCGATGCTTCGCCGCATCGCCTTCTATTCGGCCTATGGCGAGGGCTGGGCGCTCTATTCCGAGCAGCTGGCCGACGAGCTTGGCGGATATTCGGGCTTCGAGCGCGCCGGCTATCTCCAGTCATTCCTGTTCCGGGCCGAGCGGCTGATCGTCGACACCGGGCTCAATCACAAGCGCTGGACCCGCGAGCAGGCAATCGACCATATGGTCGCCGCGACCGGCTTCGCCCGCGGCCGCGTGCAGCGCGAGATCGAGCGCTACTGCGCCTCGCCCGGCCAGGCCTGCAGCTACAAGATCGGCCACCTTGCCTGGCTCCGCGCCCGCAAGAAGGCGCAGCAGGCGCTGGGCGACAAGTTCGACCTTCGCGATTTCCATGAAATCCTGCGCGAAGGCGCCATGCCACTGACGATATTGGAGCGGCGGGTCGACGAGCGGATCAAGGCCAGGCTGGCCCGCGGCTAGCGCTCAGCCTTTATCCTGGGCTGCGTCGTAGCGCTGCTGCGCGGCCCAGATGCAGTCGACATGCTGCATCGCCCAGGATCCCAGCGCCATCACCGGCTCGCGGAGCGAGGTGCCTAGCTCCGTCAGCTCATAGTCGACGCGCGGCGGGATGGAGGGCGTCACATATCGGTTGACCAGCCCATCGCGTTCAAGACCGCGCACGGTCAGGGTCAGCATTCGCTGCGAGATGCCGTCGAGCGCCCGCTTCAATTCCGAAAAGCGCTTCGGCCCGCTGGCCAGCTCCATCACCACCTGCATGCTCCATTTGTCGCCGACGCGATTGAGCACCGGCGTTACGCGGCGGCAGCTGCTGTGATCGCCAGACGCGGTCACATCCGTGTCACTTGGTGACAAATTTTTGCGTTCTTGTGCGGTTTCCATGGGTGGTTATTTAAAGCGTCCCGGTAACAAATCAATACCAAGGACAGAAAAATGACCATCCTGAAGATCGACAGCAGCATCAATGGCGAGAATAGCGCCAGCCGCGCCCTGACCGACTCGATCGTCGAGCAGCTCAAGGCCTCAAACTGGGGCGAGCAGATCGTCACCCGCGACCTGTTCGCCAACCCTATCCCGCACCTGACCCTGGATGCGTTCGCCGATTCGAGCGTGCTTGACGAATTCCAGGCGGCCGACGTCGTCGTGATTGGCGCGCCGATGTATAACTTCACCCTGCCGAGCCAGCTCAAGGCCTGGATCGATCGCATCGTGATCGCCGGCAAGACCTTCCAATATGGCGCCAACGGCCCGGAAGGCCTGGCCAAGGGCAAGCGGGTGATCGTCGCGCTCGCCCGTGGCGGTTTCTATGGCGACGGCGCTCCCGCAGCGCCGCTCGAGCATCTCGAAACCTACCTGCGCGGCGTGTTCAATTTCATCGGCATCGAGCCGGAATTCGTCTCGGCCGATGGCCTCGCCGTCAGCCCCGAGCAGCGCGACACGTCGCTGAAGGGCGCCTTGATCGAAGTCGAACGCCTCGCCGCCTGACGCCCTGGCTCAAACGACCCCTTCCAATTTCGGAGACCAATCATGTCCCATTCCATTGCCGTTCTCGCCCGCGCGGGCGAGGGCTCCCGCCCAAGCGCGGATGCCACCGCGTTTCTGGGCCGCCTGCTGATCGCGGGCATATTCCTGCTGTCGGGGGCATCCAAAGTCGCGCAGCCCGATGCGACCCTGGCTTACATCGGATCGGCCGGCTTGCCGTTTGTCTCACTGGCATTTGCGGGCGCGGTTCTGGCCGAGCTCGGCGGCGGAATTGCGATAGTCCTCGGCTACCGCACGCGTCTGGTGGCAGCCGCGCTTGCGCTCTTCTCGGTGGCGACGGCGCTGGGTTTCCACTCAAATCTCGCCGACCAGAACCAGTTCATCCACTTCTTCAAAAATATCGCGATGGCTGGCGGGCTGCTGCAGGTCGTGGCGTTCGGCGGCGGGCGTTTCAGCCTCGACGCACGGCGCGCCTGACGCGTTGACGCCGAAACCTAGCCCATGCCGAAATCGGGCTAATCGCCCGAACGCGAGAAGACAAAATAGCTTCGGAACATATGATCGAGGACCTGGCGGCTGCGCTCCCGCGGCGATATCCGACCGCCGTTAAACTGGGCGGCATAATAGGACTCCAGGTCTCGCTCGGCGGCAGGGTAGCTCGCCTCAATGCGTCTGAGTAGCGCGCTACGCTGCCTGCTCCCTTTCGACCAGGCGGCCAGTCCTTGCAGCACATCCTCGCGGGTGTTGTACGGCTCGACGCTGAAGGCCCATGGCCGAAGGGCCGCATTGGCCCAGCCCTCTTTAACATTCAGTCGAATGCTGGCGGTCGGATGGAGCGTGCCCTCGTTGTTGCCGGGACCGAGCGCTTCATTAAGCGCAGCTGCAAGCTTGCGCACGGCCGGCGGCAACCCCGCAAGGCCGGCGCGCGCCGAGTTGCCAAATGAGATGCGGCAAGGGGAGGTCAGCCCATTGCTGGTCACCAAGAGAACGCGCCAGTCGGCCATGATGTTGTGACCTGCAACCCGGTCGATAAGCCAGGAAAGTCTCTCGGCCGTGTCCAACATGACGAGTGGAGGGTTCCATTTATTCTCTGGTAGGGCTTCCTCCAGCGAAGCCTCGCCACTCGCTTGTTCAATTTCCAGCTGCTTGGCCAAAAACTCCGGAGTGTGATCGGGACGCAGGAGATAGACCGAATACCAATCTCCCCGCCAGCCGTGAGGCTGGTCGACAACGACAAGCCGCTTGCCTGCCGAAACATCCTTTCCCCAATAGGTCGTCACCGACGGAGACTCTGATGGTGATTGGCGCAGCTCGGTGAATTCAGCTGGATCTGCTTCGATCGCGCTGCCCCCACTGATGTCCTCGACGTTTTGGCGAAGGATGATCCTGGTGCTCGGGTGCGAGGGTTGGGGGATCGGCCACAGGAGCGAAGGGCTTTCTGAGCGGAAGGCGGCGGTCGCCATACTCAGCGCCTCGCGGCACCGGCTGTCGTTAGCATTCCCGACGATGGCCGGATTGGCTGCGGCTGCGCCTGCCGAGGCAAGAAGCAGGGGCCCGAGCAAGAGGGCGGACCGAGCCAGTTTCAGCATCGATTAGGCTGACAAGAGCCGGATCGGGTTCTCGATGTAGCCCTTCAGCGCCTGCATGAAGCTGGCCGCGTCCCAGCCGTCGACCACTCGGTGATCGCAGGACAGCGACAGGTTCATCAACTTGCGGGCCTCCAGCTCGCCGTCGACGATCACGGGCATTTCGCGGACCTTGTTGACGGCGATGATCGCCACTTCCGGTCGGTTGATCACCGGGGTCGAAGTGACGCCGCCCATCGGGCCGAGGCTGGAGAGGGTGATCGATGAGCCGCTCAATTCCTCGCGAGTCGCCTTGCCCGTTCGCGCGGCGTCGGCGAGGCGGCCGATCTCCGATGCCAGCTGCCACACCGTCTTGGCCTGAGCGTCGCGGATGACCGCGACCATCAGGCCGTTCGGAGTCTGGGTCGCCATGCCGAGGTTGAGCGCGCCGTGGCGGGTAATCACCCCGGCATCGTCGTCGAACGTCGCGTTGAGCATCGGCCATTCGGGCAGGGCCTTGCCCATGGCCGTGATCAGGAAGGGCAGCAGGGTCAGCTTCGGGTTGGAGCCGCGGTCGCGGTTCATCATCGCCCGCGTGTCCTCAAGGTCGGTGACGTCAAATTCTTCGACCAGGGTGAAGTGCGGGATGCGTCGCTTGGCCTCCTGCATATTCTCGGCGATCTTGCGGCGTAGGCCGACCACCTTGATCGTTTCGTCGGCACGCGGCTGGGCGCCGCGGCCTGAGACGCTGCCACCCTGATACAGCAGATAGGCGTCGAGGTCGGCATGGCGGACTCGATCGCTCGAGGTCTTTACCTCGGCGAGATCGATGCCCAGATCCCGCGCGCGTTGTCTCACGGCCGGTGATGCGAGCACTTTCTCCCCTCCCTGCAAGGGCGGGGTTTGAGGGTGGGTCGAGGCAGGTACTGGCTCAATGCCGACGACCGCCTCCTTGGCGGTGGTCGGCTCGCGCTTCGCGCTCGAACCCACCCCTGGCCCCTCCCTGTTAGGGAGGGGAGGTTCGGATGCCATCGTAGGAATTGCTTGTTTCTGCTCTGCGGTCGGCACTTCTGCGCCGTCAGCCATCGGCTGCTCGACTTCAGCAACGGGCGCGCCGCCTTCCGTCTCGATCTCAACCAGGACCGAGCCGATGGCGATCTGGTCGCCGACCTCTCCGGCCAGCATGCGGACGACGCCGGCGACGGGCGACTCCATTTCGACCGTCGCCTTGTCGGTCATCATGTCGGCGAGCTGCTGGTCTTCCTCGACCTTGTCGCCGACCTTGACGTGCCACGCGACGATCTCGGCCTCGGCAATGCCTTCGCCAATGTCGGGGAGCTTGAACTTGTAAACGCTCATGCTGCGAGGACCTTCTTGAGGGCGTTCTTCATGCGGATCGGGCCCGGGAAATAGACCCATTCATAGGCATGCGGGTAGGGCGTGTCCCAGCCGGCGACGCGCTCCACGGGTGCTTCGAGGTGATAGAAGCAGCGCTCCTGCACCAGGGTCACTAGCTCGGCCCCGAACCCGCTGGTCTTGGTCGCTTCCTGGACAACCAGGCAGCGGCCGGTTTTCTTCACGCTTTCCTCGATCGCATCGATATCGAGCGGGACCAGGGTGCGCAGGTCGATCACTTCCGCATCGATGCCATTTTCCTCCACCGCGGCCAGCGCGACATGGACCATCGTGCCATAGGCCAGCACGGTAAGCGCCTCGCCGGCGCGCACTACCTTGGCCTTGCCCAGCGGTACCGAATAATGGCCATCCGGGACTTCGCTCAGCTCATGCTTCGACCACGGCTTGACCGGCCGGTCGTGGTGGCCGTCGAACGGGCCATTATAGATGCGCTTGGGCTCGAAGAAGACCACCGGGTCGGGGTCCTCGATGGCCGAGATCAGCAAGCCCTTGGCGTCGTAAGGGTTGGACGGGATGACGACCTTCAGCCCCGCAACATGGGTGAACAGGGCCTCGGGACTCTGGCTATGCGTCTGGCCGCCGAAGATGCCGCCGCCATAGGGGGTGCGGATAACCATCGGCATGGTCCATTCGCCCGCGGTGCGATAGCGGATGCGGGCCACCTCGCTGACGATCTGGTCATAGCCGGGGTAGATATAATCGGCGAACTGGATCTCGATCAGGGGCTTCAGCCCATAGGCCGCCATGCCGACCGCGGTGCCGACGATCCCGCCTTCGGAAATCGGCGCATCGAACACCCGGGTCTTGCCGAATTCTTTCTGAAGTCCGGCCGTCGCCCGGAACACCCCGCCGAAATAGCCAATGTCCTCGCCATAGACGACGATGTCTTCGTCCCGCGCCATCATTACGCGGTGGGCGTCGTTGATCGCCTCGATCATGTTGCGGCTTTTGGTCGGGGCTTGGGTCATTTGGGGTCATGCCCCAGATATTCGCGAGCCTCGTCGAGCGCCTGGTCGCGTTGCTCGGCCAGGTGCCAGGGCGTGTCGTGGAAAACGTCCTCGAACATCGACGGGATATTGTCGAAGCCCTGCTGCGGCAGGATGCCCTGGGCCTCAGCTTCCTTCTGCGCGGCGCGCACCGTCGCATCGAGCTCCTTGTCGAGTTCGGCGTCCCTGGCATCGTCCCATTCGCCGAGCGCTACAAGGTGCGCCTTCAGCCGGACAATCGGGTCGCCCAGCGGCCACTCCTCCGCCTCGCCCTTGGCGCGATATCCACTCGGATCGTCGGAGGTCGAATGGCCCTCGGCGCGATAGGTGAAGAACTCGATCATTGTCGGACCGTTGTTCGACCGTGCCCGCTCGGCGGCCCAGCGCACGGCGGCGTAGACCGCGAGCGCGTCATTGCCGTCGACCCGCAGGCTGGCGATGCCGTAGCCGACCGCGCGTTGCGCGAAGGTCGCGCGTTCGCCGCCGGCGATGCCGGCGAAGCTGGAAATCGCCCACTGGTTGTTGACCGTGGCGAGGATGACCGGCGCCTGGTAGACGGCGGCGAAGGTCATCGCCGAATGGAAGTCGCCCTCGGCGGTGGCGCCATCGCCGATCCAGCCCATGGCGATGCGGCTGTCGCGCTTGATCGCCGACGCCATTGCCCAGCCGACCGCCTGCGGGAATTGGGTGCCGAGGTTGCCCGAGATCGAGAAAAAGCCGTGCTTCTTGTCAGAATACATGATCGGCAATTGACGGCCCTTCATATGGTCGCCGGGGTTCGAATAGATCTGGCACATCATCTTCACGAGCGGATAGCCGCGCGCGACGAGCAGGCCCTGCTGGCGATAGGTCGGGAAGTGGATGTCGTCGAAGTCGAGCGCGGCGGCCGCGCTGCAGGCGATCGCCTCCTCGCCGGTCGCCTTCATGTAGAAGCTGGTCTTGCCCTGGCGCTGGGCGCGGTACATGCGGTCGTCGAAGACGCGGACCGTCACCATGTCCTTGAGGATCTTGCGCAGGGTATCGGCGTCGAGTCGCGGATTCCACGGACCGACCGCTTTGCCGTC
>JBJMUA010000050.1:0-48336 GCA_045811425.1 Sphingomicrobium sp. | reverse complement strand
CGTGCGCAATTCGGCGAGCGAGGGCGCGGTCTGGTGGAGCAAGACCAACCGCCCGATGGACGCCGACGCGTTCGATCGTCTGTACGACGACTTCTTGCTCGCGCTGGCCGACAAGGACCTGCTGTTCGCGGCCGACCTGTTCGGCGGATCGCAGCCCGAGCACCGCGTCCGGGTGCGGGTGATCAACGAGCTCGCCTGGCACAACCTCTTCATCCGCACGATGCTGGTGCGGCCGGAAACTGCCGAGCTGGCCGCTTTCGTGCCCGAATTCACGATCATCGACCTGCCTAGCTTCCGCGCCGACCCCGCGCGCCATGGCTGCCGCGGCGAAACGGTGATTGCGGTCAATCTCAGCGAAAAGCTGATCCTGATCGGCGGCACCGAATATGGCGGCGAGATGAAGAAGTCGGTGTTCGGCCTGCTGAACTTCCTGCTTCCGGCGAAGGGCATCATGCCGATGCACTGCTCCGCGAACATCGGGCCAAAGGGCGACACTGCGATCTTTTTCGGCCTGTCGGGTACCGGCAAGACCACCCTGTCGGCCGATCCGAACCGGACCTTGATCGGCGACGATGAGCATGGCTGGTCGGATACGGCGGTCTTCAACTTCGAAGGCGGCTGCTACGCCAAGATGATCCGTCTTTCGGCCGAGGCCGAGCCTGAGATTTACGCCACAACCAAGCGCTTCGGCACTGTGCTGGAAAATGTGGTGATGGATCCGGTGACGCGGGAATTGGACCTCGATGACGCGACCTTGGCCGAGAACAGCCGCGGCGCTTATCCGATCGACTTCATTCCGAACTCGTCGGACGAGAATATGGGTCCGGTGCCGAAGAACATCGTCATGCTGACCGCCGATGCCTTTGGCGTGCTGCCGCCGATTGCCAGGCTGACCCCAGACCAGGCGATGTATCATTTCCTGTCGGGCTACACCGCCAAGGTCGCAGGGACGGAGATCGGCGTGACCGAGCCGGAAGCGACCTTCTCGACCTGCTTCGGCGCGCCTTTCATGCCGCGCCATCCGTCGGTCTATGGCAACCTCTTGAAGAAGCGGATCGCCGAGTGCGGCGTCGACTGCTGGCTGGTCAACACCGGCTGGACCGGCGGCAAATATGGCACTGGCAAGCGCATGCCGATCAAGGAAACACGCGCCCTGCTGAATGCCGCGCTCGACGGCAGCCTGAAGAATGTCGAGTTCCGCAAGGATCCGAATTTCGGCTTCGACGTGCCGGTCGCAGTGCCAGGGGTCGACAATTCGATCCTCGACCCGCGGTCGACCTGGACCGACAAGAATGAGTACGACCGCACCGCGGCGAAGCTCGTTGACCTGTTCATCGAGAATTTCGCCGAGTTTGCGGAGCATGTGGATGAGGGCGTGCGACAATCGGGGCCGCAAGTGACGGCTGCCGCCTGATTAGCCCGGTCAATTGATCGGGCGCCTTCTTCCAAGAAAGTCCGATCAATGACCGAATTTCCAGTACGCCATTTCCTGTCCGACGATGCTGTCGCCCATGTCGGCGAGGGCCTGTTGGCACGCACCCTGCCGCGCGAGGAGTGGACCCACGAGGCCCATCTGGCCGCGACGACCTACCTCGTCCTCAAGCGCCCCGATATCGACCTCGATGCCGAGCTGCCGGGGATCATTCGCGGGTACAACGAGAGCGTCGGCGGCGTGAACAGCGATACCGAAGGCTATCACGACACCATCACGCGCGCCTATTTGCGCGGCATCCGCCTGTTCCTGGAGGAGGTGGATGTGTCCCGCCCGATCCATGAGCTGGTCAACGAACTGCTGATGTCGCCGATGGGCCGCCGTGACTGGCCGCTGCGCTTCTGGTCGAAGGAGCGGCTGATGAGCGTCGAGGCGCGGCGCGGCTGGGTCGAACCCGACCTCCGGACGATGCCTTAAAGCAGCTCGCCCTCGGGCGCTCCCCGGCCGAGTTTGTCGGGGAGCGGGTCGCCCTTCGCGGTAAATTCGAGCGACACGCTGTTGATGCAGTAGCGCTCGCCCGTTGGCGGCGGCCCGTCAGGGAACACATGGCCCTGGTGGGCGCCGCAGCGAGCGCAGACGATCTCGGTGCGGGTCATCCCATAGCTTGTGTCGCGCAGATAGCTGAGGTGACCCTCGGCGAAGGGCTGGGTGAAGCTTGGCCAGCCGGTGCCGCTTTCGAACTTGGCGCCGCCCTTGAACAGCGGAAGGCCGCACAGCCGGCAGGTGTAGACGCCCTCTCGCTTCTCATCGAGGAAGATGCCGCAGAACGGCGCCTCCGTGCCATGTTCGAGGAGGACGTGCCGCTCTTCGTCGGTCAGGTCAGCCGTGAGCTGCTGCAGCGTTGCTTCATCTGGTGCGGTTAAATCAAATTGGTCCATCATGATCCTGCCTATCAGGCCGCCGTCCTCGCCCGTGCGGTCGCGATATATTCGTCGACGTTCCTCGCCAGCACATCGAGCGGGACGTTACCGCCCTTGACCACCGTGTCATCGAAGTCCCGCAAATCATAGCGCGCCCCGAGCGCCGCCTGGGCGCGGCTGCGCTGGCGGACGATTTCGGTGTGGCCGATCTTGTAGCCGCAGGCCTGGCCGACCCAGCTGCAATAGCGATCGACCTCGCTCGCCACTTCCTCCGGCTTGGAGCCGTTGGTCTCGACGAAATATCGGACGCCTTGATCGCGGGTCCAGCGCTTGTGGTGGATGCCGGTGTCGACCACCAGGCGGATCGCCCGGAAAGCCAGGCTCTGCAGATAGCCGAGGCGGCCGACTTCGAACCCGTCATAGACGCCAAGTTCGTCGGCCAGCTGCTCGGCATAAAGGGCCCATCCCTCCGAATAGGCGTTGAATGCCAGCATGGTACGGATCAGCGGCAGCTGGTTCGAATATTCGCCCTGCCAGACATGGCCCGGGATCGCCTCATGATGGGCAAGGTCGGGCAGGTCATATTTGCGGTGCAGGTCGGTCGTGCGCAGGTTGATCCAGAACTTGCCGGGGATCGACCCGTCGATCGATCCGGCGCCGCCATAAGCGCCGGGTGCGCCGGGCTCTTCCTCGGGCGGAAGGCGCTTCACCTCCAGATTGCCGCGGACCAGGGTGCGAAAGGCGCGGGGCAGCTGGGCGCGAATGATCTTCAGCCGCTCCTGGATGAAGGCCATGATCTCGGCCCGGCCGGGATCGCCCTCCGGGAACTTGTAGCGCGGATCGTTGGACAGGGCGGTCATGCGCGCGCCGACGGTGCCTTGGGTATAGCCAAGCTTCTTCAGGATCGCGTCCATGCGGCTATGCAGCTCCGCGACCTGGTTGAGGCCCATCTGGTGGATCTCGTCCGGCGTCATGGTCGTGGTCGTCGAGGCACGAAGCGCCCAGCGATAGAATTCCTCGCCGTGAGGGCGCGCCCACATGCCGGCGTCCATGGTCGCCTTGGATCGCTGGGCGCTCAGTTCGGCGAGCTGCCGTTCGAGCGCGGGAGCGATCTTCTGCTGGGCAATGGCGAGGGCCTGAGCACTCCAATTGCCGGGAATGTCCTTGGTGCGCCGAGTCAGGCTTTCGACCAGGCCACCCCCTTCCTGCGCGCCCTTGACGCTCAACGTCATTTGCTTGGTTGCCTTGTCGATCAGGAATGCGGGGGCGATCAGCCCCTGGCCTGCGGCAGCCTTTAGGCGGCCCAACTCTCCGTCCAGCTGCGCGGCATAGCTTTCGAGTCGGGCGAGGTACGCTTCGGCATCGGCTGCATTCTTGACCGGATGATCGCTGTCGAGGAAGCGCGGCACGTCGAGATAGGCGCCGACATTCTGAATCACCACATAAGGCGTGTTGCGCCAGCCTCCGACGGCGACATCGCCATAGGGCTGGGCGAAGCCGTCGAGCGCGACGCGATAGGCCGATTTCACCACTTCGACGCTGGTTCGGGTGGAGTGGGTCAGGGCGCCAGTGTTGACCGCTTCGGCCCGGGCCAGGTCGGCGCGCAGGCGCGCGGCCAGCTTGTCCTGACCCGCCTTGCTCCGGTCAGCGAGCTTCGAGCGAAGGCCGGCATTGGCACCCGTGTCGATGCCAAGGCTGGTTGCGCTTTCGGGCGACAGGGCCAGGAGATTCTGGCCGATTGAATCGAGCAGCGCGGTGACCCCGGCCTCGTTCGACGTGGCGCCGCCTTGAACCAATGCGCGGGCCGGGCTGGAGAAAGCGACCGCGGCAACGCCGGCCGATAGGGTGCCGAGCGCTTGGCGGCGCGAGAAACTTAGATCGTTCACTTATCTTGTCTCCACAGATAGCTATGCGGCGGGCAGGGTTTGTACGGGCTCGACGATCAGGCAATTGCCTTCGACGCTGGTCACAGTGACGCGTTCACCCGCGGCGGCCGGGCCGCCCCTGGCATTCCATTCGCCGTCGCCGACACGTACCCGTCCGCCATGCTCGTCGACATCAGTAACAGCCGTGACTGTCCGCCCGATTAATCGCTTGGCCGGTTCGTTGATGCTGTGCCGCTGGTCGCCGCCATGCGGCTCGCCGTACCACCGCTTGCCGATCATGACGGCGAGCACCGAATAGATGGCGAACAGGACAAGTTGCGGCGCTGTACCGAGGTCGAACATCAGGGTGAACAGGCCGGTGGCGATTGCCGCCGCACCGATGAACACCAGGAAGAAACCGGGCGCGACGATCTCGGCAATCAGCAGCAAGACGCCGGCGATCGCCCAGATCCAGCCGGGTTCCAGGTCGAAACCCATCATCCTTCAATCCGGTTGGTGCCGGGCACCGAGGGTGTCGTGCCCCGACCCGATTTGACCTGGTTGGGTTTGGTCGGCGCACCAGGCGACGTTGAAGCTCCGCCGCCCAGGACTTCCTTCGCCAATTCTCCGATCCCGCCAAGCGTGCCGATCAACTGGGTCGCTTCGATCGGGAACAGGATTGTCTTGGCATTGGGTGACGTAGCGAAGAGGCTGATCGCCTCGACATATTTCTGCGCGATGAAATAATTGATCGCCTGGGCGCTGCCGCTTTCGATCGCGTCGCTGACCGCCTTGGTGGCGGCTGCTTCGGCCTGGGCGGAGCGTTCGCGCGCCTCGGCCTCGCGAAATGCGGCCTCGCGAGCGCCTTCAGCGGAGAGGATGGCGCCCTGCTTCTCGCCCTCGGCGCGAAGGATGGCGGATTGGCGCGAACCCTCCGCCTCCAGGATCACTGCGCGCTTTTCGCGCTCGGCCTTCATTTGGCGGGTCATCGCGTTGACGATGTCCTGGGGTGGGCGAATATCCTTCAATTCGACGCGGGTGATCTTGACGCCCCACGCTTCGGTAGCCTGGTCCACGACCACCAGCAGGCGAGCGTTGATCTCGTCCCGCTTTGACAGCGTCTCGTCGAGGTCCATCGAACCCATCACCGTGCGCAGGTTGGTGATCGAGAGCGCCATCAGGGCAGTATAAAGGTCGCTGACTTCATAAGCCGCCTTGGCCGCATCCAGGACCTGGAAGAAAACGACGCCGTCGACCGCGACCATCGCATTATCCTTGGTGATGATCTCCTGGCCGGGAATGTCGACGACCTGTTCCATCATATTGATCTTGTGGCCGACCCGGTAGACGAACGGGGTCACGAGGTTGAGGCCCGGCTCGGCAACGCGGACGAAACGGCCAAACCGCTCGATGGTGTAGCGATAGCCCTGGCTGACGATCTTGACGCTCATCATGATGACGAGCACCACCAGGATCACCGCCGCGATCAGAAAATACTCCAACATGTCTTTCCCCTCTAGTTATCGGCATGATGCAAAGGGTCGGCGCCTGTGGGAAGGAAAATCGGCATGACGCTCGACCTGTTCGACAAGAGGACCCTGTTGTTCCTGCCGGCCAGCAACCCGCGGGCGATCATGCATGCCCGCGAAAGCGACGCCGACATCGTCGTCCTCGACCTTGAGGATGCGGTGAAGCTGGACGACAAGGACTCTGCGCGTGACGCGGCGATCGAGGCCATCGCCGAGCCATGGCCAATGCCCGTTGCCATCCGCGTCAACGCTTCGGGGACCCAGTGGCACGGCCCGGATGTGGTCGCGGTCATGCACAAGAAGCCTGACCTGGTCATTGTGCCTCGAGTGGAAAGCAAGGAGGACCTCGGTTTCGTTCGAAACCAGACTGGCCTGCCGGTGCTGGCGATGGTCGAAACGGCCAGGGGCGTCCTGAACGCCGGCAGCTTTGCGCATGAAGCCGCGGGTCTCATTGCCGGGACCAACGACCTGGCCGCCAGCCTGCGCCTGCCGCTAGGGGCGGGGCGGGCGCCGCTGCAAATGGCGCTCCAGTCGATCGTCCTGGCCGCCCGCGCTGAGGGCATCGCGGTGTTCGACGGTGTCTACAACCAGCTTGACGATCTCGACGGATTTGCAGCCGAAGCGGCCGAGGGCCGAAAGTTTGGATTCGACGGCAAGTCCCTCATTCATCCCAGCCAGATAGCGCCCTGCCATGAGGCCTATGCGCCGACCCAAGGGGAAGTCGAGCGCGCTGAACGGCTGGTTGCCGCCGCCACCGGCGGAGCGGAGCGGTTCGAAGGCGAGATGATCGAGCGGATGCACGTCGAGTCAGCTGAGCGATTGCTGGCGCGCTATCGCCGCTGACGGGGTTGGCGAATCGCGGCTCGTCTGCCAAAGGCGTGCATGGCCGACCTTCTCCACGACGAAATCCCCCTTGGACTGACCTTTGACGATGTGCTGCTTCAGCCGCTCGAATCGAGTGTGCTGCCGTCCGGAGCCGACACGCGCAGCTTCCTCACCCGCGAAATCCCGCTGAACATACCGATCCTGTCTTCGGCAATGGATACCGTAACCGAGGCCGACATGGCGATCGCCATGGCCCACCTGGGCGGCATCGGCGTGCTCCATCGCAACATGGAGATTGAGGAGCAGGCGGCGGCAATCCGCGCGGTGAAGCGGTTCGAAAGCGGCATGGTGGTCAACCCGATCACGATGACGCCGGATCAAACCTTGGCGGAGGCGCTGGAGCTGATGCGTGCCAACCGCATCAGCGGCATTCCGATCGTCGAGAAGTCGGGCAAACTCGCCGGCATTCTAACCAACCGCGACGTCCGCTTCGCCGAGAACCCGAAGCAGCCGGTCAGCGAGCTGATGACCAGGGAGAATCTGGCTACGGTCGGGCTCGGAACCAGCCAGGAAATTGCCCGCAGGGTCCTTCACCAGCGGCGGATCGAGAAGCTGCTGGTGGTCGACGACCAGGATCATTGCGTCGGGCTGATCACCGTCAAGGATATCGAGAAGGCGGTGGCTTCGCCGCTCGCCACCAAGGATGCCCAGGGGCGGCTTCGCGTCGCCGCGGCCACCACGGTTGGCGACAAGGGCTATGAGCGAAGCCAGGCGCTGATAGACGCCGGGGTCGACTGCATCGTGATCGACACCGCACACGGCCATAACCGCGAGGTCGGGGCGGCGGTCGAACGGGTGAAGAGCCTTTCCAACAGTGTCCAGGTGGTTGCCGGCAATGTCGCGACCGCCGATGCCGCCAAGGCGTTGGCCGACGCCGGTGCGGATGCGATCAAGGTCGGAATCGGCCCGGGCTCCATCTGCACCACCCGCATCATCGCGGGTGTTGGAGTGCCCCAGCTCAGTGCGATCATGGCCGCGTCTAAGGCCGCGGCCGACAGGGGCGTCCATGTCATTGCCGACGGCGGCATCCGTACCTCGGGCGATATCGCCAAGGCACTGGCAGCGGGTGCGTCGACGGTCATGGTCGGATCGCTGCTGGCCGGAACCGAGGAAGCCCCGGGCGAAACCTTCCTCTACCAGGGCCGCGCCTACAAGGCTTATCGCGGCATGGGCTCGGTCGGCGCGATGGCCCGCGGTTCGGCCGACCGCTACTTCCAGCAGGATATCAGGGACCAGCTGAAGTTGGTTCCGGAAGGGATTGAGGGTCAGGTGCCTTATAAGGGGCCGGTACGCGACGTGATCCATCAGCTGGTCGGCGGAGTGAAGGCGGCGATGGGCTATACCGGCTCCACCACCATCGCGGAGTTGCAGAAGCGTGCCAGGTTCGTGCGGATCACCAACGCGGGTCTCAGCGAGAGCCATGTCCATGATGTCGCCATCACCCGCGAGGCGCCGAATTACCCGACGCGGTAGGCCATGACTCCCGCGGCCCGAGTCCAGGCGGCCATCGAGATCCTCGATGAAGTAATTGCCGCGGCGCGGGACGACGGGCCTCCCGCGGATGCAATCGTCCAGCGCTATTTCAAGACGCGCCGCTATGCCGGGTCGAAGGATCGCCGCGCTGTCAGGGAGCTGGTGTTCCGCGCCATCCGCCATAGCGGTGAACGACCGGACAGCGGGCGCACTGCGATGATCGGCCTGGCCGACAAGGACAGCGACCTGGCGGGCCAATTCGACGGCTCCCCGCACGGCCCTTCGCCGCGAATCCCGGGCGAAGCAGGCGCCTCCGCCTCACTCGTCCCAAACTGGCTGACGAACAGGCTCTCGGACCTGATAAGCCCGGACGAATGGCAGGCATTGCTTGAACGTGCCCCGCTCGACCTT
The DNA here is from genome assembly GCA_045811425.1 of Sphingomicrobium sp. Taxonomy (GTDB): domain Bacteria; phylum Pseudomonadota; class Alphaproteobacteria; order Sphingomonadales; family Sphingomonadaceae; genus Sphingomicrobium. Next base: position 39,821 of record JBJMUA010000050.1, on the reverse strand, counting down.
CGGATCAACCCTGCACGCACGACGCGCGAGGCCATGCTGACGGCGTTCGAGGGTGCCGAGCCCACCAGGCTCAGTCCCTGGGGCCTGCGCCTGGCGCCTGACACCAAAATCGGCGAGCATCCGGCCTTTATCGAGGGGCTTGTCGAGGTGCAGGACGAGGGGAGCCAGCTCATTGCGCTGGCCTGCCAGCCTGAAAACGACACGCGGATCCTCGATTTATGTGCCGGGGCAGGGGGCAAATCGCTTGCCCTTGCCGCCGCCGCGCCCAAGGCGGAAGTCATCGCTTCCGATACCAACCGCGCCAGGCTCTCCCAACTACCGCTCCGTGCCGAGCGGGCCGGTGCGACGATCGCATCGCGGCTCATCGATGGCGGCCGCGAGCTACAGCAACTGGCCGACCTTGAAGGCCAGTGCGACATGGTCCTAGTCGACGCGCCGTGCAGCGGGTCCGGCACTTGGCGCCGCAACCCGGAAGGGCGTTGGCGGCTGACGCCGGAACGGCTCGACAGGCTGGTCAAGCTGCAGGCTCGCCTGCTCGATATAGCCGGACCCCTCGTGAAGCCCGGCGGAGCCCTCGTTTACGCCACTTGCTCGCTCATCCGTGCCGAAGGAGCCGACCAGGCGAGGAACTTCTTAGGCCGCCATTCATCTTGGATGGTACAGGATGTGCCGTTCGAAGGCGGTCGTGCCGACGGTCCAGGGCGGCTCCTGACACCGGCGCACGATGCCACCGACGGCTTTTTCGTCGCGCGATTCGCCAAGCCATGCTAGGTCGGCGCGATTGGTTGGAGATTTTGATGCGTCTGACACCTTTCATTCTTTGCCTTGGTCTCGTGGCGTCGACCGTGCCGGTTGCCGTTGTCGGACAGCGCCCGGACGACCAGGTTGCGCCGCAGTCGATCGAGCTGCTGAAGCAAGGCGAAACGCTGTTGGCCCAAGGCAAGCTGGTCGAGGCGGATGATGCGCTGGAAACTGCCCTGGTGGTGGATCCGAAGAACCGCACCGCCTTTACGGTGATGGCCAAGGTGGCGATCAAGCAGAAGCTCTACGGACAGGCGATCCGCCTGACCAACAAGGCACTGGCACTGGAGCCGACGGATCGCGATGCGATAGCGGTCCAGGGCGAGGCGATGGTCCAGCTGGGCGCCCTTCCGCGCGCTAAGGAAAACCTGGCCAAGCTGCAGAAGCTTTGCGGAACCGCCGGTTGCCCGCAGGTAGCATTGCTGTCGACAGCGATTGCCAAGGGTCCCGCGCTGGCCGCAGCCAAGGCTCCCGAGGTTCCCAAGAAGAACTAGGACAGGGCGCGGGCAAGCGCCACGAATTCCTCGACGCTAACCGTCTCGGCGCGCCGTTCGGCATCGATTCCGAGCGCCGCCAGCGCATCGAGCGCGGCTGGAACGGATTTGAGGCTAGAACGAAGCATCTTGCGGCGCTGCCCGAACGCTGCTGCCGTCAGTCGCTCCAGCACGGCCGGATCGACACCGTCGGGCTGAGCCGCGGGCAGGATGTGTACCACGGCCGAAGCGACCTTGGGCGGCGGCACGAAGGCGGAGCGGTGGACAGCCATTGCGATGCGCGGCATGGATCGCCATTGCGCGGCAATCGACAGCCGGCCGTAATGCTCGGTGCCGGACCTGGCGACGATCCGCTCGGCCACCTCGCGCTGGAACATCAACGTCAGCGACGACCACCACGGCGGCCACGGCCCTGCCAGCCAGCGCAGCAGCAAAGCGGTTCCGACATTGTAGGGCAGGTTGGCGACAATGTGCGCGCCATCGCCGGCCTCGGCCCGTTCATCCACCTCCAGCGCATCGCCGGAGATGATTCGAAGGCGGCCGGAAAACTCCATCTCAAGCTCGGCCAGAGCCGGCAGGCAGCGCCGATCGCGCTCGACCGCGATCACTTCGGCCCCGGCCTCCAGCAGCGCGCGGGTCAATCCGCCTGGACCTGGCCCCACTTCATAAACCGCCGCACCCGCCAGCGGTCCGGGAACGGCGGCGATCCGCGCCAGCAGCTGGCGGTCGAGGATGAAATTCTGACCCAGCGATTTGGTCGCCTGCAATCCATGCCGGGCAATGACGTCGCGCAGCGGCTCCGGCACGTCCGGTCCCGACTTCAGGCCGAAACGGTGGTGCGATGGAGCGCGCACTCGGCCGCCATGCGGATGGCGGCGGCCATGGCGCGCGGATCGGCCCGATCCTGCCCGGCAATGTCGAACGCCGTACCATGGTCGGGCGCGGTGCGGATGATCGGAAGCCCCAGCGTGATGTTGACGCCATCTTCGAAATGAAGCGCCTTCAACGGGATCAGGGCCTGGTCATGGTACATGCAAAGCGCGGCGTCGTAATTGGCCCTTGCCGAGCTGTGGAACATGGTGTCGGCGGGATGCGGGCCGGTGATCCTCCATCCCTCCGCCCGAAGCGCCTCGATCGCCGGGATGATGAGCTCGATCTCCTCGCGGCCGAGTGCGCCGCCTTCGCCGGCATGGGGATTAAGTCCCGCGACGGCCAGTCGCGGATCGGCAATTCCGAAGTTGCGCTGCAGGCCCCGCAGGGCAGAGCGGCCGCGGGCCTCGATCAAGCCCGGGTTCAGCGCTTGCGACACTTCACTGAGGGGAAGATGCGTGGTTACCGGGACCGTTCTCAAGGTCGGCCCCGCCAGCATCATCGCCACGTTCCCCGGAGAGATACCGCACCGTTCGGCGACGAATTCGGTTTGCCCCGGATGCGAGAAGCCGATGCCGTAAAGTTGCTGCTTGGAAACGGGGCCCGTCACGACGGCGGAGGCCGAACCGGATCGGGCAAGGCCGACCGCCAATTCCAGTGCGTCGAGCGAGCAATGGGCGCCGGCTACGGTCGGATGGCCCGGGATATCGGCCTCGACAGACGCGATCGACAGGATCGGCAAGCCTACGTCGAAAGCGCTGTCTGCCTCGCGCGGGTCGTCGATCGTGGCGATCGGGCCGTCCCAGACCGACGCCAGGCTGCGCGGATCGCCGATCGCGACGAATGGCGGCAGGCCGAACCGATCGCGATGGTCCCAGCATTTGCCGACGACTTCGGGGCCGATGCCAGCCGGGTCGCCGAGCGATACGGCCAGCGGTCGATAGCTATTCGCCATGGCCTCCCGGTTTACCGGAAGTCGATGATGGCGTCACGCCGGAGGTCGCGCAGGTAGCGCCGCGAGCGCAGGTTGACGCGCTCCTCGTTCAGCTGGGCATAGACCTGGTCGAAGCTTGGCATGCTGGGATCGACCTGGTCGCGGCCGCACAGCACAAGTACGCGAACGCCTTCTTCGATCGAACCGAATGGCCGGGTCGCCTGGCCGACCTGCATCTGCAGCATCATTTCCTGCAGCGCGGGCGGCAGGTCGCGCATCTTCACGTCGTCTGACTGAACGACTTCGGCATTGAGGTCCCCGGCAATGCGCTCGGCGCCGCCGCAGCCGCCAATATTCTGCGCAGCCTGAGCGAAGCGGGCAACGATCGGTTCGGCCGCGTCTCGCGTGGTCCCCTTGGGGAAGGCCACCGTGACCTGCTTGAGGCTCAGGATCGAATCGCGAGGATCTGCGGTCAGAATCTTGCGGACGTCCTGCACGGCAATGATGGAATAGCCGCCTGCCAGCTTGATCGGCGGCGAAACCATGCCTGGGCGCATCTGCTTGACCGCTTGCGCAAGCTGTTCGGGCAGCTGTTCGGGCCGTACCCAGCCCAGGTCGCCGCCCACCGCGGCAGTCGAGGCTTCGGAAAACTGGCGGGCATAGCCGACAAAGGAGCCGCCCTGTTTAAGGGCATTGTAGACGCGCTGTGCGCTGGCGGCTGCCTGCTCTTCATTGGCGCTGTTGGACGAAATGAAGATTTCGCCGACCCGGAATTCCTCGGCGCCCTTCGATGCGGTCAGCTTGTCGATGACCGCCTGCACTTCTTCGTCGCCGACGCTGACCGTGCTCTCGATCTTCTTCGATTGCAGCCGGCGCCAGGCGATTTCGCCTTGAATCTGGCGGCGGATCGAACGGATCGATGAACCGCGCGACTTGAGATAGGCCGCCATCTGGTCCGGGGTCTGTTTCACATTGCCCGCGACCCGCGCGACCGTCTTGTCGATATCGGCGTCGGTGATTTCAATTTCTTCGGCCTTGGCGGCTTGAATTTGCAGGGTCTCGTCAATCAGGTTGCTCAGCACCTGCTGGCGCAGCCGTTCGATTTCATTGGCGGGAATCGGCTGGTTATTCGCGATCGCAAGGAGTGCGAGCCGCTGATCGATGTCGGTCTGGGTAATGACCTCGCCGTTAACGATGGCGGTGGCCTTGACCACCGACGGCAACGCCGAGCCGAACACCTGCGGATTTTCCGGCAGGTTGAGGGTTGCCGTCGAATTCACTTGCGGGGGCGCATTCTGCGCCCAGGCTGCAGTTGCCAGCGCGAAGCCGAGGGCCAGCGGAACGCTACGCATCACGCGCGTTGAAACCATCTTTTGAATAACTTCCACCCTCAAAAATCCCTTTGCCGCCAACGCTATAATGATTCGCCCTTTACTCGGGCGGGCTGAACCGCAGCTTAGCGGCCAATCCCCTTCAGCGCGAAATTAATCGAAAACGTGCTGCCCTTTCGGAACTCCCCGATACGCTCATAGTCGCGCTTCCACGCCACGCCAAGTTCAAGGCATTCATCCTCATAGTTGATACCCACGCGATGCCGGACGGGCTCGAAGCCGTCGGCAAGGCTCAATGGATCCTCTTCCTTGTCGCTGAGGTCGAGGACGGTCGAGCCAAACACCGACCAGTAGCGCATGAATTGCCAGCGGCCGGCCACCCGCAGCTCTTCCTTGTCGCGCAAATCCTCGATCGCTGATGAAATATCCCGGTTGAGCCGCAAATAGCCGATCTGCGCGTAGGTAAGGTCAGTGCCGACGGTCAGGTCCAGCTCGTTCCGCCGGATTTCCAGGCTGTCCTTGTCGACGCGATAGCGGTGCGTGACGTCGACCAAGCGGCCAAAACGGAGCCGCGTCCTGCCAACGATGTCAGAAAAGCGATCGGTCAGGCCGGTCCCGTCGGGAAAAATGCTAGGCTCCCTGGTCAGCCGATAACTTTGCCCGATGATGGCCTGGACCGACCACTTGGGCCGGTCGAAGGCCCATTCCATGCCGTAAGTGACGCGCGAACCATCCTCCCACCGGTCGTAACCAGGGAAGCGATTGAGCGCGAACAGGTTGCTATCCTCCAGGTCGACCGCGCGCGCATCCTCGTTGGGGATGTCGAGATTCTCGGTCTGGGGGGTCAATACCAGCTGGAGCCGGGGCGTCAGCCGCTGGATCCCTCCCAGGAGCGGTCCGACCAGGGGCCAACGCACGTCAGCGGCAAGTGCCGCGATGCCGCGAAACTGCCAGCCGTTCTCGCCGCGATAGATGTCGACGAGCGTCTCTTCGGCTTCATGGCTGTGATAGGCGTCGCCGCGTGCAAATGCGGTGAAGGTGACTTCCTGCCCAAGCCGAGTCAGGCGCCTGAGGTCCCAGCGTGCGCTGGCGAACGCGCGCTGCGTGTCCTGTCCTTCGATCCGCAGGATGGACAGGCTGTTGGCCTGCAATTCTACCTTGCCGCCAAGCACCGGCTCGTCGAGCCTCAATCGGGCGTCGATCGCCGGCAGGGCGAAGGGAATGCGATCCTGCTTGTCGGTGCTCCTGAGGCCCTGGAATGCCCAGCCTTCGATAGAAACATAGCTATCCAGCGAGATTCGTTCAGCGCTGATGAAGCTACGCAGCCGGTCGTCGCGCGTAATGTCATATTGCCTGGCCACCGTCTTGTCGGTCGCGCCCCTCAATGATCCGGTCACCGTCCAGTTGGGGTCAAGCTGGAAGCGGCCATTGCCTTCGAAATAGCCGCGAATGCCCTCTTTGTCCTCGGGCGTAAGGTCGAACGCATCGGGATCCGGTATATCGCCATAGGTGACGAATGCGCCCAGCTGATAAGCGCCCAGCGACGTCAGGTGCCGCCATCGCGTTTCCAGCGCAGGCAGGGATCCGGTATAGAGGTGGGGCGTGACCGTCAGGTCGCGGTTGCGGTCGATCCGCCAATAATATGGAAAATCGACCTCCAGCCCGTTGTTGCTATCGACGCGGAAGCCAGGAACCAGTGCACCGCTGAACGCGCCGCCCTGGCCGGTTCCGTCGCCGATACTGAAGATGGGCAGTAGCGGCAGCGGCACCCCCAACACGGTGAGCCGCCCGCCGCTGAACCGGATCCGGCCGGTTGCCCGGTCATGGGTAATCCTGGCGGCGCTGATCTTCCAGCTGGGATTTTTGGGGCATCCGTTCGGGCCGGTGACCGGGCAGGCGGAATAGACCGCATTTTCCAGCTGGGTGACATCGCCGGTTCGCGATCCTCGTATGGCTGCGATGCGGCCGCCGCTTTCAAGCACGACCAGCAGATTGTCGATGGCGCCGTCGCGCAGCGTATCGGTGAGGTCCACCTTCTCGCCGATTATTTTGTCGCCCTCCGGCGTCATTACAACGACATTGCCTTCGGCGAGCACCCGGCCGCTCTTGCGGTCCCAGCTGACGCGATCGGCGGCCAGGTAATTGCCTTCGCGTGACATGCGCACCTGCCCAAGCGCGGTCACCGTGTCGCCGTCGTTTTCGTACACGACCTCTTCGGCGCTGAAGTCGATCATCGGCTCCGCGGTGGGCTCAACCGATGAGGTCGGCGCGCTATCCTGGGCGTGACCGGGCGCAGCCAGGCCCAGCAGGAGCGGCAGTGCCGTTAAACAGAGGCCGATCGATCGCACTGCCAACAACGCCCCGCCTGGTCCGGATACTAGAGGAGAATCGCCTATTGCACCTTGCGCTGGAGGCGGCAATCCGGCTTCGGCCAGGCCGCCCCTTTGCCATGTCGCCAGCGAGGCCCTAAAGGGCCAAAAAACCCCGTCCCTTCGCACTTCGAGGAATTTCATGCAGATCCGCTTTGCAGACGCCCGTCCTACCGGCGATTTCGCCTTGGTGCTTCCTGTTGCCACCGGGTTTCGACCGGGTCTCGACAGTCTGGGCGACGCCAAGGCCGGTGTCGAGGGAGCATTGAAGCGCAATCGGTTCGAGGGCGAGTCCGGCTCCATCGTCGAACATTTCCTTGACGGCGACGGCGCCCGTCGGCTGCTGATCGTCGGCACCGGTTCAAGCGCCACGGCGGACGACGAGCCGGAAAAGCTGGGCGGTGCGGCCGTCGGCCGTCTGCTGACGTCGGGCGAAACCCATGCGGTGATCGACCTTAGCGGACTCAAGTTCGATGCGGATGCGGCGGCGCGGGTCGCCTTGGCCGCGGCGCTCCGGGGTTGGCGCTACGACCGTTATCGCACGCGGCTCAAGGACAAGCAGAAGCCCACCCTGACGACCGTCACGATCGTTGGCGCCGGCGCAGAGGCGGAAACCCGCTACGCCACGCGCTACGCACCGGTGGCCGAAGGCGTGGCGCTGACCCGCGAACTGGTCACCGAGCCGCCCAACATCATCTATCCGGAGACCTTCGTCGAGCGCGTCACCGAGAGCGTCAAGGGCCTTGGGCTGGAGCTTCAGGTGCTCGGCCGCGACGAAATGGCCAAGCTCGGAATGGGCGCCATCATCGGCGTTGCACAGGGTTCGGTGCGCGAAGGCAAGCTGCTCGTCCTCAAGTGGAACGGAGGCAAGGCGGGCGAGGCGCCGGTCGCCTTCATCGGCAAGGGCGTGACATTCGATACCGGCGGCATTTCGATCAAGCCGGCGCAGAACATGGAAGCGATGAAGTGGGACATGGGCGGTGCCGGCGCTGTCGTGGGCGCGATGAAGGCGCTTGCCGGTCGCAAGGCCAAGGCCAATGTCGTCGGCGTTTGCGGCCTGGTCGAGAATATGCCGGACGGAAATGCACAGCGCCCCGGCGATGTGGTCACCACCATGTCGGGGCAGACAGTCGAAGTGATCAACACCGATGCCGAAGGCCGGCTGGTGCTGTGCGACGCGATGACCTGGACCCAGAAGAACTTCAAGCCGAAGGTGATGATCGACCTCGCCACCTTGACCGGCGCGATGGTTATCACGCTGGGTCATGAATATGCGGGCATGTTCGCCAACGACGAGACCCTGGCGGCCAAGCTGATCAAGGCTGCGGATGACAGCGGAGACAAGCTGTGGCGCCAGCCGCTGGGCGAAGCCTATGACCGCCTGATCGACTCGCAGATCGCGGACATGAAGAACGTCGGCCCGCGCGAGGCGGGGTCGATCACCGCGGCGCAATTCCTCAAGCGCTATGTCGATGATGGGGTCGCCTGGGCGCATCTCGATATCGCCGGCATGGCCTGGTCCGACAAGGCCAGGCCGACCTACGACAAGGGCGCCACCGGCTTCGGCGTGCGGCTCCTCGACCAATATATCGCGGACGTGGTCGAAGGCTGATCGGCCAAGCCATGCGCGTCGACTTCTACCAGCTCGGCGCGGCGCAGCCGGACGGCATCATTGCCGCTCTCGCGAGCAAGCTGATGGACGATGGGCAGCGCCTGTTGGTAGTCGCGGCCGATGAGGGAATCCTCGCTCGGCTCGACCGTCAATTGTGGGATCAGGGCGCAGCCAGCTTCCTTCCGCATGGACTTGCCGGCGGCGCGGACGACGCGGCCCAGCCCATCCTGCTGTCGACCGGCACCGATGCCCCGAACCTCGCCCGCAACATCCTGATTGCCGATGGAGTGTGGCGTGACGCAGCCCTTGGCTATGAGCGCGCCTTCTACTTGTTCGACGAGAGCATCTTGGAGGGCGCGCGGCTGGCGTGGAAGCTGCTTTCCGGCCGCGACGGCGTGGAGCGCCATTACTGGGCGCTTGAAGCCGGCAAATGGGTGAAAAAAGGCTAAGCCTTGCCCTTGTCACCCGGGCCCGCTAGGGGCCCGGCGAACCCCGAAACCCCTGACAATCCGGAGCATTCTTATGGCGGTTACCCGCACCTTTTCGATTATCAAGCCCGACGCCACTCGCCGCAACCTGACCGGCGCCGTCACCAAGGTGCTGGAAGAAGCCGGCCTGCGTGTCGTGGCTTCCAAGCGCATCCGCATGACCCGCGACCAGGCCGAGGGCTTTTACGCCGTCCACAAGGAGCGTCCCTTTTACAACGACCTGTGCACCTTCATGACCTCGGGTCCGGTCGTGGTTCAGGTCCTCGAGGGCGAGGATGCCGTGAAGCTCAACCGCGACGTGATGGGCGCGACTAACCCGGCCGACGCCGCCGAAGGGACGATCCGCAAGCTCTATGCCGAATCGATCGAGGCCAACTCGGTCCATGGATCGGACAGCGATGAGAATGCGTCGATCGAAATCGCCTTCTTCTTCAACGACAGCGAAATCGTCGGCTGAGCTACTAACATTAGTCGATAGTAAAGGCCGTCGGGGCGACCCGGAGGCCTTTTCCTTCCGCTCATGCCGCCCGCGTCGCGCTTCGCGGAATGAGCAGGAACGCGATCAGGTACAGCAGCCCTGTCACCAGCAGCAGGTTGTTATACCCGGTGATGAGCGCCCCATATTCCAGGCATCCGCCGACCATTGCGCCGAGCAGGTTAACCGCGAACGCTTCTTGCGAGTCGGATGAGCCCTGGAAGCGCTTGGCAAATGCCACATTGGCGAGGAAGATCGGAAGGAACGCCAGGGTCGTAGCCGCGATCAGTCGCGGCACGAAGGGCAGCGGCAACAGCCATTCCGGACGGATGATCCACGCGAGCACGAGGGATGCCGCGATGGCGCCAAAGATAACCGGAAGCGACGGCGTCCTGAATTTGCGCGTTGTCTCGACGGCCGCGAGCACGACGATCAATATGCCGCCGAACACGAGTGCGTTGACGAACCAGGTCGTGCCGAACAGCAACGCAAAGGTGGCGACATTCTTCGTCTCCAGCAGCAGGAATGCCGCGCCCATGAAGAACAGGTCGGCATAGGGCCGCATCTGGGTCAGCGGACCACCGAGGGTGCGCACGGCGACAAGCGAGGTGAGGAGGATGCCCAGCAGGGTGACGAGGTAGAGCGGCGGGAACGTGCCGCCCCTGAAGTAGAGGAACGGCGCATTGTCGCTGGCTGGCGGGACCACGGCAGCCGCCGGCGCCCATGCCTTGCCGCATTGCTGGTCGGCCTCGGCCACGGCGATGCTGACGACTGCCTGTGCCTTGCCGAACTTGTCGACGCAGGGGGCATGGCCGAACGCCGTCGCTGCGGTACCGGCCAGGCGGTCGATCAGCCAGTTTTCCCGGTAATAATTGTACATGGCGAAGGCGCCGTTTGGCTTCAGATGATCGCGCACCGAATGCAATGCTTCCTGGGTGAACAGGAACGATTCCAGCCGTATCTGCGATGCGCCGCTGACGAGGGTCAGTGAATCGGGCAAGGCAAACAGGATCAGGTCATATTTCCGGTCCGTGGACTCCAGGAAAGCGCGGCCGTCGTTGGTGTGCGTGGTAACCCTCGGATCGGCATAGGGCCGATCGATATTCTCCCGCCGGCCGATTTCCAGGATACGCGGATCAATGTCGACGGCGTCGACCCGCCGCGCGCCTTCGCGAAGAGCGATGGCAACGTCGGATCCGGATCCCGCGCCGATGATCAACACGTCACCCAACGCATTCTTGGGCAGGCGAATGTACGGCATCTCGTAGATCCGCTCGCCCTGGCTCAGCTTCCATTGCGCCGGCGCCATCAGCTGGTGCGGCACGCCGTTGGCCTTGATCAGCAGGATACCGTCGTTCGGCTTGTACATCTCCTGCACCGTCACCTTGTAATAGGGCGACCAGCTTACGCCCGGCGTAAGCGACTCCATGGCGAGCAGGCCGACAATCACGCCGGCATATCCAATGGCGAGCAGCCGTCGGGACTGATCCGCGAGGAACAGGAACAGCAAGCCTGCGATCAGTCCCCAGACCACCGACGGCGCTTGAAGGAAGCTCAGCGCCGCAAAGGTAATGATGCCGATCAACGATCCGATCAGGTCGAAGCGATAGGCGGTAAGTGGCGGCAGCTTGGCAAAGCAGCGCCCGACCACCTCGGCCGGGCCCGCGAGGATCAGCGCGACCAAAGCGAACACCACGGGCAGCGCAAACCAAGCTGGCGGACCGTTCACTTGCAGCGACGTGAAGTAAATGACGTCGGATCCGCTGCGCTCGATGGTGACGGGATAGGCGAACACCCCAATCACCAGCAGCGTCAGCAACGGCAGGGTGGCGGGCCATAAAGACCAGCTTTTGCGGCTGATCAGGAAGCCGACACCGATGCCGAGGAAGGATCCCAGCAGGACGAAATTCGAGAAATAGGAGAGGTGGACGACGTTGGCGCCCAGCCAGCGGATCAGCGCGAGCTCAAGGAACAGCATGAGCGAGCTGGCCAATAGCAGCCGGATTATGGTGTTTCGGTCTTCGCCAAGCCCGGCAGCAGGCCGCTTTACGCCCGCAACGGCACTATTTCCCGATACGGCTTCAACTCGATTCACTGGTTTATCCCCCCACAGCGGACGCCAAGCTTAGCAGCCGGCGCGGGCTTGCAAACCACGAAGTGCCCTAACAGCCGGTTAGCGCCAACCTGTGCTATTTCTGTGCGGAGCCGGCCGTGCGGCGATAGTTCCAGCTGGCCGATTTGCTGCCATCGCTCAGCGATGTTTCGGCGGTCAGGCCGGTGTCCGTGACCGAATATCGGATGCGCTGCGGATAATCATGGCCCACGTTGACGAACGTGATCGAGTTCGCGTCGGATTCGCTCGCCTTGAAGCCGACCGGCGGGGCGCCATTGGGCGAGCCGTAAAAGGCCAGGGAGCCATCGGCGCCGCGCTCGATCCGCATCCATTCCCAGTTGCGGATCTTGTCATCGCGCCCGGTTCGGCCCGTGCCCAGCATCACGCTGCCGCGCGAATCGGTCCAGCACTCCTCGGTCCATTTCCCGTCGCGCTGTCGCTCTTCCCAACAGCCTGCCAGGAAGGCTGGCATGGGCATCGCCGTAATTTCGGCCAACATGAGCAAGGCGATCATCGGCTCGTCCCCCTTGGTGAGAAGCGAACCTAATTCCGCGCGAAATTGCCGTCGATCAGAATTCGTCCGCGACGCGCATCAGTTTCGTCAGTCGCGGCGGCGCCATCGCCAGCCAGCTGCGTTGCAGCCATTGGCCGACATGGTCCCAATCCACCCCTGGCCGGTCGACCTTGATGCCGATCCAGTCGGACGGGCCGTAATAGGCGGGGCGGAAGTAAAGGTCCGGTTCGGCCTCGATCAGCTGGGCCATCTCGTCCTGGCCGCTGCATTTGACCAGTAGCCCGACCGATTCTTCGCCATGGTGGCGATTCCACATGATGGCGAAAAATTTGCTGCTGCTCTGGCTGCCGACCTTCCAGCCGGGGGAGCCATGACTGGTCTGGAATCGGGTTTCGGGCAGGGCCAGCGCCAATTCGCCGACCTTGCCGGTGATCCAGTCGAAATCATGGGCCCGGCCGAGATATTGGTTGACGATTTGCGGATAAAGCTGGTGCTCGGCGATCAGGACCCGCTCGGCCAGGCTTTCGGGCGTGTCGTCCGGCAGGACCGCCACCTCGACCTGGCCCAGGATGTCGCCGCTATCGAGTTCGGAGGTCACCAGGTGAACGGTCGCGCCGCTGATCTTCTCGCCGGCCGCGAGGCAGGCCTGATGAGTGTTCAATCCCTTGTGCCTGGGAAGCAGCGAGGGATGAATGTTGACGATCCGCCCGTCCCAACGGGCAAGGAATGGGCCGGGAATGATGCGCATGAAGCCGGCCAGGGCGACCAGGTCGACCTTCGCTGATTCCAACAGTTCCTGCAGCCGATCCCAATAGGCGGAGCCGAGCGCTTTCGCATCAAGCGCTTCAACCCTGATGCCCTCAGCACGGGCGACCTCCAGCCCATGGGCGTCCGGCTTGTCCCCGGAGACCAACACCACTTCAAAACAGCATTCCTCGGCGCGGGCGGCATAAATCAGCGCCGCCATGTTGGAGCCGCGGCCCGAGATCAGGACTGCGACCCGGCTTCGATCAGCCATGGTGCGTTGCCGACCAGCTTTCGCGGGCGCTCCATGTATCGGCGCTCCCCTTGACCGTGCAGCCGGCCTGGCCGCGTTCGATCCAGCCGATGCGATGGACGTTCTCTCCGGCATCCTCGAGCCGCGCGGTGATTTCCGCCGCATCGCCTTCCGCGACGATCGCGACCATGCCGATGCCGCAATTGAACGTCCTCGCCAGCTCGGCCGGCTCGATCGCGCCTCCTGCCTGCAGGAAGGCGAACAGGCGCGGCAGGGGCCAGCGATCGGCATCGACAACCGCATGCGCTCCCTCGGGCAGGATTCGCGGGATATTCTCCAGCAATCCGCCGCCGGTGATGTGCGCCAGCGCGCCGATTTTTCCTTCGCGCACCAGCGGCAGCAGGCTCTTCACATAGATTCGGGTGGGTTCGAGCAGGGCTTCACCCAGCAGTCGATCCTGGTCGAATACAGCAGGTCGGTTCAGCTTCCACCCGTTCAGGTCGATCAGGCGGCGCACGAGTGAGAAGCCATTGGAATGGACCCCAGAACTGGCGAGTCCGAGAATCACATCGCCATGGGCGACATGCATTCCGGTCAAGGCCTTGGCCCGGTCGACCGCGCCCACGCAGAAACCGGCGAGGTCATAGTCGCCTCCGGCATACATGCCCGGCATTTCCGCCGTTTCGCCGCCGATGAGCGCACACCCTGCCTGGCGGCAGCCCTCGGCGATCGACGCGACCACGGCGGTCGCAACGTCATGGTCGAGCTTGCCGGTCGCGTAATAGTCGAGGAAAAATAATGGCTCGGCACCCTGAACGATGAGGTCGTTGGCGCACATCGCGACCAGGTCGATGCCGACGCCGTCATGCTTACCTGCGTCAATCGCCAGCTTCAGCTTGGTTCCGACGCCGTCGTTGGCAGCTACCAGGAGCGGATCTTCATAGCCCGCAGCCTTGAGGTCGAAGAAACCGCCGAATCCGCCAAGTTCGGCATTGGCGCCGGGCCGCGCGGTCGACTTGGCGAGCGGTGCGATGGCTTTCACCAGCGCATTGCCGGCGGCAATCGACACGCCGGCGTCGGCGTAAGTCAGCGGCTTTTGCGGCGTCTCGTTGCTCATGGGCTCAGCCGCCTAGCCATATCGCGCTTGGAATTCCACGCCATTGTCGCCAAAAGCGCGCAGATGCTTCTTCCCCGGCCCGCCGTTCTCCTGATCGCCGCCTTCCTCGCCCTAGCCGGACTGGGCGGGGCGCTGGTTGCCCAGATGGAAAGCGCCGAACGGGGAATCCTGCCGATCGACAGTTCGGGCACCTTGGAAATTACCGGGATCAAGGTCGATGTCGGAGGGAAGGACGCCGAAACCGCGCGCTATGCCGGCTGGCGGATCGCCCAGCGGCAGGGCTTCAAGGGGCTCTGGGCCAAGATGAACAAGCGGCCGATCGAACAGGCCCCGAACCTGCCGGACTCGACGCTGGACGGGCTGGTTAGCTCCATCGTAGTCGAGCAAGAACAGATTGGCCCCAACCGTTATATCGCGACCTTGGGCGTCTTGTTCGACCGTGCGCGGGCCGGCGAACTGCTCGGCGTTCCCGGCGAAACGCGACGATCGGCGCCCATGCTGTTGATCCCGGTGATGATCTCCGGCGGCACGGCGACCAGCGTGGAGCTGCGCAATGCCTGGCAACGGGCGTGGGCGCAGTTCCGCACTTCGCAGAGTTCGATCGACTATGTCCGGGTAAGCGGCCTTGGCGTGGATCCGCTGCTGGTCAATGCCGCACAGAGCAGGCGACCGGGCCGCGGCTGGTGGCGCAACGTGCTTGACCTCTACGGAGCAGCCAACATCCTGATTGCGGAAGTCAGGGTCGACCGCCTCTACCCCGGCGGGCCGTCTAAGGCGGTCTTCGTCGGCCGCTTCGGCCCTGACGGCAGGATATTGGGCGGCTTTGAGCTCGTTGCCCGCAACAGCCAGGACCTTCCCCGGATGATGACGGAAGGCGTCCAGCGGATGGATGAGCTGTTTGCCCAGGCCCATGCGGCGGGCATGGTGCGCGGTGATCCCGACCTCATCATCCAGGCGCCCCCGCCCGAAGAAATCGTTGAAGAGGAAGTGCCGTCTCAGGTCCTGGTCGCACCGACGGTGGTGCAGGTGCTCGTCATTGAGCGCGGCGACGCCAACGCCGTGGCCCAGTCGGTGGCGCAGATTCGCGGGCTTCCCGGTGTGGTCTGGGTCACGCAGGCTTCCTTGCCCAACGGAAATGCGAACCTGTCGGTCAATTTCCGGGGCGACGCGTCCTCGCTCGGATTGGCATTGTCGTTGCGCGGCTGGGCCGTGACCAACCGCGGCGGAGTCTTGTACGTCACGCGGGGGGCGGCGCCGGCCGTAACGCCGCCGCCTCAAGGCCAAACGCCGTGAAACCCGTGGTGGACCAGATCGCGCTTCCGCTCGACTGGCCCCAGGCACAGGACGAGAGCCGCTTCATTCTCTCGGACGCCAACCGGGACGCCTTCGACCATTTTCGCCATTGGAGCCTGTGGCCGGTCAAGGCGACCTTGTTGACAGGGCCGCGCCGGTCGGGCCGTTCGTTGCTGGCACGAACGTTTGTCGCCCGCGTCAACGGTCGCTTGTTTGACCAGGCCGATAGCCGGGACGAGGAGGAACTGTTCCACGCCTGGAACGCGGCCCAGGACAGTGGACATCCGCTTGTCATGATTGCGGACAAGGTACCGCCCGAATGGGAGGTGACGTTGCCCGATCTCAAGACACGCCTTGCGGTTACGCCGGTGGCTCGCATCGAGCAGCCCGACGACGCGCTGTTCCGATCGATCATACGCCTCCTGTTCGCCGACCGTGGACTGCACATCCCCGACGAAGCCCTAAAATATATCGGCGAACGGGTGGAACGCAGCTATTGGATGGCGGAGCGTGTGGTCGAGGCGATCGACCGCTTTGCCATTGCGGAGCGAGCGAGGCTTTCCCTGCCAACCATACGTCGTGCGCTGGCTGACGGCGGCATCATCGATGCAAGGGGCGCGGCATGACGATACAGGGCGAAAAAATCCAGGCGTCGACCGCCCGGCTATTCAACCGCGAGTTGAGCTGGCTCGAATTCAACCGACGCGTCTTGGAGGAAGCGGCCAACACTGCTCATCCATTGCTCGAGCGTCTCAGGTTCCTGTCGATTTCGGGCACGAACCTCGACGAATTTTTCATGGTTCGCGTCGCCGGACTCAAAGGTCAGCAGCTTCAGGGTGTCGAGGATCTGAGCGCCGACGGAATGACCGCGACGCAGCAGTTGGAGGCAATTGCCGAGCAGGCGGATTCGCTGGTGGTCGCGCAGCAGGCCGAATGGATATTGTTGCGCGAGGCCTTGGCCGACGAAGGCCTGGACGTTCTGAGTGAAGAGGACCTGACCGACCAAGAAAGCGCATGGCTCGCCGAACATTTCAGGGAACAGATACTGCCGGTACTAACGCCGCAGGCGATAGACCCGTCGCATCCATTTCCCTTCATACCCAACGGCGGGTTCAGCCTGATATTCGATCTCAGGCGCGGGAAGCTGGCGGAACCTGTGGTCGAGTTGTTGATGATTCCTCCGACGCTTCCGCGCTTCCTGAGGCTGCCTGGGCCGAAACTCCGCTACATTGCAATCGAGACGGTCGTCCGCGCTCAGTTCGAACAGCTCTTCCCGGGCTTCGGCAGGGTTGGCGCCGGTGCATTCCGGCTTATCCGCGACAGCGACATAGAAGTGGAAGAAGAGGCGGAGGATCTGGTTCGTTATTTCCGAAGCGCGATCAAGCGCCGCCGCCGTGGTCGCGTCATTCGCCTGGAGTTCGCCGCCGATACGCCCGCAGAGCTAGAAGGACTCGTCCGGGCCGGCCTTGGTGCCAGTACGGCCTTGGTGGCGGAAAGCGCGGGCTATATTGGCATCGCCGATCTCGGCCAGCTGGTCGAAATCGATCGGCCTGATCTGAAATTCACGCCTTTCACGCCGCGGTTCCCGGAACGCATCATGGAACATGACGGTGATTGCTTCGCCGCGATCAAGGCGAAGGATTTCATCGTCCATCATCCCTACGAGAGTTTCGAGGCGGTCGTGGCATTCCTCCGCCAGGCGGCCGAGGACCCCGACGTCGTGGCCATCAAGCAAACGCTCTATCGTGCCGGCAAGCAGTCAGCGATCATTGACGCGCTGGTTGCGGCGGCCGAGGCGGGCAAATCGGTCACGGCAGTCGTCGAGCTGAAAGCCAGGTTCGAGGAAGAGCAAAACCTGCTTTGGGCGAGCCGGCTGGAGCGCGCGGGCGTTCAGGTGATTTACGGATTTGTCGAATGGAAAACGCACGCCAAGGTGTCGATGGTTATCCGCCGGGAAGGTAACGTCATGCGCACCTACTGCCATTTCGGAACCGGAAATTATCATCCGACCACCGCGAAGATTTACACTGACCTCAGCTATTTCACCGCGTCACGCCGGGCGGCGCGGGATGCTGCCAAGCTGTTCAACCTGACCACCGGATATGTGCAGCCCAAGGGGCTGGAGCTGCTAACCCTCAGCCCGCAGGCCCTCCGCGAAAAGATCCTGTCGCTGATCGATGCCGAAATCGCCAATGCCAAGGCAGGCATGCCCTCCGCCGTCTGGGCGAAGATGAACAGCCTGGTCGACCGATTGGTGATCGAAAAGCTTTATGAAGCGAGCGAGGCCGGCGTAACGATCGAGCTGATCGTACGCGGCGTCTGCTGCCTCAGGCCTGGAGTGCCCGGCCTGTCGTCCAACATCCGCGTCAAATCCATTGTTGGCCGATTCCTAGAGCACAGCCGGATCTTCGTATTCGCCAATGGCGCGCGGCTGCCGCATCGCAAGGCAAGGGTCTACATCAGCTCGGCCGACTGGATGCCGCGTAACTTTGACCGCCGCGTTGAATATATGCTTCCGGTCGAGAACCCTACGGTTCACGCGCAGGTGCTCGACCAGGTGATGATTGCCAACATCATCGACAATGAGCAGAGCTGGGTGCTCAATTCGGACGGCAGCTACACTCGGCAAAAGCCGGGCAAGCGTCACTTCAACCTGCATCGCTATTTCATGACCAACCCCTCGCTGTCGGGCCGCGGCCAATCGCTGGAGGGCAAGGCTGTGCCGAAACTCCGGCTGACCCAGAGGGGCTGAAATGCCGGACACGCCGTTCGGTCCGGTGGGGATCATCGATATCGGGTCCAATAGCGTTCGCTTTGTCGCCTATGGCGGCTCGGAGCGCGTTCCCTCGGTCCTCTTCAACGAACGAGTGATGGCGGCGCTCGGTCGCGGCGTGGCGCGAGACGGCAAGCTGGACAAGCAGGCCATGGAATTGACGTTGCGGGCGCTGGCGCGGTTTCGCCAGCTGGGCAAGGAAATGGGCCTGAAGCGGTTGCACACGGTCGCGACGGCCGCGGTACGCGATGCCAGCAATGGCAAGGCATTCCTCAAGCAGATTGCAGAAATCGGACTGAAGCCGCGCCTTGTACCGGGCGACGAGGAAGCCGAGCTGGCTGGACTCGGCGTCATGTCGGCAATTCCCGGGGCAAAGGGGACGGTTGCGGATCTGGGTGGCGGCAGCCTGGAGCTGATCAAGGTCGCCGATGGCAAGGTGGGCACGGGCGCGACCCTGCCGCTTGGCGTGCTTCGACTGGGACCCGATCCAAGCCGGGCCGAAATGGTTCGAACGCTTCGCCATGACATCAAGAGCAATGGACTTAAGGATGCGGCACGGGGCCGCGGGCTTTATCTGGTGGGTGGATCTTTTCGCGCGCTGGCGCTGCTCGACATGAAGACGATGGGTCATCCGCTGCCCATTGTGCATCACCACTGCATTGCACCGGAACGGCTCGCCGACATCCGGCATGCATTGGCCACGATGAGTCCCGACCAATTGAAGGCCAATACCCATATCTCAGGGTCGCGCATTCCGACCCTGCCGGCCGTGGTCGAATTGCTCGATGCCATGATTCATGTGCTCGGTCCGCGGAAAATCTATGTATCCGCCTTCGGCCTGCGAGAGGGGCTGCTCTACCGCGATCTCGACGAAGAAACCAAGGACGACGACCCATTGCTCGCCGCCGCGCTTGAAGTCGGACAGCGGCTCGGCCGATTTGGCGACCATGGCACGGCGCTCAACCAATGGATGGATCCGCTATTCCCGGACGAGGACGAGCAGATGAAGCGGCTGCGTCTGGCCGCATGCCTGCTCGGCGACATCGCCTGGAATGCCCATCCCGATTTTCGTGCCGAGCGTGCGGTCGACATGGCGCTTCATGGCAATTGGGTCGGCATCGATTCTCACGGCCGGGCCGTGCTTGGCCGGGCCCTTTGCAGCGCATTTGGCGGCGATAGCGGTTTCAGCCCGCAAGTGGCCGCATTGCTCAAGCCCGCCGAGATTGACCGGGTCGTCGCCTGGGGCCGCGCCTTGCGCCTTGCGCAGCGCCTGAGCGGCGGCACCGAGGCTCTTCTGCGCAAGACCAGCATTGCGCTTCTCGATGGCAGCGTCGTCTTGCTGATCCCGGACAAATACCGGCAGCTCTATTCCGAAGCGGTTGAGCGGCGCCTGGTGCAGCTTTCGCGGGCGCTCAAGCGTGATGCCGAGGTTCGGCTGATCTAACCGCAGCTTGCGCGCTCGACCCGGTTTGATCCGTCGAGCAGGACGGTGATGCGTTGCGGGCTGAAGTCCATGGTCACGACGCCTCCTTTTGGCACCCACCGGATTGTTCGGGCACCGGATGCCCTCAGCATCCGTCCGCCAAGATCCTGACTCGCCGTCTGGCCGGTGAATTGACCGAGTGCCTCATTTCGGCAGGTCGCTTCGGGGCGCGGTGGTCCGTCGGCGGTCGCGTCCGACGTGGCGATCGTGCAGGCCGCCAGCGGCAAGATGGCAAGGGTCGCAAGGTAACGCATCGAGGTCCTCCAATTGCTGGCGGGGAGAAGCGCTAATCTGCTTGTGCGGTTCCTGATTGGAGTTCGAGGCGGCTCATCTTGAGCTTGCCATTCTCGGTCGCGAAGGCGAGTCGACCTTCGACCAGGTCCAACGCGTCCCGGCCGAATTCATCGAACCGCCAGCCCTCCAAAATATTCAGCCCATTGCGCGCGCCTGCTGCCAGCGCCTCCAATTCATCGGATCGGGCGATCAGCTTCGCGGCAACGCCGGCTTCCTTGGAGCGGATCTTGAGGAGCAGCTTCAAAAGATCGCTGACCAGGGCGGCATCCTTGGTCAGGCCCGGCCGGCTGGGTTCGCGCTTGGGCAAGTCCTCGCCCTCGAGCGGCTTCGCCGACGACAGGGCCGTCATCAGCCGAGCGCCGATGTCGTTGCTTCTCCAGCCCGACGACAGTCCACGGACCTTGGCCAGGTCATCCTGGTTCTTTGGCGGATGACTGGCCAGTTCGTTGAGCGTGTCGTCCTTGATGATGCGGCCGCGCGGCAGATTTTTGGACCGAGCCTCGGTCTCGCGCCAGCCGGCCAGCGCCCGGAGACGGCCAAGGATGGCGGGGTTGCGGCTGGGCAGCTTCAATCGCTTCCATGCGTCTTCAGGCTCGAATGCAAAGCTGGATGGGTCGGCCAGGCGCTCCATCTCCTCGTCGAGCCATGCCCCGCGCCCCGTTTTTATCAGCTTTTTGACAAGCTTGGGGAAGATTTCGCTGAGATGCGTCACGTCGGCGATTGCATAATCGATCTGGCGCTTGTCGAGCGGGCGGCGTGACCAGTCGGTGAATCGCGCGCCCTTGTCCAGCACATGGCCCAGCATGCTCTCGACCAGGTTGGAATAGCCGACCTGTTCGCCATAACCCAATGCCATCGCTGCAATCTGCGTATCGAACAGCGGATTGGGCACTTTGCCGGTCAGGTTATGGATAATTTCCAGGTCCTGGCCGCCTGCGTGGAAGACCTTCAATACGTCATGATTCTCGACCAGCAGGTCCAAGAGCGGCGAAAGGTCGATTCCATCGGCCTTTGGATCGATCGCGGCAGCTTCGTCGTCATTGGCAATCTGCAGCAGGCAGAGGTCCGGCCAATAGGTGTTTTCCCGCATGAATTCCGTGTCGACCGCGATGAAGTCGTGGGCGCTCATGCGGGCAACAAGTGCGGAAAGCTCTTTGGTGTTGGTGATCAGCGAGTGAATCTTCATCTGTCGCGGGCCATAGCGACATGCTCGCGCCTTGACAAAGGGAGCACCGAAAGCGAAGCGGCGGCGCGAGATTTCGCGCCTGCGAACAGCATTTTCCTCAGCGAGCCAAATTCATGCACGCCTACCGTACCCATACCTGCGCCGACTTGCGAGCGAGCGACGTCGGGTCAACCGTCCGCCTATCGGGATGGATTCACCGCAAGCGCGATCATGGGGGGGTGCTGTTCGTCGACTTGCGCGACCATTATGGCCTGACCCAGATCGTATGTGCAGCGGGAAGCGAGACCCTCAGGGTCCTCGATCAACTGCGCGCCGAATCGGTGGTGACGATCACCGGCGAAGTGGTCGAGCGTGAGGGCGGGGCGGTGAACCCCAAGCTTGCGACGGGCGAAATCGAAGTCGTCGCCAGGCAGGTCGAAGTCCAGTCGTCCGCGGCGGAGTTGCCAATGCCGGTCGCCGGCGAGGCCGATTATCCCGAGGAAATCCGACTCAAATATCGTTACCTCGACCTCAGGCGCGACCGCCTTCATGCCAACATCATGCTCCGTTCCAAGGTTATCGCCTCAATCCGCCGGCGGATGATCGAGCAGGGATTTACCGAGTTCCAGACGCCGATCCTGACCGCTTCCTCGCCCGAAGGCGCGCGCGACTATCTCGTCCCGAGCCGCGTCCATCCCGGCAAATTCTATGCTCTTCCGCAGGCGCCGCAGATGTTCAAGCAGCTGCTGATGGTGGCCGGCTTCGACCGATATTTCCAAATCGCGCCCTGCTTCCGCGACGAGGATGCTCGTGCCGATCGGAGTCCCGGTGAGTTCTACCAGCTCGACTTCGAGATGAGCTTTGTCACCCAGGATGATGTGTTCGCCGCAATCGAGCCGGTACTTTCGGGGGTGTTCGATGAATTTGGCGAAGGCAAGTTCGTGACGCCCGCCGGCGAATATCCGCGCATCCCCTACAAGGAAGCGCTACTCAAATATGGCAGCGACAAGCCGGATCTGAGGAACCCTTTGCTGATCAGCGACGTCGGCGAGCATTTCCGCGGCTCGGGCTTCGGCCTGTTTGCTGGACTGGTCGAAAAGGGCTCAGTTGTCCGGGCCGTCCCGGCACCAAGTACAGCCGAGAAAAGCCGCAAATTCTTCGACGACATGAACGAGTGGGCGCGGGGTGAAGGTTTCGCCGGCCTTGGCTATGCCACGCGCAAGGGCGGCGAATGGGGTGGCCCCATCGCCAAGAATCATGGCACCGAAGGAATGGACAAGATCGCCGAGGCAATGGGCCTCGGCCCCGACGACGGCATCTTCTTCGCCGCAGGCAAGGAAGAGGAAGCGGCAAAGCTGGCAGGTGCCGCACGCACCCGCGTGGCGGAGCAACTCGACCTGATCGAGCAGGGCGCCTTCCGGTTCTGCTGGATCGTCGATTTCCCGATGTTCGAGTTCAACGAAGAGCAACAGAAGATCGA
Organism: Sphingomicrobium sp.; assembly: GCA_045811425.1. Lineage (GTDB taxonomy): Bacteria > Pseudomonadota > Alphaproteobacteria > Sphingomonadales > Sphingomonadaceae > Sphingomicrobium. The sequence continues at coordinate 17,218 of JBJMUA010000050.1, read as the reverse complement.
CTTCAGCCACAATCCCTTCTCGATGCCGCAGGGCGGAATGGAAGCCTTGGAGACGAAGGAGCCGCTGGACATCCTCGCCTGGCAGTATGACATCGTCTGCAACGGGGTGGAGCTGAGCTCGGGCGCAATCCGCAATCATCGCCCGGACATCATGTACAAGGCCTTCGAAATTGCCGGCTACAAGCGCGAAGAGGTCGACAGCGGCTTCCCGGGCATGATCGGCGCCTTCAAATTCGGCGCGCCTCCGCACGGCGGATCGGCGCCGGGAATCGACCGAATCGTCATGCTGCTGGCGGACGAACCGAACATCCGCGAGGTCATCCTTTTCCCCATGAACCAGAAGGCCGAGGATCTGATGATGAATGCTCCGGCGCCGGTTATGGAAAAACAGCTCAAGGAATTGTCCATCCGGATCGTTGCGGACGGTACGCCGAAGGGCAGCTAACGTCCTGTAGCATTAGCGACACGGCACATCGTTCCCATTGTCGGACACTCGACGGCGGGTGATTGCGAGCAATCAACCTTTCGGTTAGGCGTCGCGGGTGCCGATCGATTTAACGGAATATGAACGGGGGGCTCCGTTCAGCGGCGACGCGGCTGAAGCGCTTCTGGCGCTTCAGGGCCGCTTGGCGCGCCTGCAACTTTCGCAGATCGTTCATCGCAAGCGCGCCATCATCCTGTTCGAAGGCTGGATGGGCTCCGGCAAGAAAGCCGTGCTGAAGCGCCTCGTCGGCGCGCTGGATCCGACGCATGTGCGGGTCATCAAGGTCGCCGGCGCCGAAGAATCGGACGATGATCGGCACTGGCTGGCACCATTTTGGAGCCGCATCCCATCGGCCGGCGACACGACCATTTTCTATCGGAGCTGGTATCGACTGATTGTCGAGCAGCGCGTGCTCGGCAACCTGGACGACAAGCGCTGGGCGCGAGCGATTGACGAGATCAACGAGTTCGAAGCCCAGCAGCGCGACCATGGCACGATGATTGCCAAGCTGTTCTTCCATGTGACTCCAGAGAGGCAGGCGGCCAGCCTCCGCGCTCGGCAGGAGGACCCATGGCTCAGGCACCTTCGTGATTTTCAGCCGATCATCGGACCTAACAATCGTGAACGGGTCCACAATGTGTTTGAGGACCTGTTCGCCCACACCAATACACGCTGGGCGCCCTGGACCGTTATCGATGCCAATGACGAAACCGCCGGGTGCATTTCGGCGCTGACCGCGATCGCCGATCAGATGGAAAAGGTGATGCCGGCCGAACCGCCCGCGATGAGCGAAACGATCGTCCAGTTCCGGCAGCCAAAGACACCCGAGCAAACCCGGGCTTAGCCTGGATAACTGATTCTCAGGATTTCGTAGCTCTTCTCGCCGGCCGGAAGGCGGACGATGCGCTCTTCGCCTACCTTGGCGCCGATCAACGCGCGGGCGATTGGCGCTGCCCAACTGACCCGGCCGGCCGATGCGTCGGCTTCATCTTCGCCGACCAAGGTGATGACACGCCGCGAATCATCTTCATCCGCAAGCTCGATCGTGGCTCCGAAACGGACGGTATCGCGCTGCTCCTGGCGTGCCGGATCGACGACCTTGGCCAATTTCATCACCTTCGACAGGTAGGAAAGGCGGCGGTCTATTTCGCGCAGCCGCTTGCGACCGTAGATGTAATCGCCGTTTTCCGAGCGATCGCCATTGGCCGCGGCCCAGGCGATGGTGTCGACCAGCTTCGGCCGCTCGCTCGAGAAAAGCTCTTCATATTCGGCGCGGATGCGCGCGAAACCCTGCGGCGTGATGTACCGCGACGGACGGTCGGACATGTGGCGTTACTTACCCCGGCCGCGACGACTTGCCGAGATAGGCCGAGATATGGACCGGCTGTGGTCCGGGCAAGCTGGGATTCAGGCGGTCGTAGACCACGCTGTTCTCCAGCACACGCTGGACATAGCCGCGTGTTTCTTCGAACGGGATCTTCTCGATCCAGCTGACAATGTCGACGTTGCCGCGCGGATCGCCGTAGCTGTTGACCCATTTGCGGACGTTACCTGCCCCGGCGTTGTAGCTGGCGACCGCCAGCGGATAACTGCCGCCCCAGGTGTTGACCAGGCGCTGGAAATAGGCGCTCCCGAGCATGACATTGTAGCTGGGACTGGAGGTCAACGCGGAATAGTCATAGCCGACACCCATCTTGCCCGCCTGCTCGCGCGCGGTGCCCGGCATCAGTTGCATCAGGCCCCGAGCCCCCGCATGGCTGACGGCGGCACGGTCGAAGCTCGACTCCTGCCGCGTGATGCCATTGACCAGCGACCAGCTGCGGCCTGAGGGCACATTGGCTGTGTGGGTCGGATAGGTCGCCTTATAGTAAAAGGCGTTGCCGGCGTTGCGCGCCGATCGCGCGGTCCATACCGCCAGGTCCTGCCGCCAGATCTGCCCAGCCAGCTCGACTGCCAGCAACCGTTCGGCTTCGCTGTCCAGGTCTTCCGAAAGAGCGCGGACGAAGAGGCTTTGCTCGCTGTAGAGGCCCTGCTGCCCAAGCAAGCGAACGGCCCGCACGAGGCGCTTCTGGTTAAACGCCTGCCGATGCGCGTCGGTCACCGGCAGGGATGGCGTCACGGCGGGAGCCGGAACGATCCGGCCGAGCCGCTCCAGCGCCAACTGCCCGTAGAACAGCTCGGGTGTTGCGGAAGCGCGCTCGAAATAGGTGCGGGCACGCATCGGATCGTTCGACTGGGACGATGCTCGGCCGGCCCAGTACCAGCCCTTGGTCTTGACCTGTAGCGAACGGCCGGCGCCGGCATATTTGTCGAACATAGCGATGGCGTCGCGGGCGCGATTCATTCGTTCCAGCGCCACGGATCCCGCCGTCCAGGTCAAGGTCGTATATTTGTCGCGAATGTCATAGCTCTTGAGGCTTATGTCGACGCCTGGCGCGAAAACATCATCCACTTGGCTCGCGATATTGTAGGCGGTCTGCCACTGCCGCGCGCCCGCCGCCTCCTTTGCCAGCAACGCCATCATGTCGAGGAAGCGTTCCGCATCGGTGGGCTTGGCGACAAAATTGTGCGGCCGGGCGAACAAATCCCTTGCCGCCTGGGTGTAGCCGCTGTCGCGCAGGTAACGGGCACGGTCCATCATGAGCCCGGCATCACTGGTCACTTGACCGATTACGGCCTGGTAGCGCTGCTCGGCGTCGGGCTGGCGAGCCTGCATGGCAATGCGCGCCTGATGGGCGGCCCGGCGCGCCGGGCTGGACCAAGGCAACATGCGATAAGCGTCGCTAGCTTTCTTATCGAGCAGCAGCGCGTCGATCCGCTTGTCATGATCCGCGGCGGTCAGTTGCGAACGGAAACGCGAAAAGAGCAACTGCTCGTCATACTGGCTCAGGTCGCTCGACATCCAGGCGCCCCGCGCCGCCGCAAGTGCCTCGGCAGACCTCCCAATTGAAAGATTGGCCTCCGCCAGCCTCGCCCAGCCCGTGCCGGTGCGGGGCTCCTCGGTGCGGAAAAAGGCGAGCACGATGTTCGCATTCTCGCCGGGCCGCATTTGCCTTTCCGCGCTGCGACGCATTGTGCTTTCGCTCGGCCAGCCGGGATTGGCATTCAGGAACCGAGCGTAGTCGGCAAACGCATAACCTTGGCTGGCGCGAAGGCGGCGCCAGTCGGCCAAGGCATAATTGATCTCGGTAACCGAGGCCTGGCTGGTCGCCTGGACCGAAGCGGCCGTCGATGCCGGCGTCGAACGAGTTTGCTGCATCGATGCGACCGCCATGGTCGACAGCAAAAGCGGTATAATGATCCCCACGCTCCTCATGCTGGACATTATGTCCCCCGAGTCCTTATCAGCCGCTGAACAACGCGCCTTAATTTCACGAACGCTGATCTCCCCCGCAAGTTCAAGCGAAGGAAATAATTCATGTTTTTCGGGTCGATACCAGCACTGGTGACCCCGTTTGCGGCGGGCCGAGTCAATGAAGCGGCGTTCCGAGAGCTGGTCGAATGGCAAATCGACGAAGGGTCAAATGGGCTGGTTCCCTGCGGGACCACGGGGGAGGCCGCGACCCTGTCATCGGACGAGCACCGCCGGGTTATTGAGATCACGGTCGAAGTCGCCCGGGGCAGGGTGCCGGTCATCGCCGGCTGCGGTTCCAATAATACGGCCCATGCGATCGAGCTGACCAGGGCGGCGAAGGAGGTAGGCGCAGATGCCGCGCTACATGTGCCCCCTTATTACAATCGGCCCAATCAGGAGGGCATATATGCCCATCTGGCGGCGATTGCCGACCTGGATATCCCGATCATCCTCTACAATGTTCCCTCGCGGACCATCACCGATATTGCGGTTGAGACCATGACCAGATTGTCGCGCCTGCCGAACGTGCTGGGCGTCAAGGATGCCACCGGCAATCTTGCCCGGGTGTCGGCCCAGCGGCAGTCCTGCGGCGAGGAATTCATCCAATTGAGCGGCAATGACGACATGGCGCTTGGCTTCAATGCCATGGGCGGCGTCGGGTGCATTTCCGTTACCGCCAATGTCGCGCCGCGGCTTTGCTCCGAATTCCAGGCTGCGACTCGCGAAGGTCGCTGGGACGATGCGTTGCAGCTGCAGGACCGCCTCTACCCGCTCCACGCTGCGCTGTTCACCGATGCCTCTCCGGGGCCGGTCAAATTTGCGCTGTCCAAGGTTCGTCCGGGCTTCCCCGCCGAGCTGCGCCCGCCCATGACCGAGCCCTCGGCCGCGTCCAAGGCGGCCGTCGACGCTGCGCTCACCCATGCGGGATTGATCTGAGGCACCCATTGTCCAAGTCATTATCCGTCAAAGAATTCGACAAGGCCAAGACCGTCGCCGAGAACCGGCGCGCCCGTTTCGACTATTTCGTCGAGGAACGGTTCGAAGCCGGGATTGAGCTGCAGGGCACGGAGGTGAAGGCGCTTAGAACCGGCGAAGGTTCCATTGCGGAGAGCTATGCGCTGGTCGAGGGGGAAGAAGTCTGGCTGATCAACAGCCACATTCCCCAATATGGCGCAGGGAGCTGGATGAACCATGAGCCCCGGCGCCGGCGCAAGCTGTTGCTGCGGAGCAAGGAGATCGACAAGCTGCAAGGTGCCATCACGCGGCAGGGGCTGACCCTGGTACCGCTTTCCCTCTATTTCAATTCGCGGGGGCGCGCGAAGCTCGAGCTGGCGCTGGCCAAGGGCAAGAAGGCCCATGACAAGCGCGAGACGATCAAGGAACGCGACTGGAAACGCGAACAGGGCCGGTTATTGAGGCACCATGGCTGAACCTGCGAATACTGGTGTCGTGCGCGCCTGGCTGTCCAGCCATCTGCCGCAACGGGCCACGATCCATCGCTACCGGCTGCTGAGGCCGTTCGCCCATCATTTGAGCCAGCCCAATCTGTGGCATCTCAATAATCGGTCGATCCCGCGCGGAGTCGCGATCGGCCTTGGCATCGGAATCATCATTCCCGTCATGCACATGGTGATTGCCGCCCTTGTGGCCATCCCGGCGCGGGCCAATGTCATGATCGCCGCCGCCTGCACCCTGGTCGTCAATCCGCTGACCATGCCCCCCATGTACTATGCGGCGCTCAAGATCGGACAATGGGAGCTACGCCACGACGGAATCGTCGATCAAAGGGCGGCCGAACATGTTTCGGGCGAGTTGAACCGCATGCTCTTCTGGATTCATCAGGCTTCGGGACCGATCGCGATCGGAATCCTGACCCTCGCGCTGGCAGCTGGTGCCATTGGGTATGCCCTGAGCACGCTCGGCTGGCGCTTGTGGGTCGGTCACAAATGGCGCCGGCGCACCGCTCGCGACTGAGCCGACGCGCATTCCGCGCACCAATAAATGGGCGGGGTCGTCCTCATCCATGACCCGTGGTATCCGGGATTCAATGCCCAGCCCGGGCAGAAGCTGTATCTGGCGCCGGAGCAGCGCGTCCGCATGTGGTGAGCCTTGCTATACGAACAGCTCGATCTGAATGAAGTCGAGCCGCTGGAAGGCGGTCTTCGATGGCTGATGCCGGGGCTGGTCGCCGCAGCGGCAGCCAGCGGCGCATTACTGTTCTTCATGATCGGCCAACCCATTTATGGTGGCCTGTTCCTGGCCGGATTTGTCGGAATGCTGGTTGCGGCATTCGTCATCGACCGGCGCGGCGCCAAGCGGATTGAGGTCGAACCGGTCATCCTGCCAGACCTGGCACTGGTCGGATCGGCACTGAGCCTTTCGCCCGATGCGACGGTGATCACCGCGGCTGACGGAACCTTGCGATCCGTCAATGCGGCCTACAAAACCCGTTTCGGCGGAACGCCGGACCCGTTGGAAGCCGGCAAGGACAAGAAGGCCGCCAAGTCGCTGGCAAATCTGCGGGAACTGGCACTGCGCGACGGTTCGGCGACCGCCGAAGGGATCCAGACGCGGAAGGGGGCCCTGCGGGTCGAGGTCAGCCGCGTCGGCATCGATAATGGACTGTTGCTCTGGCGGTTCGCCGGTGACGCGCCGGAAGATCCGCTCGATGTAGCCGCCAAGAGAATTGCCGGCCAGACTGGCGAGCGGCTCGCGGCGGCGGGCGTGCTTGCGGTGCTGGTCGACCGTGACGGCCGGCTGGTTGCGGCCAACGCGCTCTTTTCAGACCGCGCTCTCGGCGGCTCGGTTTCAACCAAGCGGCCGCCCTTGTTCACCGAACTGGTCGATGCGACCGCGGAAGGGACGGTGCGGCTGCTCGCCGAAGGGCCCGACGCGCGGCCGATAAGGGTCGTCAACGTGCCGCTCGAAGCCGGCAGCGGAGCGAGCGCATCGACGGTGCTGATGTTCGATGCGGAGGAGGGGCCGAGCCTCGCATCTTCGACCAATGTCCAGGTCCTCCTGGAAATGCTGCCGATCGGCCTTGCCCTGGTGGACCGCGACGGCCGCTTCCTGATGATGAACAAGGCCTTCCGCCAGGCAGGCGGAATTCCTGGTGAGGAAATGCCTTCCTACCCTGGCGATCTGGTCGTCAAGGAGGATAAGGCGGCGGTAGCCGACGCGGTGCGCCGCAATGCGCGCGGGCCGTCGATGTCAGGGGACTTGCCGGTGAGGCTCGCCCATCAGCCGACCGAGCCCGTCGCGTTAACCGTCGCCGGCCTGCGGGGGCTTGGCGATGCGGCAGTGCTCCTGCTCCTCAAGGACAATAGCGAGGAGGCCAAGCTGAAGCGCCAGATCGCCCAGGCGACCAAGATGCAGGCGGTCGGTCAGCTGGCCGGCGGCGTTGCCCATGACTTCAACAATATCCTGACGGCGATCATCGGCCATTGCGACCTGATGCTGATGAGGCACACGCCTGGCGACACCGATTATGACGACCTCCAGCAGATCAAATCCAATTCGAATCGCGCGGCAGGCCTGACCCGGCAGCTGCTTGCCTTCTCGCGCCAGCAGACGTTGCGGCCGCAAGTGCTGCAGCTGCCTGACGTGATCAGCGAAGTGTCGCACCTGCTGAAGCGCCTCCTGGGGGAGACGGTGCAGCTTATCCTCAAGCACGGCCGCGACCTCGGCGCGGTTCGCGCCGACCCGGGCCAGTTGGAGCAGGTGATCGTCAACCTGGCGGTCAACGCGCGCGACGCCATGGCTTCCAAGGGCGGGGGAACGCTGACCATCCAGACCTATTCGGTGAAGGCCGATCAGGTCGCAGACCTTGGCAGCGAAATCCTGCCTGTCGCCGACTATTCGGCGCTGTCGATCGCCGATACCGGCACGGGCATTCCGGCATCCATCCTGGGCAAGGTGTTCGAGCCCTTCTTCACCACCAAGGAGGTCGGCAAGGGAACCGGCCTGGGGCTTTCGACCGTCTACGGCATCGTCAAGCAGTCGGGCGGCTATATATTCGCGGACTCCAAGGTCGGTGTCGGAACCCGTTTCTCGATCTATCTGCCAGTCCATCAGGTGGAGGCGGAACAGGAGGCCGACCGCCGCCAGGCGAAGGGCGCGGATGAAAGCGAGCTGTGGGGCACTGGCACGATCCTGCTTGTAGAGGATGAGGCCATGGTAAGGACCGTCGCCGAGCGGGCCCTGACTCGCCATGGCTACAAGGTCCTGACGGCCAATAATGGCGAAGAGGCGTTGGAGATTATCGATCAGGGCGAGGAGATCGCTTTGCTCGTTTCAGACGTCGTCATGCCACTGATGGATGGGCCGACCATGGTCCGTGAGGCCCGCAAGACCCGGCCCGACCTGCCGATCCTGTTCATGTCCGGCTACGCCGAGGAACAGCTCAGGAAGTCGATCGACATCGCCAATGTCGCTTTCCTGCCCAAACCTTTTTCCGTGCAGGACCTGGCCGAAGCCGTTCGCAAGGCACTGGCGGTCAAATAGGGGTTTCATCCGGCGCACCGGCTGCTATTTCCGAGCCATGGGTGAAGGGCGTTCCATCTTGATCGTCGAAGACGAGCCGTTGATCGCGATGATGCTGGAGGATTTCCTCGAATCGATGGGGCACAGCATCCGGGGAACCTGCGATTCAGTCGGCAAGGCATTGGAAGAGGTCGATAAGGGCGGATTCGATCTCGCCATCCTCGACGTCAACCTGAAGGGCGAGAGCGTTTGGCCGGTGGCAACCAAGCTGCGCGACCAGGGCGTCCCATTCGTGCTTGCCAGCGGCGGTCATGTAGATCCCCCGCCAGCCGAGTTCCGCGGCGTCCCGATGCTGGAGAAACCGTTCACCATCGACCGCGTCGGGCCGGTGCTGAACGAGGCCTTGGCGTAATCTGCTCCTACCCAGTAGCGCCTACAGGATGTCGCGCCTGCCCGCCTTGCTGCTTGCAGCTTCCATCCCTGTCGTCGCATTGATCGTCCTGATGATGTCGATGCAAACCGATCTGCTATTTCCAACCGGTGCGGTGCCCCCGGCCGGCGCCCTGCCGCCGGGAGCCGAGCGGCTCGAGGTCCAGACACCTGATGGCGACACGCTGCACGGTGTCCACATGCCACCGGCTATGGCGGCCGAAGGCACTCGGACGTTGATCCTCGGCTTTGGCGGCAACGCCTGGAACGGCCAGGACGTGGCGAGCTACCTGCATCAGGTCTTTCCGGAAGCGGACGTCGTAGCTTTCCACTATCGCGGCTACCGTCCGTCGACCGGCAGACCCTCGGCCGAGGCGCTGATCAAGGACGCGCCGCTCGTGCTTAACCAGGCAATAGCGCGGGTTAAGCCAGGCCGGACTGTCGCTGTCGGCCTTTCGATCGGCAGCGGAGTTGCCGCCTCGCTTGCCGGGCGCGACGAACTCCACGGGCTGATCCTCGTCACGCCGTTCGATTCGCTGAAGGCAGTTGCAAGCCAGCTTTATCCCTGGCTTCCGGTCGGCCCCTTCTTCCAGCATGAGATCGCCACAGCTGAATTTCTGGATAGCGTGGAAACGCCGGTCGCAATCATAGCGGCAGATCAAGATGAAATCATTCCGGCATCTCGTACGGATGCACTTCGCGTTCGGACTCCCAACCTTGTATTTGACCGCACGATAGCTGGAACGGGACATAACGACATTTATGGACGAGAAGATTTCAAGGCTGCTCTGCGCGAGGCGTTGAAGGGTGTTGCGGGAAAGTAATGTTCCTGTCTTGTTCTCACAGAACAAATAGGATACGCCTTGGTCATGGCAGGAAGTAATCAGCTTCCGATTGACGAAGGGATGAAGGGCATGGCAGCGCAGCTCAAAGTCGTTGGCTTGAACGGAGACAGCGTGAATACCGACCGTCAAAAGGCATTGGAAGCTGCGCTCGCGCAGATCGACCGCGCGTTCGGCAAGGGCTCGGCGATGAAGCTCGGCAGCCGCGAGAAGATGGAGATCGAGACCATCTCGACAGGCTCGCTTGGTCTCGACATTGCGCTCGGTGTCGGCGGCCTGCCGCGCGGCCGCGTCATTGATATTTACGGGCCGGAAAGTTCGGGCAAGACGACCCTGGCCCTGCATGCCATTGCCGAGGCACAGAAGAGCGGCGGCACGGCCGCCTTCGTCGATGCCGAACATGCGCTCGACCCATCTTATGCCAAGAAACTCGGCGTCGACATCGATGAGCTGATCGTGTCGCAGCCCGACACGGGCGAGCAGGCATTAGAGATCGTTGACACGCTGGTCCGGTCGAACGCGATCGACGTGCTCGTGGTCGATTCGGTCGCCGCGCTGGTGCCGCGGGCCGAGATCGAGGGCGAGATGGGCGACAGCCATGTCGGCCTGCAGGCGCGGCTGATGAGCCAGTCGCTGCGCAAGCTCACCGGCTCGATCAGCCGCTCGCGCTGCATGGTCATCTTCATCAACCAGCTGCGCATGAAGATCGGCGTCATGTACGGCAATCCCGAGACGACGACCGGCGGCAATGCGCTGAAATTCTATGCCTCGGTGCGCCTCGACATCCGCCGCACCGGCCAGATCAAGGACCGCGACGATATCGTCGGCAACACGACGCGCGTGAAGGTGGTCAAGAACAAGGTCGCGCCGCCGTTCAAGCAGGTCGAGTTCGATATCATGTACGGCGAGGGCGTCAGCAAGGTCGGCGAGATCCTCGACCTCGGCGTCAAGGCCGGGCTGATCGAGAAGTCGGGCGCCTGGTTCAGCTATGATTCGGTGCGGATCGGCCAGGGCCGCGAGAACGCGAAGTCCTATCTGAAGGAAAATCCCGACGTGGCGCAGCGCATCGAAAGCGCCATCCGCGGCAAGACCGACGAGGTCGGCGAAGTGCTGATGGTCGGCCCGGACAGCGACGAGGTAGCGGCTGAATAGCTTCGGGGCGTTCGCGGTGGTCCTGCCGCGGTCACTCCGGGAATTGCACTTGTTCCTCGACGGTAAAGGCCGGCTGGCGCGGTTCCCGCAGCAGCCGGCCTTTCTCCGTCAGCACGACCAGCAGCAGACCGACCAGGCCGCAGGCCGCAATGCCGACCAGGAACGGCAGTTGCGTGCCGTCGAACAATTGGCCGATGATGAGGCCGATGCCGGCCCCGCCGATGGTGCCGATGACCCCCTGGACGGACGAGGCGGTGCCGGCGATCGGCGCCATATGCTCCATGGCCAGCGTCGACAGGTTGGCGGAGGTGAAGGCGAAGGCGGCCATCACCAATGCCTGGAGCGCGACGAACAGCCACAGGGGCTCGTCCATGCTCTCCGCGACCACGGCGTGCATAACGGCGATGGCGGCGAAGCCGATGACACCGAGGTGGCCGACATGGCGCAGGCCGAAGCGGGTAACCACCCTGGCATTGTACCAGCTGGCAAGCGACATGGGTGCGGCGACGGCGGCGAAGACCAGGCCGATCGCGGCCGGCGCCCGAAAGACATCGAAGACGATCTGCTGGATCGAGGCGATGTAAGCGGTCAGTCCGCCGAACACTGCCGTCAGCGCCAGGGTGTAACCGAGCGACTGCCGCTCGATGAGGGTTTCGCGAATGCCTGACCCGATATCGGCGAGGCGCAGTGAGCGCCGGAACTCGGGATGCAGCGTCTCCGGCAGCCGGATCGACGACCAGACCAGCATCGCCAGGCCGTAGGCGGCGAGGATGATGAAAATCGCGCGCCAAGGCGCGACCAGCAGGATCGCCTGGCCGACGGTGGGCGCCAGCACCGGCACGACCATGAACACCATGAACACCAGGCTCATGATCCGCGCCATCGCCTCGCCGTCGAACAGGTCGCGGACGACGGCGACGACCAGCACCCGCGTGACGGCGGCCGACGCCCCCATGGCGACGCGGCTGGCGATCAGCAGCTCGAAGCTGCGGGCGATGCCGCACAGAACGCCGAACGCTGTGTAGAGGAGGATGCCGGCGGCCAGGACCGGCTTGCGGCCGAAGCGATCGGCCAGCGGTCCCCAGATCAACTGGGTCGAGCCGAAACCGAAGAAGTAGGCGACAACCACGAGCTGGCGCTGGTTGACCGTCGCCACGCCGAGCTCGGCGCCGATCGACGGCAGGGCAGGGATCATGGCGTCGATGGCAAAGGCGTTGAGCGCCATCAACCCCGCCAGCAGGGCCACTGTCTCGCGAGTGCCGGGAAGGCGCTTGCCGCCGCCATGGATCGCCGGATCGAACATCGGCTGCTGCTGGCGGAATTGCCTTCGCTGTGCAACATCTCGAGCGGCAGCGGAGGAGGGAATGATGCTGGCAGCGATGGACCGGCGGCGCATGCTTAGCGGAGGAGCCGCTTTTGCCGCCGCGCTGGCTCTGCCCGTCGGCAGGGCGGTCGCCCAGGCGGCCGAGGCGATTCCCCCGATCCCGATCCCGCCGCCGATCTCGGCCGCCGAGCGGCAGCAGCGCTTGCGCGCAGCCCAGGCGCTGATGCGGACCAGGGGGTTGGGCGCCGTGCTGGTCGAATCCGGGCCTAGCCTCGATTATTACACCGGCATCCAATGGTGGCGGAGCGAGCGGCTGACCGGGGTCGTCATTCCGGCCGAAGGTGACCCGATCATCGTCACGCCTTTCTTCGAGCAGCCGACCATCAAGGAAATGCTCGCCGTCCCGGCCGAGGTCCGCACCTGGCAGGAAGACGAAGAGCCCCTGAAGCTGGTCGCCGATTTCCTAAGGGAGCGCGGCGCCGCAAGCGCACCGGTCGGCTTCGAGGAAACCAATCGCTTCTTCCTGAAGGACCGGCTGCAAGCGCAGCTGCCCAAGGCCGCGATCGTCAGCGCCAACCCGGTGGTTCGCGCCCAGCGCATGATCAAGTCGCCGGCCGAGCTGGCGCTGATGCAAGCGGCGGCCGACATGATGGCTGCCGCTTTGCGTTATGCCGGAACCCGGACGCGCGCCGGCATGACTGCGCCCGACATCGACGCGATGATCGCCGCCGCGCACAAGAAGATGGGTTCCACCTATGACGGCGGCCTGATCCTGATCGGCGAAGCCTCGGCGTATCCGCACGGCAGCAAGAAGCCGCACGTCGTCCGTGACGGCGATGTCGTGCTGCTCGACTGCACCTGCTCGCTCCACGGCTACCAGGCCGACATCAGCCGCACCTTCGTCGTCGGATCGCCGACCGCCGAGCACCGCAAGGTCTGGGACCAGGTCCATCGCGGCCAGCAGATCGCCATGGCTGCCGCCAAGGTCGGCGCGCCGGCGGGAAGCGTCGACGACGCCGTCCGCAGCACCTATGAAAGCTGGGGCTACGGGCCGCGTTACAAGCTGCCGGGCACGTCGCACCGCACTGGCCACGGCATCGGCATGGAGGTCCATGAACCGGTCAACCTCGTCCACGGCGAGGCGACACCGCTGGCCCCCGGGATGTGCTTCTCCAACGAACCCGGCATCTACCTGCCAGAAAAGTTCGGAATCCGGCTGGAAGACTGTTTTCACATGACGACGGACGGCCCGAAATTCTTCACGCAACCGCCGCCGAGCATCGACAAGCCCTTCGGCTAGAAGTGCTCGCTCCCGGGCGGGGGCGGGGCCTTATGCGACGGGGCGTGCGGCGGCTCCGCGTCGAGCGGCTCTTCCGGGTCGAGGTTGCCTTCCCAGCGGGCGACGACGCTCGAGGCGACGGCGTTGCCGACGACATTGGTCGCCGAGCGGCCCATGTCGAGGAAATGGTCGACCGCCAGGATCAGCAGCAGGCCGGCCTCGGGAATGCTGAACATCGCCATGGTCGCGGCGATCACCACCAGGCTCGCGCGGGGAACCCCGGCCATGCCTTTCGAGGTGATCATCAGTACCAGGAGCATGGTGATCTCCTGGCCTAGGCTGAGGTCGATGCCATAGGCCTGGGCGATGAAGATGGTCGCGAAGGTCATGTACATCATCGAGCCGTCGAGATTGAACGAATAGCCCAGCGGCAGGACGAAGCTGGCGATGCGCGGCGGCACTCCGAACCGGTCGAGCGCCTCGAGCGTGCGCGGGTAGGCGGCTTCCGACGAGGCGGTCGAGAAGGCCAGCACGATCGGATCGCGGATATAGCGGACGAGGTGGCGCGTGCGCGGCCCGACGATGAGGAAGCAGGCGCCGATCAGGATCGCCCACAGGATCGCCAGGCCGAGGTAGAAACTGCCGACGAACTTGCCGAGCGTGGCGATGATCGTAGGTCCCTTTTCGGCGAGTGCGCTGGTGACTGCCGTGAACACCGCCAGCGGGGCGAAACGCATCACGTAATCGGTAACCTGGAGCATCACCCGGACGAGCGCCTCGACGCCGTGGACGATCGGCTTGCCGCGCTCGCCGATGGCCGTCAGCGCGACCCCGAAAAAGCAGGAGAAGATGACGATCGGCAGGATCTCATTGGTGCTCATCGCCTCGAAAATCGACTGCGGCACCACATGCTTCACGAATTCGGCCGGATCGAATCCTCCGGTCTGGACGCCGCTGGCCGCGGTCACCGGCGGCAGGGGCAGGTGAAGCCCGACCCCGGGCTGCAAGGTGGAAACGATGATCAGGCCGAGCGTCAGGGAGATGAGGCTGGCGCCGATGAACCAGCCGAGCGAACGCACCGCGACGCGTCCAAGCGCGGCGAGGTCGCCCATGTGCGCGATACCGGCAACGAGCGTCGAAAACACGAGCGGCGCGATGATCATCTTGATCAGGCGCAGGAACACGGTCGTGACGATGCTGAGATATTTGGCGATCTTCGCCAGGGTGGCGTCTCCGGCGGGGGTGCCGTCGCCAATCGCATAATAGAGCGACAGCCCGACGATGATGCCGAGCACAAGGGCGATCAGGATGTAGCGGGTGAGGTTCTTGGCCATGGAGCTCCCTTTGGGGCGCGACCCAAGCGGCTGGTTCAATCGGCGTCAAGCATCGGCTAGGGCAGGGCCATGAGCGGGGACATCATTGAATTCGGCCGCAGCGTGCTCCACGACGAAGCGCGGGCGCTCGATGCGCTGGCGGACAGCCTCGGCGAAGCGTTTGAGCGGGCCGTCGGGCTCATCCTCGACTGCCGGGGGAAATTGATCGTCAGCGGATTGGGCAAGTCGGGGCACGTCGGCCGCAAGATCGCCGCGACCTTCGCGTCGACCGGCACGACCGCGACCTTCCTCCACCTCGCCGAAGCGATCCACGGCGACCTCGGCATGGCGGCGAAGGGGGATGTCGCGATCCTCATCTCGCAAAGCGGGGAGACGGCCGAGCTCGAGCCGGTGATCGATCATTTTGAGCGGGTCGGCATTCCGGTGATCGCGATCACGGGCAATTCGGGCTCGATGCTCGCCGAAGCGGCCGCCGCGGCGCTGGTGCTTCCACACTGGGCCGAGGTCGGGCCGGAATCGGTCGCTCCGACGACTTCGACGACGATGACGCTGGCGCTTGGCGATGCGCTGGCGATGACCGTGATGCGCCAGAAGGGCTTCACCCGCACGGACTTCGGGCGCCTTCACCCGGGCGGTTCGCTCGGGGCTCGGTTAAAGCCGGTCAGCCGGCTGATGCATTCCGGCGAGGAGGTGCCGCTGGTCAGCGAACAGACCAGCATGCACGACACGGTGGTCGAAATGAGCGCCAAGCGCCTCGGCGTGGTCGGCGTGACCAACCAGGGTGGCGACCTCGTTGGAGTAATCACCGACGGCGACCTCCGGCGTCACATCGAGCAGGGGCTCGATCATCCGGCGACGGTATTCATGACCGCCAACCCGAAGACGATCGCGCCCGACACTTTGGTCGACGAAGCGCTGACACTGTTCGAAGAGTATAAGATTACGACCTTGTTCGTGGTCGATGCAGCAAAGCCGGTCGGCGTGCTCCACATCCACGACTGCCCGAGTGCCAGGTAGTTCGAGCCGGTGAACAGCGTCATCCTGATCCCGGCGCGCTATCAATCGACGCGCTATCCCGGAAAGCCTCTGGTCGAGCTCAAGGGCGCGGGCGGAGGCGCCAAGCCGCTGATCCTGCGCAGCTACGAGGCGGCGAAGCGCGTGGCGGGCATTTCGGGCGTGTTTGTCGTCACCGACGACGACCGGATCGCCGAGGCCTGTACCAGCTTCGGCGCCGGGGTGATCATGACCTCGCCGGAATGCCGCAACGGCACCGAGCGCTGCGCCGAAGCGCTGGCGCAGCTTCATGAGCCCGACTTGGTGATCAATTTCCAGGGCGACGCGCTGCTGACTCCCGCGGGCTTCGTCGAAGCGCTGATCGCACGGATGGAGAATGACGACGCGCTGGTGGCGACGCCGGCGATGCGCCTCAGGAGCGACGAAGTCCGCGCGCTCCAGGCCGAGGAAGCCGCCGGCCGCGTCGGCGGAACGACGGTCGTGACCGACGCCAATGGCCACGCGCTCTATTTTTCCAAGCGGCTGATCCCGCATCTGCCAGGGGGAGCGCTCGGCAGCGAATTGACGCCCGTCCGGCTTCACGTAGGGGTATATGCCTACCGGCCTGAAGCGCTCGATCGCTATGTCACGACGCCGGTGAGCGAGCTGGAGACGCTCGAAGGCCTCGAGCAATTGCGCTTCCTCGTCGCCGGCGTGCCGGTCGCCGTGGTCGAGGTCGAGACGCCGCCGTTCGCGCTCCGCGAGCTCAACAATCCCGAAGACGTCGCGCCGATCGAGCAGGCACTCGCGGAGGCCGGTCTCGAGTGAGCTACTGGGATATGCTCGACCCGAAATACCGGCTGATCCTGTGCGACATCTGGGGCGTCGTGCACGACGGCGTGAACCTGTACCCCAACGCTGCCGAGCGGCTGACCCAATGGCGGCGCGACGGCCGCTGCGTCGTCCTCATCACGAACGCGCCGCGAACCGCCGAAGCGGTCGAGGCCCAGCTCGCGCGCATCGGCCTGCCACGCGATGCTTTCGATGCCGTCGCGACCAGTGGCGAGGCAGGCATTGAGGCGTTGCTCGCGCTCGGCACCGCTGTCGGTTTCGTCGGCACGGCGGGCGATCGCGAAATCCTGGACGGCAGGGGAGTGCGAATCGCGGACGGTGAAGACTTCCGCGACCTCGCCTGCACCGGGCTCGAGGAAGTGCGGCCCAAGGTCGAGCAATATCGCGCCGACCTCGAGCGCTGGGCCGATCGCGACGTGCACATGCATTGCCTCAATCCCGACCGCCTGGTGGTCCGGGGCGGTGTGCCCGAGCCGTGCGCTGGCGCTATCGCCGACGTGTATGAGGGGCTGGGCGGGCGGGTCACGTGGTACGGCAAGCCCTATCCGGCAATCTACGCCCATGCGCTCCACCATGCCGGGAACCCGCCAGCGGACGAGGTGCTGGCGGTCGGCGATGCGGTGTTGACCGACGCGCTCGGCGCGGCGCGGCAGGGCTACGACTTCGTCTTCGTCCAAAGCGGGATCCATGCG
>JBJMUA010000049.1:0-29861 GCA_045811425.1 Sphingomicrobium sp. | reverse complement strand
TACCAGATCCAGTACATCCGCGACCGTCATGCGTTGCCGCTCACCCGCGACTATATGACCGAAGCGGAGGCGCGATATCGGAACGAGCTGTCCTCCCCAGCAATGGCCGGGGAGGTGGCAGCCGCAGGCTGACGGAGGGGTTCTCAGGATCCACGATCCAGAACCCCTCCACCCCCTTCGGCGGTCCCCCTCCCCACGAATTCGTGGGGAGGAAAGCTATTGGCCCTGCAGCTCCGCCAACAATTGCGGCGCCGGGTAGATCTTCTCCAGCGCCTCCTGGACCGCGGCGGTCGAAACCACGACCGTGCGGTTGATCGAGCCGTCGTAGCCATAGTTGCCGCCAAGGCTGTTGATGTTGCCGTCGAACGCGGCGCCGATCACGCGGCCCTCCCGGTCGATCACCGGCGATCCTGAGTTGCCGCCGATGATGTCGTTGGTGGTGACGAAGTCATAGGTGGTATGGGAATCGATCCTGGCGCGATTGGCGGCGAAAGCCGGTGGCAGGTCGAAGGGCGGCGCGCCCGTCGCCCGGTCAAAGGTTCCGCCCATGGTCGTGCGCGTCGGGACCATCTTGCCCCGCTCCATCCATCCGGCGACCCGGCCATAGCTGACCCTGAGGGTGAAGGTCGCATCCGGGTAGATGGTGTCGCCATAAGCGGCGAAGCGGGCGTCGGCGAGCTTGGCCTGGGCGGCGGTCAGCGGAGCGTCGACCTGCTCGTCGAAGCGCTTCTGTAGCGCGCGGTCATTGGCATCGATCGAGCGAGCATAAACGATCATCGGGTCGGTCGACGCATTGATCGCCGCCTGTCCGCCGGACCAAAGTGCCTTCCGCACGGCAGGGTCGGCCAGCTTGGTTCCGGCGACGAGCCGCGCCGCCAGCCCTTCCGGCGATTCCTTGCCCAGCAGCAGCTTCGTCTGCGGGTCGTCCGCACCCAGATATTCGCGCGACTTGCTCAGCGACCATTCCATGGTGAGCTGGTCGAGCCAGGGATAGATCGGCCGCTCGTCCAGCAGCTTCTTCTCGACCAGCGGCAGCGCCGAATCCGAATAGCCCGGCAGGCGCTCGGCATTGGGCTTGGCCCGTTCGGTCGCGGCGCGCACCAGGGTTATGGCGTAACCGAACAGGTCGCCCGACGGCAGCGAGTAACGATCGGCGATATAGAAATCGCGATAGGCGCTCATCGCCTTCGCGACACTGGCCCAGGGATTGCCGATCGCGGCGTTGCCGGCGCTTTTCGCCTTGAGCTCGGCCTCGGCGGCCGCAAGCTTGCCGGTGAAGGCGGGATCGCTGAGCGCCTTCACACGGCCGATATAGACCTTCAGGCTGTTTTCGATGCTGCCCAGGGTCTCGGCCGCCTCGCGCTCTTTCTCCGGGCTGGATTCCATCGCCGCGATCAGCCGGCCCCGCAGTTCCGAATAGGTGGTCACCGTGACCGGCAGCACCAGCTCGCGCTGAAAGGCCAGTTGCTCCGAAGTGAACAGGCGCTGGGTCGAGCCTGGATTGCCGACGACGAACGTCGCCTCGCCATCGATCGGCGCCCGCGCGCTCCATTCCAGATGCTGCGGCGTGGCGACCGGCTTGCCGTCTTCATAGGCGCGCAGGAACCCGGCATCGAGCGAGTAGCGCGGGAAGTTGAAATTGTCGGGATCGCCGCCGAACTGGGCCGCTTGCGCCTCCGGCGCCCAAACCAGCCGCACGTCCGAATATTTGCGGTAGGTATAGAGCTTGTATTGGCCGCCGCCGTAAAGCGAGACCACTTGGCAGCGATTCCTCGCCGTGTCGGGACAGCCTTGATTCTCCAGCTGCGCAACGATCGCCGAGCGCGCCTTGACCGCCGCCTCGCCCGTCGAAGAGCCGATCGCGGCCTTTACCTGCGGCGTCACATCCTTGATCGACGTGACGACCTCGGCCTGCTGACCGGCGCACATTTTTTCCTCTTCGCGAGCGCGGGCGGTGAATCCCGTTTTGAGGATATTGTTCTGGGCCGTCGAATGCTCCTCCACGCAATGCGCAACGCAATGGTGATTGGTGAGGATCAGGCCTGTATCCGACACGAAGCTGGCCGAGCAGCCGCCCGTCAGGCGGACCGCGGCGACGCGGACCTTGTCCAGCCAGGCCTGGTCGGGCGCCCAGCCATAATCGGCGCGCATTTTCGCGGCCGGGAAGGAGTCGAAGGTCCACATGCCCTCATCGGCGTGGGCGGCGGCCAGCGGAAGTGAAAGGGCGGCCAGGAAAGTGGTGGCGCGAAGGCTGGGCGAAACAAGCGGCATTGACGGAAGGCTCCTCTGATCGGCGCGGTAACAGCCATGAAAAAGGGCCCAGTGCAAGCACCGGGCCCGACATAAAGGCAATAAGGTGCGTGGCTTAGCTGCCGGCTTTTCTTTGTTCGCGCATCTGCTTCATGATGAGCGGACGCGCGGCGCGGCGTTCTTCGGGCGTGACCTGCCCGTCATGGTTGGCGTCCATCTGGTCGAAGTGCTGGAGCGCGAGCGCCTCCGCTTCGGCTTGGGTGATCCGGCCATCGGCATTGGTGTCGGCCATCACGATCATGCGTCCGCCGAACCCGCCGGGACCGCGCATGCCCATGCCGTGGCGCCGCCGATTCTTGCCATTGGATGCCTTGTCGCCTTCCCTGATCTCAACGCGCCGCTCGATCCGCTGCTCGCGTGCCGCGGCGAATTCGTCGCGGCTGATCGATCCGTTCTTGTTCGCATCGAACCGGTCGAACGCGGCGTTGGGATCGCCCCTCTGGCCATCATGCATCATCATGTCCCGACCGCGTGGGCCATGATCCATTCGCCCGGCCATGTTCCGGTGGCCCTGCATTGCCTCGTCAGACGAGACCGAGCCGTCCTTGTTCGTATCCATCTCGCTGAAATGCTCACGAACCATTGTGACGACCTCATCGCGGGTCATCACTCTGTCGCGCATCGGATTAGCCATTGGCGCCGCCGGTGCCGGCTGGGCGACCGGAGCGGTCTGGGCGAGTGCCGCGGTTCCGGCCAGCAGGGCCGTGGCGACGATTAGAAACTTCCTCATGGGCGATCCCCTCCTCAATCAGAATTGAACGAGGCTATTCACCCATAGCTGTATGGCGCTTGAACGCTTGGGTCGTTGGTGGCAAGGCGCCCGCCATCCCACTGAAGCTCTCGAAGGAAACGACCAAATGGCCGACAAGATCAACCGCGTCGTGCTCGCCTTTTCCGGCGGCCTCGACACGAGCGTGATCCTGAAATGGCTGCAGCAGACCTATGGTTGCGAAGTCGTAACCTTCACCGCGGACCTGGGCCAGGGCGAGGAACTGGGTCCGGCGCGGCACAAGGCCGAGCTGATGGGCGTCAGGCCCGAGCATATCTTCGTCGACGACCTGCGCGAAGAATTCGTTCGCGACTATGTATTCCCTATGATGCGCACCAATGCGCTCTACGAGGGGCTGTACCTGCTCGGCACATCGATCGCGCGGCCGCTGATCGCCAAGCGGCAGGTCGAGATCGCCAGGGAAGTCGGGGCCGACGCGGTCAGCCATGGCGCGACCGGGAAGGGCAATGACCAGGTCCGCTTCGAGCTCGGCTATTATGCGTTGGCACCGGACATCAAAGTGATCGCTCCATGGCGCGAATGGGATCTCACCAGCCGCACGGCATTGATCGATTTCGCCGAGAAGAACCAGATCCCGGTGCCCAAGGACAAGCGCGGCGAAAGCCCCTTCTCGACCGATGCCAACCTGCTGCACACCTCGTCGGAGGGGAAGGTGCTCGAGGATCCCTGGGCCGAGGTCCCCGACTATGTCTATTCCCGCACCGATGACCTGGTCTCTGCTCCCGACACGCCGGAGGAAATCACCGTCGAGTTCAAATGCGGCGATGGCGTCGAACTTAACGGAGAAACCCTGTCGCCGGCCGCGCTGCTGACCAGGCTCAACGAACTTGGCAAGCGCCACGGCGTCGGCCGGCTTGACCTGGTCGAGAACCGCTTCGTCGGGATGAAGAGCCGGGGCATGTACGAGACGCCGGGCGGCACCATCTACCACGCCGCCCACCGCGCGATCGAGCAGCTGACGCTCGACCGAGGCGCCGCGCATCTCAAGGACGAGCTGATGCCGCGCTATGCGGAGCTGGTCTACAACGGGTTCTGGTTTTCGCCGGAGCGCGAGATGCTGCAGGCGGCCATCGACCATAGCCAGGCCAAGGTCGACGGCACGGTCCGCATGAAGCTCTACAAGGGCGGGGTCCATGTCACCGGCCGCAAGTCGCCGCACAGCCTGTACAGCGAAAAGGTAGTGACGTTCGAGGATGACGCCGGCGCCTACGACCAGCGGGACGCCGAAGGCTTCATCAAGCTGAACGCGCTGCGCCTGCGGCTGCTCGGGAGGCGCGACGGCGCGTGATGCGCGCTCCGCACTTCGTAGCCGACACCCCCGCGGCGGCCGCGCTGCCGAAGGGAGCGCCGCGTCCCTGGTGGGAAGGCCGGCCATTCGTCGCGGCCATGATCCTCATCGCCTTCGTGCCGCTGCTATATCCGGCAATCCCGCCGATCGTCGACATCGGCGGCCATATGGGTCGCTACAAGGTCGCTGCCGACCTGGCGTCGAGCCCGATCCTGCAGCAATGGTACTCATTCCAGTGGCTGCCCATCGGCAACCTGGGCGTCGACATATTGGTCGTGCCGCTGTCGAAGCTGATCGGGTTGGAGCCGGCGACGAAACTGGTCGTCATGTCGATCCCGCCGCTGACCGTGGCGGGCATGCTGTGGGTGGCGCGGGAAGTGCATAATCGCCTGCCGCCCACGGTCGCCTTTGCACTGCCCCTGGCGTTCGGCCACCCATTCATGTTCGGCTTCGTCAATTTCGCCCTGTCGATGGCGCTGGCGCTGCTTGCCTTCGGCCTGTGGCTACGGCTTGGGCGATTGGGCAAATCGAGGCTGCGCGCGCTGCTGTTCGTGCCGATCAGCTTCCTGGTCTTTTTCGCGCATACCTTCGGCTGGGGCATGCTGGGCCTGCTGTGCTTTTCGGCGGAGGCGGTCCGGCAGCACGACCGCGGCCACAGCTGGTGGATGGCCGGCCTCCGCGCCGCTTACCACTCGCTAGCCCTGGCGCTTCCGGCGCTGCTGGTCCTGTTGTGGCGGAGCGAAGCGACCGGTGGGCTGACCCATCGCTGGTTCGATTGGGAATATAAGTGGGAATATCTGCTGCGGATGTTTCGCGACCGGTGGGAGGCGTTCGACATCGCCTGCGCCGCGATCGTGCTGGCGGTACCAATCTTCGCGCTGATCCATCCCCGCCTCACCCTGTCGCGCAACCTCGCCTTCTCCGGATTGATACTGGCCGCATGCTATGTGCTGCTGCCCCGCATCGTATTCGGCTCAGCCTATGCCGACATGCGCCTCGTGCCGTTCGCTGCGGCGATCTTCGTGCTTGCCGTCCGCTTCAAGGCCGAGACGCGCTTCCCGCTGGCAAGCTGGTTGGCGATCGCGGCGGTCGGCTTCATGGTCATCCGCCTGGGCGCGACGACCGCCAGCATGGCGATGGCGGGCAGCAAGCAGGCCGAGCAGCTCAAGGCGCTGGACCATATTGAGCGCGGCTCGCGGCTGGCGGTGCTGGTGTGGGACAAGTGCGAGCAATGGTCGCTCAGGCGATCCGATCATTTGGGGGCGATCGCGACGGTCAGGAAAGAGGCCTATACCAACGACCATTGGCCAATGGCTGGATCGACCCTGATGAAGGTTCGCTATGCCCCCGCAGGCTGGTTCCAGCGCGATCCGTCGCAAATCGTCCGTGATCCGGGCTGCCGGCACGAAGGCTGGGCGGTGCGCGCCGCGCTCAACAACCTTCCGCATGATGCCTTCGATTATCTCTGGCTGGTCGACATGCGGCCGATTCCGCGGGAATGGGTCGAAGGCTGGGAGCCCGTCTGGGCAACCAGGGACTCGATCTTGCTCAAGAATGTCCCGGTCAGCGAGGACGGCGAAGAACGGCCACAAGGCTCACGCCGAACGGCATCGGCACGCGGCCGATAAGTTCGCGCTCCAGGCCGAACACGCCGTCCAATATGCGGTTGACGAGCGATGACGGCATTGCATCGTCACTGTCGTCCTTCCCGGTCAGTTTGCCGACAAGGCGGACCGCGGCGATGGGCGGGAACAGCAGGCTGTTGAACGGCGACAGCAGCTCGATCTCATAACCGGCATCCTCGGCCAGCTTGCGGATCTCATGCTTGCGATAGCGGCGGTGGTGATGGTGGGCGACGTCGTGCGCGCTCCACATCCAGGGATTGATCGGGACGGTGAGAAGCAGGGCGGCGCCGGGCTTCAGCAACTCGTAGATCGCGCTCAGCGATGCCTTGTCGTCGGGCACATGCTCCAGCACGTCCAACAGCGCGACCAGGTCATAAGAGCCCGCCGGGAACATGCTGAGATCGGGTAGCGCGGCCTCCACCACCGGCCGCCCCAGCCGGTCCGTGGCGATTCCGCGCGCGATCGGGTCCAGCTCGCTCGCCTCCACCTCGCCGAAGCGCGAAAGCATGGCGAGGTTGTGGCCGGTGCCGGCGCCGAGCTCGAGAATCCGGGATCCCGCGGGCGGCCGGACGACCCGCTCGATCAGGCCGTCGAGGATGCGGTGACGCGCGGTGAACCACCAATGCTGGCTGTCGAGCTTGGCCATCTGCTCGTAGACTTTGCGCTCCATCAGTCCCCAATCCGTTCGCGGACGATGTATAGCGGCCGTGCCTTGGTCTCGGTGAGGATGCGGCCGACATATTCGCCGAGCACGCCCAGCGAGAGCAGCTGCAGGCCGCCGAGGAACAGCACCGCGACCATCAGCGAGGCATAGCCAGGGACGTTGATGCCCGACGTAAGGGTGACGACGATGATGTAGACGGCATAGCCGAGCGCGCCCAATGCGACGATGGCACCAAGGTAGCTCCACACCCTGAGCGGCAGCGTGGAGGCCGAGGTGATGCCGTCGATCGCCAGGGTCCACAGCTTCCAATAATTATATTTGGTCTTGCCGACCTTGCGTTCCTCGCGGTGGTAAAGGACCGCCGCCTGCTTGAAGCCGGCCCAGGCGAACAGGCCCTTCATGAACCGGTTTCGCTCCGGCATGCGGCGGATGACGTCGACCACCTTGCGGTCGAGGAGGCGGAAATCGCCGGCATGCTCGGGAATCTTGTCGTCGCTCAGCCAATTGTGGGCGCGATAGTAGAGATCGGCGGTCAGCCGCTTGGGCAGGCTGTCGGTCTCCCGGTTGTCGCGAACGCCATAGACGACGTCGAAACCGGCCCGCCACTGGGCGATCATCTTGGGCAGCGCCTCGGGCGGATCCTGCAGGTCGACGTCGAGCGGCACGACCGCATGACCCCGCGCCACATCCAGGCCGGCGGTCAGCGCCGCCTCCTTGCCGAAATTGCGCGACAGCGAGATGCCGCACACCCTCGAGTCCGCCGCATTGGCCTTGCGGATGACTTCCAGGGTCGCATCGGTGCTGCCATCGTCGACGAACAATATCTCGAACGACCTGGCGGCGGGGTCGTCGATCGCCTCCAGGATGGGAATGATCCGCTCCAGGCAGGGGCCGATGGCCGCTTCCTCATCCTTGACGGGGATGATCAGGCTGAATTCGACGCTGTTCATGATCTTGGGCTCATGCGTAGACGAACCGCCGATGGAGGGCGAAGGTCAAGAGGGGCGTGACGAAGATCATCGGGATGGTCGACCACCAGGTCGGGCCGTCCAGCTGCTTGACCAGCAGCCAAATGAAGCCCTGGTTGACTAGATATCCGATCACATTGACCGCGAGGAACCGGCCCATCCGGACGTGATGCTGGTCGCGCGTCCCATGGTCCTTAAAGCTGTACTCGCCGTGGGTGACATAGCTGATCGCCGAAAACAGCAGGAAAACGATGGTGAAGCTGATCATCGGGTCGATGTGCAGCAAATCCGTGATCGCCCAATAGCTTGCCGCGACCGCCAAGGTGATCGCGAAGCCGGCAAAGGCATAGCGCAGCAACTGCAGCAGCACGGTTCTCCGCTCGGGGCCAATCTTGTGAAGCGTCGATTGGATCATCGGCTTGCTCTCTAGTGAGTTACGGTTAGGACACAATCCGAGATTTGGCGGGGCGGGCGATGACGGAAGACCGGTTTGTGGCGTTGCAATCGAGGGTGGCCGAGCCCTTTTTTCGTCATTGGCGCTGGATGCTGGTCGTCGCCTGGCTGCTCTATGTCCTGTTCATCGTCAGCAATCGGTGGGGGCCGATCCAGGCCTTCGCCCTGGGGGACACCGATGACAATCTCCGGTTGGCGCAGGTTCGTGCATGGCTGGGCGGACAGGGCTGGTACGATTTGGTCCAGCACCGCTTCGATCCGGCGCACGGCGGCGCCAACATCCATTGGTCGCGGCTGGTCGACCTGCCGATCGCCGGGCTGATCCTGCTCACCAAGCCATTGGTCGGCGGCGCCGGGGCGGAGCGGATCGCGGTGGCGATCGCGCCACTGCTGCCGCTGCTGCTGCTGATGTTCTCCCTGGCGCTGACGATGAAGCGCCTGGTGCACGAAAAGGCCTGGCCGCTCCCGATCATCGGCCTGCTTTGCGCCTATTCGACGATTGGCATGTTCGCGCCGCTGCGGATCGACCATCACGGCTGGCAGCTGGCGTTCCTTGGCCTGGCACTGTCCGCCATGGCCGATCCCAAGCGAGCGCGGGGCGGCGCGGTGCTCGGGCTGGCGAGCGGCCTTTCGCTCGCCATCGGGCTGGAGATGCTGATCTATCTCGCCTTGCTCGGCGGTGCGACGGTCTTGCTGTGGGTTGCCGATCGGGACCAACGCAAACGGCTTGCCACCTACGCCGGCGCACTAGTCGCGACGACGGGAGCCGGGTTCCTCATCTTTGCCTCGGAAGCGAACCGCCAGGCCGTGTGCGACGCCCTGTCGCCGGTGTGGCTGAGCGACGCCGTGGTCGGCGGCGCGGTCATGTTCGGGCTGGCATTGTTCAGAGCCGACAGCTGGAGAATCCGGCTTGGCGCGGCCGTCATTGCGGGCGGCATCGTCGCCGGTTTCCACGCATTAGCCTGGCCCAATTGCCTGCAGCGGCTGGAAGGGGTGTCGCCCGAGGCGACGCGGCTATGGCTCGATCATGTGCGCGAGGCGCGGCCCTTCTATCGTCATGCCTGGCGGATCGGCACGATTGCGCTGGCCCTGCCGGTCACGGGGCTGCTCGGCTGGGGGCTACTTATATGGCGGGCCTGGCGGCAGGGTATCGAGGGCCGCGACCTGCTTTACCGGACGCTGGCCGTTGCCTTGCCCTCCGTCATGGCGCTGACGCTTCTTTTTTGGCAGATTCGTGCGGCTCCGGCCGCGCAAATGATGGCGCTCCCGGCCGCCACGGCCCTGATCGTCATCGTCGCCGCACCCTGGTTGCAGTCGCCGCAGCTTTGGAAGCATGCCGCGGCGATCCTGCTGGTGTTGCTTGCCTTTGGGGCCGCTATACCGCTGACCCTGCAGCTGGTGCCGGCGGAGAAGTCCAGCCCGGCCCGTGCCAAGGTCAGCCAGGCCAACCGGCGATGCCCAAGCTTGGCCGCACTGGCCGCGATCAATGCCCAGCCCAAGGGCATCGTCTTCACCTACATCGACTTGGGGCCGCGATTGATCGTTGCCACGCACCACGACGCTATCGGCGGGCCTTACCATCGCAATGACCGGGCGATTGCCGATGTGATGACGGCCTTCCGCGGCGACGAGCCGCAGGCCCATCGCATCATCTCCGAATATCGAAGCGACTATCTGCTGGTCTGCCCCGACATGTCGACGGCGACCATCTTCATGTCCGAAGCGCCGAACGGCTTTTATGGCCAGCTGATGAGAGGCAGGGTGCCGATCTGGCTTCAGCCGGTCGCGCTGCCCAGGGATTCGCCGTTCAAGATGTGGCGAGTGGTAGGCTGATCAGCCCGCCAGGCCCGGCAGGCTTCGTTCCAGCCCGTCGAGCACGAACTGGGCGGCCAGCGCGGCCAGGATCACGCCGAGGATGCGGGTGATCATCGCTTCCAGCTTGGCGCCGATCAGCTTCATGAGCGGGCCTGCCAACAGCAAGGCGGCCAGGGTCAGCAGCAGGACGAGCGTCAGAGCGGTCAGCACGATTGTGTCCTGCACCAGCCCGTCCGCACGCGCCGTCAGCAACATGATCGAAGCGATCGAGCCGGGTCCCGCGATCATCGGGATGGCCATCGGGAACACCGAGATATCCTCCGCCTCGGGGGTTCCCTTGATTTCCTCGGCGCGTTCCTCGCGGCGTTCGGTTCGCCTTTCGAAAACCATGTCGAGCGCGATCATGAACAACATGATGCCGCCGGCCAGCCGAAACGCGGACAGGCTGATGCCAAGGGTACGCAGCAGGGGCTCACCCAGCAGGGCGAAGAAAATGAGGATCGACCAGGCGACCGCGGCAGAACGGATCGCCATCTTGCGCCGGTGAGCCTGATCGGTTCCTGCGGTCAGCGAGGCAAAGATTGGCGCGCAGCCCGGCGGATCGATGATCACCGCCAGG
Organism: Sphingomicrobium sp.; assembly: GCA_045811425.1. Taxonomy (GTDB): domain Bacteria; phylum Pseudomonadota; class Alphaproteobacteria; order Sphingomonadales; family Sphingomonadaceae; genus Sphingomicrobium. The sequence goes on along the minus strand of JBJMUA010000049.1, from coordinate 19,329 downwards.
GTAATGAAGGCGGTGGTGAACAGTTCGATCACAGTGCCGGATCCACGGCAAAGCCGTCGCGGCGCGCCGCCGAAACCATCGTGTTGCGGATGAGGCATGCAATGGTCATCGGCCCGACGCCGCCCGGTACCGGGGTGATGGCGCCGGCAACCGCCTCAGCCGAAGCGAAATCGACGTCGCCCGCCAAATGGCTGTTGCCGCCTTCCCCGGCGATCCGGTTGATGCCGACGTCGATCACGGTCGCGCCCGGTTTCAGCCAGTCGCCCTTGACCATGGCCGGCCGTCCCACTGCGGCAACGACGATATCGGCGCGGCGAACCACGTCCGGCAGGTCGCGCGTCCGGCTGTGGGCGATGGTCACGGTGCAATGATCGCCGAGCAGCAGCAACGCCATCGGCTTGCCGACGATATTGGAGCGGCCGATCACCACCGCTTCCTTGCCCTTGAGGTCGCCCAACTCGGCACGCAGCAGCTTCAGGCAGCCGAGCGGCGTGCAGGGAACGAAGCCGTCCATGCCGATCGCCAGCCGTCCCGCATTGATCGGGTGGAAGCCGTCGACATCCTTGTCCGGGTCGATGCTGGTCAGCACCTTGTTTGCGTCGATGTGATCCGGAAGCGGAAGCTGGACGAGGATGCCGTCGACCGCAGGATCGGCGTTCAGCCGCTCGACGAGGTCGAGCAGTTCCTGCTCGCCCGTTTCCGTTGGAAGCCTGTGCTCGAAGCTTTCCATGCCCGCTTCGATGGTCGCCCGGCCCTTGTTGCGGACATAGACAGCGCTGGCGGGATCCTCACCCACGAGGACCACCGCAAGGCCCGGGGCGCGGCCGGTCGCGACGCGGAACCTGGCGACCTCGGCCGCGACCTGGGCGCGCAGAATCGCTGCGGCCGCCTTCCCGTCAATGATCCTGGCGCTCACATGATCGTCGCGCTGGTCTCGAGCGCGAGTCCCTCGTTCAGCTTACGGAGGATCTGGATCGCCAGGATCAGCACGATCGGAGAGAAATCGATTCCGCCGAAATCGGGCATGATCTTGCGGATCGGCCGATAGAGCGGCGCAGTGACCCGCTCGAGCGTATCGACGATCGTCCGAACAAAGTTTGTTTGAAGATTGATGACATTGAAGGCCACCAGCCAGCTCAGGATGACCTGGATGATGATGATCCAGACCAGCAGCTGAAGGATCATGTCGACGATGCTGAAAAGGGCATAGAGCATGGCGGCAAGGCTTAGCCGCGACCGCCGCAGCGCACAATGTGGTTACGGCGCAAAGCGCTCCCGCTCGGCCTCGGCCAGGATCAGGGCGAAATCTTCATCCTTGTCGGTCCATTCGGCGATCGGCGTCCATCCGCCTGCCAGCAGCAGCATCCGGGCGCCGCGCGGCCCATATTTATGGCTGTTTTCGGTGTGAATCGACTGGCCGTTGCGGAATGCGAAACGCCTGTCCTCGATGCTGAACTCAACGTCGCGCGATGCGACCAGGTGCATCTCGATCCGCCCCAGCATGTCGTTCCACCGCGCCTGGTGGCGGAATGCGTCGACCGGGATGTCGCCCTCCAACTCGCGGTTGATGCGGCGAAGCAGGTTCAGGTTGAACTCGGCGGTGACGCCCTCCGGATCATCATAGGCCGCAATCAGCCGCTCGACGCCCTTTACCCGATCCATTCCGATCAGCAGCTTTGCCCCCGTGCCCAGTATCGTGCGGAAATGGCGCAACAGGTCAGTCGCGCTCTGGGGCACGAAATTGCCGATGGTCGATCCAGGGAAGAAGCCGAGGCGAGGCAGTCCGTCTATCTCGGATGGAAGGTGCACCTCCTTGGTGAAGTCGGCCTCGACGGGATAGACGGCGATATCCGGGAAATCGCGATCGACTACATCGGCGCTGTCGCGCAAATAGTCGCCGCTGATGTCGACCGGGACATAGGCCTTGGGCCTCGCCTCGCGCAGCAGGATCGGCGTCTTGGTCGCGCTCCCCGCGCCGAACTCGACGACGGCGCAGGCCGGCCCAATCAGCCGCGCTATCTCCGGCATGCGCTGTTCCAGCAGGGCGGTCTCGATCCGCGTCGGATAATAAGCGGGAAGGCGGGTGATTTCGTCGAACAGCTCGGATCCGCGCCGGTCATAGAACCAGCGCGCGGGGATCGCGGGTATAGGCTCCGACAGGCCATTGATGACGTCGGCGCGGAACGCCGGATCGACTTTTTCAAGCGTCTTGAGCAAGGCGCACCCCCGTGAATTGCCAGCGCGCGGCGGGCGGGAAGAAGTTGCGATAGCTGGCGCGCGAATGGCCTCGCGGGGTGGCGCAGCTGGCGCCTTTCAACACCATCTGGCCGCTCATGAACTTGCCGTTGTATTCGCCCACGGCGCCCGCCTCCGGCTTGAAGCCGGGGTAGGGCAAATAGGCGGACTGGGTCCATTGCCAGACATCGCCGAACGGTCCGCCGCCCGGTTTGGGCATGACCGATCCGGCACCATCCAGCTGATGGCCCATTTCCGGATCGAAGAAGGCGAAACCGTCCTCCCATTCCGCCTCCGTGGGCAGGCGTGCGCCGGCCCAGCGGGCAAAGGCGTCGGCCTCATAATAGCTAACGTGCGCGACGGGGGCGGCGCGGTCGATCTCCCGCCGGCCGGCCAGGGTGAAGTGGCTGCCGTCGTCGTGCCAGTAAAGCGGGCGCTCGACCCGCTCCCGCTGGATCCAGTCCCAGCCGTCGCTGAGCCAAAGAGTCGGGGTCCCGTATCCGCCGTCGGCGATGAAATCCTGCCATTCGCCATTGGTCGCGCAACGATTTGCGATGCGGTGCGGGTGGAGCATCTCCTGGTGCCTTGGCCGCTCGCAGTCGAAGGCAAAGCCGGCCGCCGGGGCCCCTATCTCGGTCAGGCCCGATCGACCTTCGGTCCAGCTGAGAGGCTCGGTCGAATGACAAGGCGCGGGGGCCAGTTGGCCGTAGGCGGGTTCGAGCGGATTTTCGGCAAGACTGGCCAGGATGTCGGTCAGGAACAGTTCCTGGTGCTGTTGCTCGTGATGGATGCCCAATTCGATCAGCCTCAGCGCCTCTTGCGGCAGCTTGGGAAAAGCGTCCTGCAGCGCCTCGTCGACCTCGCGTCGCCAGGAACGAATTTTATCGAGGCTAGGACGGCTCAGCATGCCGCGCTTCGGCCGCGCGTGCCGCTCCCCCTCTCCCTCATAATAGCTGTTGAACAGATAGGGCCAGCGATCGTCGTGAAGCCGGTAGCCGGCGACATGATCGCGCAGGATGAAGGTTTCGAAGAACCAGCTCGTGTGCGCCAAATGCCATTTTGCGGGAGAAGCGTCGGGATGCGGCTGGATCGTCGCGTCAGCGTCGGACAGCGGCGCGGCGAGGGCGATCGTCAGCGCCCGGGTCGCCGCGAGACGTTCGGCGAGATTTGCAGCCTTCTCTTTGTCCGACCGGGCCATTCATCACCTATAATAGGCAAGCTGTGATCGTTCTACAATTGTTCCGCTTCGATTAAAGGTCGCGAGTTGCCCCCGGCTGCCACAGCACGTCACCCCCTCCTGCGGCGGCCAGGTGCCGCGCGGCGACGAACAGATGGTCGGACAGCCGGTTCAGATAGGCCAGTGCGTCGGCATTGACGGGCGTTGTCTCGTGCAGCGCCACCGCCGCGCGCTCGGCTCGGCGGACAATGCAGCGTGCCTGGTGGAGGAGGGCGACCGCCATCGAACCGCCGGGCAGGATGAAGCTCGTCAGCGGCTGGAGCGACGCGTTCATCGCGTCGATTTCTTCCTCCAGCCGGGTCACTTGCCGGGCGACGATGCGCAGGGAATGTGCCTCGAATTCGGTGCCGAACGGCGTCGCCAGGTCGGCGCCAAGGTCGAACATCTCATTCTGGATTCGGCGGAGACGGTCCGCCAGCTCGCCCGGCTCGAGCGCTGCAATCGAGGCGCCAATCGCGCTATTGGCCTCATCGACTTCGCCGATCGCGGCCATTCGTGCCGAGGATTTGGAAATGCGGCTGCCGTCGACCAGCCCGGCCGAGCCGCCGTCACCGGTACGCGTATAGATTTTGTTGAGCTTGACCAGGAACCTACCCCCGTCCGGCCAGCAGCAGGATCAGGATGACGATCACAACGGCAATGCCCTGATACAGCACGCGCTTCTGCATATAGCCCTGCTGGACCTCGCCCGAAACGTCCTTGCCCTGCGCCATGGCGATGACGCCGCGCACCAGCACATAGGCGACCGCGACCATGGCTACGACGAGCAGGATGGCGAGAAACATGTTCATGGCGCCGCTCTACGCTTGGCTCAGGCGAAATCCTAGGGGCAGCCGGCCATCGATCAAATCGGCCGCGAGCGACGGCCCGTCTGCTCCGCCGGCGCGCAACGCCTCCAGGGTCGGCGCCTGGTCGCGCTTGGCCAGGCGGCGGCCATCGTCATGAGTCACCAGCGCATGATGGAGGTAAGCGGGCTCCGGCAGGCCGAGCAGGGTCTGCAGCAGCCGCTGGGTTGGCGTAGAGGGCCGCAGGTCCTCGCCGCGGACCACCAGGGTAACGCCCGAAGCGGCGTCGTCGACCACGCACGCAAGATGGTAGGAGGAGGGTGCATCCTTGCGGGCCAGGATGGCGTCGCCGAAATCGCTATCCTTGCTGTCGAACCGCTCGCCATTTTGCTCGGTCCAGCCCGGAAGGCCGGCGACGGCCAGGGCGCTGGCGGAATCCAGCCGCCAGCAATGCGGGGTTGAAGCGCGCCTCGCGGGATCGTCCGGCAAGGGCCGGCAGGTACCAGGATAGAGGCTGCCCGCATCGCCGTGCGGCGCGGTCAGCGACTGGGTTATCTCCGCCCTTGTGCAGAAGCAGGCATAGACCACCCCCTGCTCTTTCAGCTGATCGAGGGCGCGCTGGTAATGCCCTGTTCGCTCCGATTGGACGATCGGTTCGCCGTCCCAATGGAGGCCAAGCCATCGTAGGTCCTCATAAATGGCATCGACATATTCGGGCCGGCAACGGACGGGATCCAGATCCTCGATCCTCAGGCGGAATTGCCCGCCGCCGGCCCGGGCATGGGCATGGCCCAGCGCCGCCGAATAGGCATGGCCGAGATGGAGCCGTCCCGACGGCGAGGGTGCGAAACGTGTGACCTTCAGGACTCACTCCATGATAAAGGCGACCGCAGCGACTCTTGACGGTGATTCGCCATTTGTGGTGTCATGCCATCGTCACCTCGGGTTGGCATCCGGGGGCGCAGACGGAAAGACGGGCCTCGAGCTGCCGGTCTCCCGCCAAGGTCCCGCAAGCCTGGCAAGCTGAGGGAGGGTGCGACTAGGCCGGAGGCGCGGCGTTTGTGGCTGGACAAACGCTGGAGATAATTGCGCCGTGTACCATACCGACCTCCTTCGCCATCCGGACAGTTGCCCGGCATTGGTGCTGAATGCCGACTATACGCCGCTTAGCTATTATCCGCTCTCGCTGTGGCCGTGGCAAACCGCGATCAAGGCAATGTTCCTGGAGCGGGTTGACGTCGTCGCCCATTATGACCGGGAAGTGCACAGCCCTTCGGCCACATTGAAGCTGCCGTCGGTCATCGCGCTGCGCCAATATGTGCGGCCCAACGAATATCCGGCGTTCACCCGGTTCAACCTGTTCCTGCGCGACCGCTTCCGCTGCCTCTATTGCGGGTCGCACAGGGAACTGACCTTCGACCATGTCGTGCCACGCTCTCAAGGCGGCCGCACCAGCTGGGAAAATGTCGCCACGGCCTGCGCGCCCTGCAATCTGAAGAAGGGTGGCCGCACCCCCCGTCAGGCCGGGATGCACGTCGAGCGGGAACCGATCCGGCCGACCAGCTGGCAGCTCCAGCTCCACGGCAAGAGCTTCCCGCCCAACTATCTTCACCAGAGCTGGCGGGATTATCTCTACTGGGATGTCGAGCTGGAACCCTAAGGGCCTGTTAACCAAATTCCTTCATAGCTCAGGGCATGCAAATCGACCCGGCACCAGAGTCCAATCATGGCGACGGCAAGGCGCGGCTGCTGATTGTCGAGCCGAACCGCAGCGCGCTGGGGGTGATGGCCCGGCGACTGGGCGAGGCCGGCTATCGCATCATCGCCTGCGACAATGCGGCAAATGCCACCGCCGAGATGCTGCGCGCGCCGGTCGACCTGGTGCTTGCGGAGTTGCGGATGGACTCGGTCAGCGGCGTGGAGCTGGTCCGCCGTATCCGCGACGATACGGCGCTGAACGATACCCCCATCATCCTTATAGCAGGCAAAAGCGATAGCGGCGGCGCCGTCGACGGCTTTGCCGCCGGGGCGGATGATGTGGTTGCGAAGCCGTTCCACTTCGAAGTGCTTGCCGCGCGGATCGCCCGACGGATCGCCCGCGCCCGCTCGGTCAAGGAATTGCGCGCGGACAATGCGACCCTGGATGCCCGGGTCGTCACGCGCGCAATCGAGCTGGGCGAGGTCCGCGCCGCCCTGGAGCAGAGCGAAGCGGAGCGGATCCGGCTGCAGCAGCTCGTCAGCCGCGACTAGCCAGATATTCCTCGATCCTCGGTCTCAGGTCGTCCCGCTCAAGCGCGATGGCTAGATTGGCCAGCACATAGCCTGCTTTGTCCCCGCAATCATGACGCACCGCGTTGACCTGCACCGCGTGAAACGGCTGGCGCCCGATCAGCTTCGCCATGCCGTCGGTCAGCTGGATTTCGCCCCCGGCGCCGCGCTCGCCCTTCTCCAGGACGTCCATGACCTCCGGCTGCAGGATGTAACGCCCCACGATGCCAAGCCGCGATGGCGCTTCTTCGGGACTGGGTTTTTCCACCAGTCCCATGACCTCGGTTGCCGCTCCCTTGGCCGCGCCCGGCGTAATGATTCCATAGCTGCCGGTTCGATCGGCCGGCACCTGCTCGGCGCAGATGATGTTGCCGCCAAGCCCCGCATAGGCGTCGATCATTTGCCTGAGCGCGCCAGGCTTGCCGACCATCAGGTCATCGGGGAGGAGAACCGCAAAGGGCTCATCGCCGACAATATGGCGGGCGCACCAGACCGCATGGCCAAGCCCGAGCGGCTGTTGCTGGCGGACCGAAACGATCTCGCCCGAGGCCGAGCGGGCCGGAAGCAAGGGCTCGAGGCTCTTGCCCGCCTTCTCCATCACCGCTTCCAGCTCGAAACTCATGTCGAAATAATCGACCAGGCTCGCCTTTCCCCTGCCGGTGATGAAGATCATCTGCTCTATGCCGGCTTCGCGCGCCTCGTCGACCGCATATTGGATCAGTGGGCGGTCGACGACCGTCAGCATCTCCTTGGGCATGGTCTTGGTCGCGGGCAGCAGGCGTGTGCCGAGCCCCGCGACCGGGAAGATCGCCTTGCGGACGGGCCTGGGATTCATTGGCGCTGGGGTTCCTGTTCGGTCGAAGGCTCGGCGGCTGGCGGCGGTACCGCCTCTCCATCGGGCGGCGGCAGGTCGAAACGGTCGCCTTCTCGCGCCTCGCCGCGCTTGTTCAATTCGTCGACCCGGCGCGGGTCGGCGAGGGGCGGCTTTTCAAGCAGCTCCTCGGCGGTGAGCGCCCGGCTGGCAAGCGCCGGCTTCTGCGGCAGCGTCTTGCCTGCCTGGGGCTGGAGGTCGGACACGCCGCCGCAACCGGCAACCGCCAAGGTCAGTGCGGCAATGGCAAAACGCTTGCTCATGTCCCCTCCCGCGCGGCGATCTGGGAGCGCGCCGCGGCGATCGCCTCTCGTACCCGTTCCGGGGCCGTACCGCCAGCCGAACGGCGAGCCGCGACTGATGCTTCGACCGACAGGCGCGGCAGCGCCCGCTCGTCGACGCGGTGGTCGACGGCTTTCAACTCCTCAACCGTCAGCTGGTCGAGCGCCCTGCCTGCCGCTTCGGCGGCAGCGACGGCGCGCCCGGCGATATGGTGCGCTTCGCGAAACGGAACATCGGCGTTGCTGACCAGCCAGTCGGCGAGGTCGGTCGCCGTGGCATGGCCTGCCGCAGCGGCGGCGCGCATCCGTTCGGGCACAAATTCAAGATCGGCCAGCATCCCGGCCATGGCCGCGAGGCTGAGCCCCAGGAGGTCGTGCGCGTCGAACATCGGCGGCTTGTCGTCCTGCAAATCCTTGGCATAGGCCAGCGGCAGCCCCTTCAGCAGCACCAGCAAGCCGACCAGATCACCGATAATTCGAGCCGCATGGCCACGGACCAGTTCGGCCGCATCAGGATTGCGCTTGTTGGGCATGATCGACGATCCGGTCGACCAGGCGTCCGGCAATTTGACGAAGCCGAACGGCTGGCTCGCCCAGAGGATGATTTCCTCGGCCAGTCGCGACAGATGGACCGAACAGAGCGCCGTGGCATGAAGATAATCGACCACGAAATCGCGGTCGCTGACTGCGTCCAGGCTGTTGGCGGTCGGGCGGTCGAAGCCGAGCGCGGCCGCGGTCGCGTCGCGGTCGATCGCAAACCCGGTCCCGGCCAATGCGGCGCTGCCGAGCGGCGATTCATTCATCCGCGCCCGCGCGTCCGAAAACCGGCTGCGATCGCGGACCAGCATCTCGCGATAGGCCATCAGGTGGTGGCCCAGGGTAACCGGCTGGCCCGACTGGAGGTGCGTGAAGCCGGGCATGACGCTATCGGCATGTTCCTCGGCGCGGTCGAGCAGGACCGATTCCAGTGCATCGATGCCGGCCATCGCTTCATCCACCGCGCGGCGCACGAACAGCCTGAAGTCGGTTGCCACCTGGTCGTTGCGCGAACGGGCCGTATGCAGGCGGCCGGCCGCATCGCCGATCAATTCCTTCAGCCGGTGCTCGACATGCATGTGGATGTCCTCGAGCGCCGGGTCTTCCTGCAGCTGGCCGGCTTCGATCTCCGCCGCGACCTGCAGCAGTCCTTCCTCGATTGCCTTGGCGTCGTCCGCTGACAAAATGTCCTGGCTGGCCAGCATCGCCGCATGGGCGCGGCTGGCGAGGATGTCCTCGCGCCACAATCGCTTGTCGACGGAGATGGAGGCATTTATCTCACGCATAACGGCGGCCGGTCCGCCGGCAAAGCGCCCGCCCCACATTTGATTGGAATTGCCCGTGCGGCTGATCGTCCCTCTCCTGATCCTTGCTGCGACGCCATTGATCGCGGGCTGCGATAGGCAAAAGGCCGAGGAGCCTCAAGCGCCTGTGGCGGAATCCCAGTCGGTCAAGGGCGTCGACCGCAGCCACAAGGGCGAGGCTGCACCTGCCGCCAAGTTCAAAAATCCCGACGGCGGCGATTTCGATCTGGCGAAGCTGCGGGGAACGCCGGTGCTGGTCAACCTATGGGCCAGCTGGTGCGCGCCTTGCATCAAGGAACTGCCGACCCTGCACCAGCTGGAGCAGGCGCAGGCCGACGAGGGCAAGCTCGGCATTATCGCCGTCAGCCAGGATACGGGGCCGCAGGGCTCGGTCGAAGCCTTCCTGGCCGAACGCGATATCGGCCGCTTTGCCGGCTATCACGATCCCGACATGAACCTGACCTCGGCGCTCAACGTCCAGGTGATGCCGACCACCATTCTCTATGATGCCGGGGGTAAGGAGGTCTGGCGCTATGTCGGCGACCTCGACTGGACCAGTGCGGAGGCCGCTAAGTTGCTTGCCGAGCTGGGCGCGCCGAAATCAGGTTGAGCAGGCGGCCGTCGATTGCGGCGAGGCCGAGCGCGATGAGAGCCAGCCCTGCAAAATCGCGGGGCTCGATCACCTCGTGCAGGATCAGCGACCCGAGGAATATGGCGACCGGCGGTACGATCAAGGTGACGAGCAGCGCATTGGTGGCGCCCGCGCGGTCAATCAGCCGGAAATAGAGAATATAGGCGAAGGCGCTGCATACCAGCGCCAGCGCGGCGATGGCGCCGATCGCCTTCAGCGACGGCATTGCATCCAGCCAGGGCCGATCGACCAGCAGGGCTAGCGGCAGCATGACCAGCGCGCCGGCCGTCAGCTGCCCGGTGGTAACCGATATTGGCGAGATGCCCATGACCCGGAACCGTCGCGCCCACACCCCGGCGAAAGCGTAGCAAAGCGCCGCCGAGACGCAGGCGAGCTGCGCCAATGCATTATTCCCGAGCGAGCCGAGCAGCGCCGGCCCGATCATCACCGTGACGCCGGCAAAGCCAAGCAGGACACCCGCCAGCTTGCGGCCGCTCAGTTTTTCGTCCTTGGTGAACAGGTGGGCGACGACCACGCCCCAGATCGGCGTCGTCGCATTGAGGATCGACGCCAGGCCACTGGCGATATGGGTCTGGCCCCATCCGAACAGGACGAATGGAATGGCATTGTTGAACAGCGCCAGCACGAGCATCGATCCCCATACCTGGCGCGGCAGGCCGGCGGAGTCGCCGCGCCACCACAGGAACAGCCACATCGCCACCGCAGCCAGGGTCAGCCTCAGCCAGACATAGGTGAGTGGCGCAACCTCATGCACGGCGACGCTGATGAACAGGAAGGCCGCACCCCAGATTAGCGCCAACGCAATAAGGGTGAGCCAGTCGGAGCGGTTCATCTGGGTACGGATCACCGGCAAGGCATAGGTCGGAGCCGGGTCGTTCGCGTCCCGCGCCTTGCGGTCAAAGCAATCTTCGCTGAGCGTGGCCATTGGAGGCTCCTTCTGCCTTATGGCAGGTAGGTCGAATCTCTCCTTGATACCAACCAAAGCCCGGTGATTGCCTATAAAGACAGCTTATAGCTTAATCCCTGAGCAGCTCGTTGATGCTGGTCTTGGACCGGGTCCGCTCATCGACCCGCTTGACGATTACTGCGCAGGCCAGCGCAGGGCCGCCCTTTTCGCTTGGCAGCGCGCCGGGAACGACCACCGAATAGGCGGGAACGCGGCCGTAGAAGACTTCCCCGGTGGCGCGGTCGACGATCTTGGTCGAGGCTCCAAGGAAGACGCCCATCGACAGTACCGCGCCTTCCTCCACCACCACCCCCTCGGCAACCTCGGAGCGCGCGCCGATGAAGCAACCATCCTCGATGATCACGGGACCGGCCTGCAGCGGCTCGAGCACGCCGCCGATGCCGGCACCGCCGGAAATATGGACGTTGCGGCCGATCTGGGCGCAGCTGCCGACCGTTGCCCAGGTGTCGACCATCGTCCCTTCGCCGACATAGGCGCCGAGGTTGACGAAGCTCGGCATCAGCACGGCGCCCGGGGCGATGTAGGCGCCGCGGCGAACGATCGCGCCCGGAACGGCCCGGAAAGCGGCCCTGGCGAAGCTGTCCGGATCCCAGCCGAGGAATTTGGACGGTACCTTATCCCACCAGGGAGCGCCGCCCGGTCCGCCGGGGATGGCCTCCATCGGGTTGAGGCGGAAGCTGAGCAGCACGGCCTTCTTGAGCCACTGGTTGACCCGCCACTCGCCGTCCTGCTTTTCGGCCACCCGCTCCTCGCCGCTGTCCAGCTGGAGGATCGCCGTCTCGACTGCCTCCCTGAGCTGCGGGTCCGTCGTATCCAGCGCGTCGCGATTGTCCCAGGCGGCCTCGATGATCGATTTGAGGTCGGTAAGGGTCGCACTCATCCATTGTCTCCAAGCATGTCTTCCAGCCATTCGCCGACGTCCGTGACGGTTAGGTCGATGAAATCGGGGTGGTGGCCGTGATTGCCGCGTTCCGAGCCATTGTCGACCCACACCGTGACCATGCCCAGCTCTTTCGCCGGCTTCAGGTTCTGGGCCATGTCCTCGATCATGGCTGCCCGGGCCGGATCGATGCCGAAGCGGCCCAGCATCAATTCATAGCCATGCCGGTCGGGCTTGGGATGCAACTCGGCCGCATGGATATCGTGCAGCTCGGCGAAATGCTCGCTCACTCCAAGTGCTTCAAGCACTCGGCGGGCATAGGGTTCATCGGCGTTGGTGAAGACCAGCTTCCGGCCGGGCAGGCGCGCCAGGCCGCCAGCCAGCCGGTCATCCCTCGAAATTCGGTCGAGCGGGATGGAATGGACGTCACCGAGGAAGTGGTGGGGGTCGACCTCATGCTCCTTTATCAACCCGGCTAGCGTGGTGCCATGCGCGTGGAAATGCGCCTTTTGCACGCGCTTGGCTTCGGCCGAATCGACGCCCAGTAACCGTTCGATATAGGCCCCCATCCGCTCGTCGATCAGCTCGAACAGGCCGGTGGCGGCCGGGTAGAGGCAATTATCGAGATCGAAAATCCAGTCCCTAATGTGACCGAATAGAGGGGCGAAGCGCGGATTCATTGCCGGGCGCCTCCTAGACCATTGGTTGCTTCAGCAAAATGAAAGCTTTTGTTAACCATATGTACTTAGCGAAAAGTCGTTAAGTTCCAGCGGCTTGGCGGGAGTGGGCTCATGCGTATCGGATATCTGGCGTCAACGGCCTGCGGGCTCATTTTGACGCTTTCGGCGTGCGGAGCTGGCGGCGGAGGCGGCGGCGGGGTCGGATCGACGCCGCCACCGCCGTCCAACTTCACGCCCCCGCCGACGACTACGCCTCCGCCTCCACCTCCGCCGCCGCCTGCGGGGACGAATTTCGATACGTCCGAATATGAGCGCTCGAACGGCGCACTCAGCTCAGGCGCCATCACCGCATGGCAGAAGGGCGCGACCGGGCGAGGCGTCAAGCTGGCGGTCGTCGACAGCGGCATCAATCCGGCGCTGGCCGAATTTGCCGGCCGCATCGATCCGGCCAGCCGCGACGTGGCCGGCAGCCGCGGGCTCAGCGACGAGGGCGGCCATGGCACTGCCGTCACGGCAACCGCCGCCGCCGCGCGCAACGACGCACAAAATGTCGGCGTGGCTTTCGACGCTACCATCCTGTCGTTCCGGGCAGACGACCCAGGCAGCTGCAAATCGGCGGACGGGTGCGCTTTCTACGACAACGCCATCGCGGCCGGCGTCGATGCCGCGCGGGCCGCCGGGGCCAAGGTCATTAATCTGTCCCTGGGCGGTTCCGCGCCTGGCAACCAGCTATTGTCCGCCATGCAGCGCGCGGTCAGCGCCGGTATCGTCCTGGTCATTTCGGCCGGCAATGACGGCGAAGACGCGCGGATAGGCGGCAGTGCGGATCCGTTCGCGCTGATTCCAGCCCAGAGTTTCCCGGGCCAGGTGATCATCGCCGGCTCGCTCGGCGTCAGTGACGGAGCGGGCGGCACCAACCTCAACCAGCTTTCCGACTTCTCCAATCGGGCCGGGCAGGGGCAGAACTGGTATCTGGCCGCGCTGGGATATCGGGTGCGCACCATCGACCAGACCGGCACCGGCTTCCTCTATTCCGGCACCAGCTTCGCCGCACCGATCATCACCGGCGCGGTGGCGCTGATGGCCCAGGCCTTCCCCAACCTCACCGCCCGCGACATTGTCGACATATTGTTCCGCACCGCCGATGACCTTGGCGCAGCCGGTGACGATGCGATCTTTGGCCAGGGCCGGCTCAACATCGGCCGCGCGTTCCAGCCGGTCGGCACCACCAGCCTGGCCGGAACCGAGGTCCAGGTGACCGATGCCAGCGCGACCGGCGGCATGCCGGAGGCAGCCGGCGACAGCGGCGGCCAGGGTTCAATGGGCGCCATCATCCTCGACGGTTACAGCCGCGCCTTTGCCCTCGACCTCGCCAAGGGACTGCAACACGCCGAAGCTCGCCGCCCGCTCGAGCAGTCGCTTCTCGCCGGTGTCCGGGGCTCTGCTGTCCGGGCTGGGCGCCTGTCGGTCGCGATGAGCGTAGCGGAGCGGCCGGGGCTGCCCGGTACGTTCGATATGATGCACCTGGCAATCGGCCCGGATGACGCGCGCCGTTCCCGGCTGGTCGCCGGATCGGCCATTGCCAGCCTTGATTCCAAGACCAAGGCGAGTTTTGGCATCGGCCAGGGCGCGAAGGCGATCGAACGGCAGCTGACCCAGGCAGAGCCGGGCGCTTTCCTCGTCGCCCGCGACATCAGCGGTGATCCGGGCTTCCAGGCCCGGCGGGGCACCAGCATGGCCTTTCGCCGCGATCTCGGCTTTGCCGGCCTCACGGTCGCGTCGGAACAGGGAAAGGTCTGGCAGGACGTCAAGACGAACGCATTCGGCAGCCCATATCGGTGGACGAGCGCCACCTTGGACCGGCGGTTTGGCGCGAACAGCTGGGCTTCGATCGGGCTTAGCAGGCTCGAGGAGAATGACACATTGCTCGGCGGACGGCTCGGCTCGCTCTATGGCTCGGGCGGCTCTTCGAGCACCTTCCTCGACCTGGAAGCGAGGCGGAATCTTGGTGGCGGGTGGTCGGCTACGTTGATGGGCCGCCGTGGCTGGACCGATTTCTCCAGCGGCAGCTTCCAGACAGGCGCCTACGCGTTCGACCTCGCCAAGGTCGGGCTGCTCAATGGCTCCGATCGGCTCGGCCTGCGGCTCGCCCAGCCGTTGCGGGTCGAACGGGGCGGCATGTCGATGCTGCTGCCCACCGGCTATGATTATGCAACGCAAGCGGCGACCAGCGGCAGGGAATATCTGAGCTTCAGCCCGTCAGGCCGGGAGATCGACGCAGAACTCAGCTACTCCACTGAGTTGGGCGGAGGCTGGCTGGGCGCGAACCTGTTTGCGCGGCGGCAGCCGGGTCATGTCGCCACGGCCGATCCAGACGTGGGCGCCGCGATCCGCTACAGCCTCGGGTTCTGACCGTTCACCCGCGCCGTCCGATCCCGGGGATCAGCATGCCGACACGGGCGCGATATTCGACATATTGGGCGCCGAACAGGCCGACGAGGTCGCGTTCCTCGTAGCGGATTGCAATCAGCATGTAGATCGACACGCCAACGCTGAGCAGCAGGTGGCCATAGCTCATGTGCGGAATCGCCCAGAAGGCGAGGAAGAAGCCCAGGTAGAGCGGATGGCGCACCCATTTGTAGAGCAGCGGCTGGTGGAAGATTGGCGGCGACGCCTCGCGTCCGCGCAGGTGAAGCCAGGCCTGCTGGAGGCCGAACAGCTCGAAGTGATTGATGAGGAAAGTGCTCAGCAGCACGATTCCCCAGCCGGCCGCAAACGCCATCCATAATATTGTCCGGGCCAGCGGATTGGTGACGTTCCACACGTCTCCGGCAATGGGCCGCCAGAAGGCGAACAGGATGATCAGCGCCAGGCTGGCGAAGATGACGTAGACGCTGCGTTCGATCGGCAAGGGGACGATCCGCGTCCAGGCGCGCTTGAAGCCCTGACGCGCCATGACGCTGTGCTGGACGCCGAACAATGCGATCAGGGCGAGGTCGGTGATGATTGCCGCGGCGACGGACGCGGATGGCCCCCGGTCCACCGTAACGGGCAAGGCCGTGAGATCAGCGACAAACCCGATCAGGTACAGGAAAGTCGCGAAGAAGATCGCATAGGCGATCAGTGAAAAGCCCATGAACAGCGCACGCATGGCATCCCCCCTGCAGCAGTCCGACAGGGGCGTTCATAGCATGATCATTGAACGAAAGTCAGACGGTGAAACTCTCACCGCAGCCGCAGGCGCCCTTGGCATTGGGATTTTCGAAGGTGAAGCCGGCGGCGAAGTCGTCCTCTTGCCAGTCCATCGTGCTGCCGATGAGGTAGAGAATGGAAGCGCCGTCCACGTAAAAGATGCCACCGGGCGTCTCGATCTTCTCGTCGAACGCATTTTCCATCATCACATAGTCGACCGAATAGGCGAGGCCGGAACAGCCGCGTCGAGGGGTCGACAGCTTGACGCCGATCGCTCCCTCCGGGGCCTTCGCCATCAATTCGGTGATGCGCTCTTCGGCGGCGGGCGTCAGCGTGATCGCAGCCGGGCGGGCGCGGACTTTCGTTGGCTTGTTCATAACATTCCCAATTCGAGCCGGGCCTCGTCGCTCATTTTCGACGGGTCCCAGGGCGGATCCCACACCAGCTTGACCTCCGCATCGCGGATTCCCGGGACCGACAGCACCCGCAATTCGACCTCGGCCGGCATGGACTCCGCCACCGGGCAATGCGGCGTCGTCAAGGTCATGGTGACGACCGCGTCGCCATCCTCGCTGATCGCCACGTCGTAGATCAGGCCGAGCTCGTAGATGTCGACCGGGATCTCGGGGTCGTAGATGGATTTCAGCGCCTCGATCACCGCTTCCTGCAGCTCGCCGCCGGCGCCGCCCCGTTCGGGCTCGGGCTTCTTTTCGGCCAGGAAGCCGGTCAGATAGTCGCGCTTGCGCTCAAAAGTCTCAGCGGGCGTTTCCGGCGTGACGCGGGCGCGCGGAGGTGTCGACACGCCGTCGACCTCCTCGATCTCGATCTTCTTTTCCTCGCCCATCGTCATCCGAAAATCCGCTTCACTTTATCCAGGCCCCGCACCAGCGCTTCGATATCGCTTCCGTCGCTGTGCGCGGCGAAGCTGGCGCGGGCCGTGGCCGGGACGCCGAGATAGTCCATCAAGGGCTGGGCACAATGGTGGCCAGCCCTTACCGCGACGCCTGTGTCGTCGAGGATGGTCCCGATGTCGTGCGGATGGACTCCATCCATGGCGAAGCTGACGATTCCCGCGCTGTCTTCCGGCCCGAACAGGGTGACACCGGCCATCTGGCTGAGCGCCGCGCGGCATTCGCTTACCAGCGCGCTTTCGTGCGCGTGCAGTGCATCGAGGCCGATATCCTGGACCCAGTCGATCGCGGCGTGGAAGCCGACCGCGCCCGCGATATGCGGCGTTCCCGCCTCGAACCGCGACGGCGCCGGCAGGTAAGTCGTCTTCTCGAATGTGACCCGGTCGATCATCGCGCCGCCGCCCTGCCAGGGCGGCATCGCGTCGAGGATTTCCTTCCGCGCCCACAGGGCACCGATTCCGCTCGGCCCGTAGATCTTGTGCGCCGAGAAGGCGTAGAAATCGGCGCCGATCGCGGCAACATCGACCGGGATGCGCGGCGCGGCCTGGCAGCCATCGAGCAGCAGCTTGGCGCCGACCTTGTGCGCGATTTCAGCGGCGCGCTTGGCATCGAGGATGGACCCGAGCACGTTCGACACATGGGCGAAGGCGACAATCGCATGCTCCTCGCTCGCCATCCGCTCGGCCGCATCGAGGTCGATCCGCCCGTCCTTGGTCAGCGGGACGACGTCGAGCTCGTAGCCGGCCAGCTGCCATGGGACGATATTGCTATGATGCTCCAGCTGGCTGAGCAGCACACGCTTGCGTGTCCCGTTGCGATAGGTCCGGGCGACCAGGTTGATCGCCTCGGTCGCGCCGCGCGTGAACACCACCTCATGCTCTTCGCCGCCGATCAAGGTTGCAGTGGCCGTGCGGGCGGCCTCGAAGCTGGCGGTCATCGCCGCCGAGCGTTCGTACACGCCGCGATGCACGGTGGCATAATCATGGCCGTAGGCCCGGGTGATGGCGTCGATCACGGCTTGCGGCTTTTGCGCCGTGGCGGCGCTGTCGAGATAGTGCCAGCCGGGCGGGATCGCCGGGAACTGGCCTCGCACCGCGAGCGCCGTATTCCTCCCCGGAACGGGGAGGGGGACCGCCGAAGGCGGTGGTGGGGCCGGAGACGCCGGAATCGACCCCTCCGTCAGCCCTGAGGGCTGCCACCTCCCCGTTCCGGGGAGGATTTTGTTGGAGTCGTTCATGCCGCCACCCGCTTAAGCGTCTCGCGCGCCAGCTCGGCAATGCCCTGGTCGTCGCCGTCGATGTCATCCCACAATCCGCCGACAAAGCCTTCCAGCAGCAGCGCCCGGGCACTTGCCGGATCGAGGCCGCGTGCGGCGGCATAGAACAGCTGGTTCCTGTCCAGTTCGCCGACAGTCGCGCCATGCGCGCACTTCACGTCATCGGCAAAAATCTCAAGCTCGGGCTTGGCGTTGGCGGTTGCGCCGCGATCGAGCAGCATGGCTTTGACCGATTGCTCGGCGTCGGTCTGCTGGCCTTCGCGCGCGACCTCGATCTTGCCGAGGAAGCTGCCGGTCGCCTTGCCGCCAAGCACGCTGCGTATCGTCTGGCGGGAGGTTGCGCCGGGTGCGATATGCTTGAGCGTGGTGACGATTTCCAGTGTCGCACTTTCGCCGCCGATGTTCGCCGCGTGCAGCGCGAAATCCGCACCTTCATTCAACGTTACTTCCAATTCGATGCGACCGTAACGCGACGCATTGTTAAGCGCGAATATGCGCGCAACCGCGCCCGCGTCGAGCACCATTTCGATGCGGCGAATGTCGATTTCATCACCGCTTGGCAGCCAGATTTGCTGCAGTCTTTGCTGCGCAGCAATTTCGACCCGTGCCGCAGGCGCGAGCGACGTCCACACCGATGCCAGCGCGTCGATGTCGGCATAGCGATAGGCCTCCAGCTTGCGGGTCGGGAGGGAGGTCATGTGTGCGCCTCGGTCGTCATCCCGGGCTTGACCCGGGATCCGCCTTTTTTTTGCGCTGAAAAGGCAGGCAGGCCCCGGATCAAGTCCGGGGTGACGTTGATGCCATTCGCCCTCACGCCGCCACCTCCTGATAGCCTTCGCGCTCGAGCTCATGCGCCAATTCGGGCCCGCCAGAGCGTGTGATCCGGCCGGCGCTCAGCACATGCACTTTGTCCGGCGTGACATAATCGAGCAGCCGCTGATAATGGGTGATCAGCAGCACCGACTTGTCGGGCGCGCGCATGATCGAATTGATGCCCGCGCCGACCGCCTTCAGCGCATCGATGTCGAGGCCGCTGTCGGTCTCGTCGAGCACAGCGAGTTTCGGGTCCATGATGCCCAGCTGGACCATCTCCGCGCGCTTCTTCTCGCCGCCGGAGAAACCGACATTGACCGGGCGCTTCAGCATCTCCGGGTCCATGCCGAGCAGCGCCGCCTTGTCCTTCGCCAGGCGGATGAATTCGCCGCCGGTCAGATCCTTTTCACCCCGCGCACGGCGTTGCGAATTCAGCGCCTCGCGCAGGAACTGGAGATAGGAGACGCCGGGGATTTCGACCGGATATTGGAAGCCCAGGAACATCCCCGCCGAGGCGCGTTCGTGGGGCTCTAATTTGAGCAGGTCGATTGCCTGCCCATCGTCATCCCGGGCTTGACCCGGGATCCGCCTTTTTTCTTCGCCCTCAAGGAAGGCAGACCCCGGCTCAAGGCCGGGGTGACGGCTGGGCGTAAACGTCACCGACCCTTCGGTCACTTCATAACCGGGCCGTCCACCAAGCACATAGGCCAAGGTCGACTTGCCCGCGCCGTTCGGCCCCATGATCGCATGAATCTCGCCGGTCGGAACAGTCAGCGTCAGCCCGTTGAGGATCGGCTTGCCGGCGACGGTCGCGTGGAGGTTTTCAATCTTGAGCTCTTAACCGACACTTCCTTCCAGGATGATCCCCAGCAGCTTCTGCGCCTCGACCGCGAACCCGAAGCCGTCACCCTGAACTTGTTTCAGGGTCCATGTCTCCATGC
>JBJMUA010000048.1:0-32415 GCA_045811425.1 Sphingomicrobium sp. | reverse complement strand
ACACCGCGTCGACCGCGACTTTGCGCGCGCCTTCGACCCCGGCGAGCACCTTCTGCTCCTCGATCGGGATGCCGAGCTTTTCATAGACCCGCAGAATCTCGGGATCGACCTCGTCGAGGCTGCCGAGCTTGGGCTTGGGCTTGGGCGCGGCGTAATAATAGGCGTCCTGATAGTCGATGGTGGGGATGTCGAGCTTGGCCCAATCGACCTCCTCCATCTCCAGCCAGGCGCGATAGGCCTTGAGCCGCCACTCGAGCATCCAGGCTGGTTCGCCCTTCTTGGCCGAGATGAAGCGGACCGTGTCCTCGCTGAGGCCCTTGGGCGCGAACTCCTGCTCGATGTCCGAGGAGAAGCCCCATTCGTAATCCTGCGAGATTTTCTCGCGGATCTCCTGGTTTTTGACGGCTTCGTTCATGACCGCGCCTCGTGTTCCCCGGCGAAGGCCGGGGTCCAGGGCGCTGCGTCAGCAGCGCTATCGCGCTCCTGGGCCCCTGCCTCCGCAGGGGAACAGCAGAGCTGCGCCAGCGACACCGATTCAAGTGAGCTGCGAATTGCATCGCCCACAATGCTCATGTGCGGCTTGACCTTGCAGTGCGCATCCAGGGCGCACTCATGGTTCACCCCATCCGCACACATGGTGAGCACGATCGGCCCTTCGACCGCCTCGACGATGTCGGCCAGGCTGATCTCGCCGACCGGCCGTGCCAGCGCATAGCCGCCGCCAGCGCCGCGCTGTCCGACCAGCAGGCCATGTGCGGCCAGCTTCTGCATCAGCTTCTGCGCCGTCGGCAGCGGCACGCCGGTATCCTCGCTGAGCTCCGTCGCGGTCAGCCGGGTACAGGGCTCGCGGCGCGCGGCAGCGGTCATCATTACAACCGCATAATCGGCAAGATGGGTGAGTCGCATCGTCTAATCGGAGCTTTCCAGTCCGATTTAGGCCGATACGTCCCTTTTTACAACCTTCGCCAGGATCTGGGTTCGATTTGCCCCGCAATTCGTCACCCTGAACTTGTTTCAGGGTCCATTTTGGGGAAGGGCTGCGTGCGTCTCTGCCATGGATGCTGAAACAAGTTCAGCAAGACGGTCAAAGGAAGTTCGTGGGCCTTTATTCGCTTCTTCGTCCCCTCGCCTTCGCGCTGGATGCCGAGACGGCGCATCGGGCGACGATCAGCGCGCTCTCGCTCGCACCACGCTTGCCGGTTCCGGATTTCCCGCCGGAGCTGGCGATGACCGTCGCCGGCCTGCGCTTCCCGTCCCCGGTTGGGCTAGCCGCCGGCTTCGACAAGGATGCCGAGGTTCCGGATGCCATGCTCGGCCTTGGGTTCGGCTTCGTCGAGGTGGGTACCATCACCCCCCGGCCTCAGGCGGGCAATGCCAGGCCGCGGCTGTTCCGGCTGAAGGAGGACGGGGCGGTAATCAATCGCATGGGCTTCAACAATGCGGGGCAGGCCGCGGCGCTGGAGAGGCTGAAGAAGCGCGCGAGGCGCGGCATCGTCGGCGTCAACATCGGCGCGAACAAGGACAGCGCCGACCGCATCGCCGACTATGCCGAGGGCGTCAGGAGGATGAGCCCGGTTGCTGACTATCTCACCGTCAACATCAGCTCGCCCAACACCCCGGGACTGCGCAATTTGCAGTCAGGCGGGGAGCTGGTCGAGTTGCTCGCGGCAGTCCACGACGTGCGGGCGCCCGGCATCCCGATATTCCTGAAGGTGGCGCCGGATCTGGAAAGCGGAGATCATGAACGGATCGTGCGCGCCGCGATCGACACAGGGATCGACGCGCTGATCGTCTCCAACACCACCATCTCGCGTCCAGCGCTGAGGTCGCGCCATGCCGATGAAGCAGGCGGCCTGTCGGGCCGTCCCCTGAAGGCCCTGGCGCTGGAACAACTCCGCAATTTCCGCGCGGCGTCGGGCGGCCAGATTCCGCTGATTGCCGCCGGAGGGATCGAGAATGCCCATGACGCCTGGGAGCGGATCACCGCGGGCGCCAGCCTGGTCCAGCTCTATTCAGCGATGGTCTATGAAGGGCCCGGCATTGCCAAGCGTATCGCCGAGGGCCTGGGCGCCCTGCTAGGCCTCAGCCAGATGGCGCATATTTCCGAGGCCGTGGGGAGCGATGCCGCTTAGGGAGTGGGCTTTGGGGGGCCGAGCAGCAGCACGACCCCCTCCCGACGCGGATCATAGCCGCCATCGACCTGGCCGTCGCGGATCAGCACGCCATGGACGCCGCTGTCCTCGCCCTGGCCGGGTTTCAAATCGATGCCCTTTTCGCGGAGGGCCGCCAGCAGCTCGGGTGAGAATTTGGTCACCTCGCCGTTGAAGTTGCGCCCGCGGGCCACGACGTTCGGTGCGGCGATCGCCTGCTGCATCGGCAGCCGCCAGTCGATTGCCGCCATCAGGGACTTGCCGACAAAAGCGAGGATCGCGTTGCCGCCGGCGGAGCCGATCGCTCCGGCAAAACGACCATTCCTGGTCAGTAGGACCAACGGGGTCATCGAAGAGCGTGGGCGTTTGCCCGGGGCGACGGCGTTG
This sequence comes from Sphingomicrobium sp., assembly GCA_045811425.1. Lineage (GTDB taxonomy): Bacteria > Pseudomonadota > Alphaproteobacteria > Sphingomonadales > Sphingomonadaceae > Sphingomicrobium. The sequence continues at coordinate 29,878 of JBJMUA010000048.1, read as the reverse complement.
GCCACAGCCCTCCCGGCCTCGTCGACCGGCGCAAAGGAGAAATCGGTCATCTGGTTGTTGAGGAAGAAGCCATCGACCATCCGCCCGCTGCCGAAAATGGATTCTACCGTGGTGGTCATCGATACGACGTTGCCGGCCGCGTCGCGCACGATGAAGTGCGAGGTTCCGGTCGGTTCCAGCGTTTGATCCGCCGCAAGGACGCGCGCGCCGGCGGGATTTCCCGGTTGGGGCGCAGGCATCGCTTTATCGCCGATCATCCTGGCGCGCCGGTCGAGATATGCGGGGTCCAGCAGACCGTCGACCGGGACCTCGACGAAGGCGGGATCGCCGACATATCGGTCGCGGTCCGCGTACATCAGCCGGCTGGCCTCGGCGAACAGGAACCAGGCGTGGGGATCACTCGGCCCGCGACGATCAATGTCGGTCCGCTCGATGAGCCCGAGCAGCATCAAGGTGCCGACCCCGCTGGCGGGCGGCGGCGGCGCGCATGCGATGTAGATGCGGTAGGGGCGGCAGAGCGCTTCGCGCTTGATCGGCCGGTAATTGGTCAGGTCCGCCATCGTCATCGATCCGCCGATCGGCGCGGCCCGGGTGCGGGCGACAATGCGGCCGGCCGTCTCTCCGGCATAAAGGGCCGCAGGTCCCTGTTGTGCCAGGCGCCGGAGGAACGCGGCATAGGCTGGGTTGCGGAGCCGGTCGCCGGCGGTCAGGCGGGTGCCGTCAGCCCGGCGAAAATAGGCAATGACATCGGGCGCTCTGTTTTCGGCAAAGGTACCGGCCAATAGGCGCCCGAGCCTCGGGCTGACGATGAACCCCTCGTCAGCACTTCTCTCGGCCGATCCGAACAGCGTCCGCCATGCGAGTTTTCCATGCTCCCGATGCGCCATCGACAGCATCGCAACAACCCCGGGAACGCCGGTCGCGCGCCCACTCAGCACCGCCTGGTCGAACGGCAGCGGCTTGCCGGCGGAATCGAGGAACATGCCTGGCGTCGCCTGGGCCGGTGCAACCTCCCGGCCGTCGTAGATGGTCAGCCGCCGGGTCTGCGCGTCATAGTAATTCAAGAACGCGCCGCCGCCGATGCCGGAGCTTTGCGGTTCCACCAGCGACAGCATCGCCTGCACCGCGATCGCGGCATCGACGGCGCTTCCCCCCTTTTCGAGCACCTCCATACCGGCACGTGCGGCCAGCGGGTTGGCGGCGATGACGAAAGCCTGTTCACTCCGTTCCTGCGTCGCCGTGGCCGATACGGTTGCGCAGGAGCCGAGCAGGACGAGGACCGGCAGGAGGAGCAGACGAAACAACATTGCCGAGCCCTTAGGCGAGGGCCGCGAAGCTTGTCCATTACCGCGCGGCTGGCGCCTGCTCGCCAATCCGCTAAACAGCGGCTCTCAAGCGTCCGACAGAGACGCTGCAGGGAGGATTAGCGTGGCTCGGACCCAGCTCGAACATTTCCCCAACCTGGTCACCATGTTCCTGACGCGGGCTAGGGAGAATGGCGAAAAGCCGTTCCTGTGGAGCAAACGGGACGGTGAGTGGCGGTCGATCAGCTATGCGGAGGCGGCGCGCCAGGTCGCGGCCCTGGCCGACAGTTTAAAAGGCATCGGCCTCAAGCCGGGCGACCGAGTGATGCTGGTCAGCGAGAACCGGCCGGAGTGGCTGATCGCCGACCTTGGCATCATGGCGGCCGGCTGCGTGACGGTGCCGACCTACACCACCAATACCACGCGCGATCACCAGCACATTCTCGCCAATTCAGGGGCCAGTGCGGTAATCGTCTCGACCCAAAAGCTGGCCAGGACGCTCCTGCCGGCCGTGCTGTTTGCCTCCGAATGCCACCACATTATTTCCATCGACGACATCATCACCGGTCAATCGCAAGACGTCGCCCAATTCCACCACTGGAAGGATCTGGTGTCGGGACCCTCGGACGTCAGCGCACTCGAAACGCGCATGGCAGATGTGGGCCGCGGTGACCTTGCCTGCCTGATCTACACCAGCGGCACGGGCGGAGCGCCACGGGGGGTGATGCAGCACCACGGCATGATCCTGCACAATACGGAAGGCTGCATCGACGTCATTGCCACCGACTTCGGATGGGATGACGAAGTGTTCCTGTCTTTCCTGCCCGCAAGCCATGCCTATGAACATACGGGCGGCCAGCATTTCCCGATCGCGCTCGGCGCCCAGATTTACTACGCCGAAAGCCTGGAGAAGTTGGCCGCGAATATCGAGGAAGTGAAGCCGACCATCATGGTCGTGGTGCCGCGCCTGTTCGAGATGCTGCGCGCGAAGATCATGAAGCAGGTCGAAAAGGATGGCGGCCTGCCTGCATATTTGATGAGCCGCGCCCTCTCGATCGAAACCAGGCGCTATGCCGGAAGGTCGGTTCCGTGGGACCTGCCGATGGACGGTGTCCTATCGCTGACCTTGCGGCGCAAGGTGAAGCGCAAGTTCGGCGGGCGGATAAAGGCGATGGTTTCGGGCGGTGCGCCGCTCAATCCCGACGTCGGCTTGTTCTTCCAAGCGATGGGACTGCCGATGCTGCAGGGCTATGGCCAGACCGAGGCGGGCCCGGTGATCAGCTGCAACCGGCCCAAGGCGGGCATAAGGATGGACACGGTCGGGCCGCCGCTGAAGAACACCGACGTCCGCATCGCAGGCGATGGCGAGATCATGGTTCGCGGCGAGTTGGTGATGAAGGGCTATTGGCATAATCCCGACGAGAGCGGTCGCGTGCTTCAGGACGGCTGGCTGGCGACCGGCGACGTCGGCCATCTCGACAAAAAGGGCCGGATCGTCATCACCGATCGCAAGAAGGACCTGATCGTCAACGACAAGGGCGACAATGTCGCCCCGCAGCGGGTCGAGGGCATGCTGACCTTGCAGCCCGAGATCCTCCAGGCGATGATCTATGGCGACGGCCGCCCGCATCTCGTGGCCCTGCTGGTGCCGGACCCCGAAGAAATGAAACGGTTCAAGGACGATCCCGACGGAATGCAAAAGGCGCTGTCCAAGGCGGTCGACCGGGTCAATGCCGAACTGAGCGTCATCGAAAAGATCCGCCGGTTCATCGTCGCCGATGAAGTATTTTCCGTCGACAATGAAATGCTGACGCCATCGATGAAGATCCGGCGCCATATTATCGGCAAAGCCTATGGCGAGCGGCTCGACGCGCTCTTCAAGCGCTAGGTCCTAGCCGGGCTTCCGATAAGGGATAAAGGGACCGAACACGCAGGTTGGTCCGCCCATGCCATGGCCCAGGTCGACCAAATGGTTGATGTCCCCTTCGCACATCTGGCTGCCGAACGGCCGCGTCACCAGGGTGCGGCTGCGGTTGCCGAGGCCGGAACAGCCGCCCGGGGGGTTTTGCACATAGAGCGTATGGCCATCCCGAAACAGGATGGTCCAATCGTCGACGACCTGGGTCTCGACCGATGAATCATTATAGATGCAGCGCTCGGGCTTGCCGGGGACCCGGCCGGCCAACGCTTTGGCCAACTCATCGGCGGCTCTGGGGTTCCGCGCCTGTTGCACCGGGGCAGTCGAGCACGAAGCGAGCGCAAGGGTGGCAATTGCAAGTATCGCCGGCTTGGCCAGCCTCGCGCGGTTCCTCATATCCTGCTCAGCCGCCCGGTTTGGTATAGGGCACGAACTGGCTGAATACGCAGGCACCGCCACCGATCCCGCTGACCGGGTCGAACAAATTGTTGATGTCGCCGCTGCACAGTTGGTTCGACGGCATTGGACGGTTGATGAGGACGTTGCCATGACTGCCGATCCCGGGGCAGCCCCCTCGCGGATTCTGCACGTAAACGGTGCTGCCGTTCTTGAACAGGATCGTCCAGTCATCGATGATTTGCATGTCCCGGGCCCGATAGGTCGGGATGCAGTTCACCGGCGGTCCGGCAACGCGGCCGGCCAACGCCCTGTCCAATACTTGCTGCGCTTCGGCCGTTCGGGTCATCCCGGCCGGCGCCGTCGAGCAACTTGCCAGCAACGCAGCGCAAGACAGGCCGACAATCGCGTTAGCCCGAGACTTCATGACGTTTCTCCTTGGCCGTCGCCCCGCCGTCAGCCCACTTTCCGATAAGGTACGAATTCGCTGTAGGTGCAGGCGCCAGTGCCGAAGCCCGTGCGAACGTCGACGATGTTGTTGATGTCACCTCTGCAAATTCGGGTTGTGCCAAACCCGTGGCGGATCAACGACATGCTGTTGGATAGGCCGTGGCACCCACCATAGGGCTGCTGGACATAGACGATGCCGCGATCGCGAAAGAGGATAGTCCAGTCATCGATGACTTGCATTCGCGAACGTTCCGAAATGCAATTGACCGGAGCTGCGGCAGACCGGCCGGCAAGGGCCTTGGCGAGCTTTTGATCGGCTACTGCAGAACGGCCCTGTTGCGCAGTTGAGCCAGACGCAAGCAGAACTGCAGCGCTAACGGCGATCAGGGAAGTTGTGCGGAGGCTCATGACGACTCTCCTTCGATTATTTGCTCATTGTAACGCATGAGCCTGAACTTCGGCTTACCGGAAATTATCCTTTTCGGCCCTTAATTCCGCGAATTCTTCGACGTTTCGCGCCAGCAGGAAGGGATTGGTAGCCCGTTCTTCGCCGACGGTAGTGGGAACGGTCGAGCGTGCGTCCGACCGTTCCCGTTCGATATGACGGAGCCGGTCGGCAATGGCCTTGTTTTCCGGAAAGGCGTGCGCCGCGAAGCGCGCATTGGCCAGCGTATACTCATGGGCGCAATAGAGCTTCATCTCTGCGGGAAGGCCTGCCAGTCGGCCCAGCGAATGGTGCATCTGCGCCGCCGTCCCTTCGAACAGCCTACCGCACCCCATGGCGAACATGGTGTCGCCCACGAATGCGACCATATCGCCGCGGAAAACATAGGCGATGTGGCCGATCGTATGGCCGGGCACTTCCCACACTTCGGCCCGATGCGCGCCGATCGAAATGCAATCGCCCTCCGCCAGCGCAACGTCGAGGCCGGGGACGCGGCCATGTTCGCCGGCCGGGCCGATGATCGTCGCGCCGGTCGCTTCCTTGATCGCCAGGTTCCCGCCGGTGTGGTCGGGATGCCAATGCGTGTTCAGGATCTTGCCGATCTTCCACCCGCGACGCCCGGCCTCAGCCAGCACCGGGGCAGGATCGCCGGGATCGACGACTGCGGTTTCGCCGCTGTCCGGGTCGTGGATCAGCCAAAGATAGTTATCGGCAAATGCCGGGACGGCGACGATTTGAAGCGCTGAAGCCATTACCAGTTTCCCGTGTTGGGCATGGACGCCCAAGGTTCGGCCGGGTCCAACTTGCCGTTCTGCAACAGCTCTACGGAAACATCATCGGGCGTCTTCACAAATGCCATATGGCCGTCGCGGGGCGGGCGGTTGATAGTGATCCCATGGTCCATCAGCTTTTGGCAGGTGGCGTAAATATCATCGACGCGAAAGGCGAGGTGGCCGAAATTCCGGCCCCCGGCATAGCCCGACTCTTCCCAGTTGTGAGTGAGTTCGACTTCCGCCTCATCGTCCGGCACGCCCATGAAGATAAGCGTAAATTTCCCTTCCGGAACGTCCATCCGCCGCCGTTCCTCCAATCCGAGCAGCTGAAAGAATGCAACAGTGGCTTCGGGATCGGAAACGCGGAGCATGGAATGCAGAAATTTCATTTCGCCCTCACTCGGTTCATCGCAGTTGTCGACACTGCGGGCCACGAAGACATCGATGCCGGCTAATCCGGCTTATTGGTCTCTGCCGCCCTCGCCGTCGCCATTGGGCTTCGACGCAACCTGGTTCGTGACGGTCAGGGGGGCGTCGGTCATGGCCAGCGCTTCGCGAGCGGCCTTCCCGGTTGGTCCTTGAGGATCTGACGCAGCGGCACGGGTCCAATAGTCGCGCGCTTGCGCATCCTCGCCGCCGGCCTTGGCGACATGGCCCGCCTCGAACAGCACGTCCGCCGAATCCGGCGCCATCGCCAGTGCGCGATTGATGGCCGACTTGGCTGCCGGAAGATTTTCCTCGCGGAGCGAAACGGCTGCCGAGAAATACCAAAGATAAGGGTCGTCGCCGATCGTCTTGGCCGCCTCGTCGATCTTGGCGCGGGCGGTCTTGAGATCACCCTGCGCTTCGGCGGCACGAGCACGGTCGAGCAAGGCGAGGCCATGCTGTTCCGCCTTGAGGCCGGTGCCGGCAAGGGCCCTGTCGAGCGCTGTGGCGGCCTTGCCCGGCTGGCCCGCGGCGATCCACATATTGCCCGCCGCGGCCAGCGCGCGGTCGCGGACCGGGTCGGTGGCGGAGGTGAGATCGGCTGCCGCTTCAAATGCGGCCGCGGCCTCGGCGAACTGGCCGGCCTTGCTGGCCTCGACCGCGCGGCATGCCTGTGCATCCTGAGTCAAAACGGTCGGGCAGGTCGACGCGGGCCCCTGGGCTGCCGCGAGGGCAGCGGCGAGTAGGAAGATCATGCGATTCGCTCCAGCAGCCCAAGCAGCTCGACGAGGATGGCATGGATTTCATGCGGCTCGCTCAGGCGGTGACTTCCGTTCTTGATCAATCGAAGCTGGACATCGGATGAACGCAGGTCAGCCAGCAGCTTGATCGGCACGCCCATCGGCACTTCATGGTCCTGTTCGCCATGCACCAGGCGGATCGGTATGACGAGGTCGATCGGATTGTAGAGCAGCCGATGCTGGGCGCCCGATTCCCAGAAATTTCGCCAGGTGAGCGACGGCTCCGGGCCATAAGGATTGGGCCGATCCAGCTTGCCGTCGCGCACCAGCGCTTGTTTTTCTTCGGCCGAATAGCCCCAGTCGGTGAAGTCCGGCGCCGCGGCAATGCCCAGCAGTCCTTTCACCCGATCCTTACGGCGCATGGCGGCGTGCAGCGCCAGCCAGCCCCCCATCGAAGATCCGGCGAGAATCAGCGGTCCCTCGGTCAACAGGTCGATCGCCGCCAGTGCCTCGTCCAGCCAGCGGCCCAACGTTCCGTCGGCGAACTCGCCGCCGGACGATCCCGTGCCGGAATAGTCGAAGCGCAGACAGCCCGCTCCTGCCTTACCGCAATATTCATCAATCGCCTTGGCCTTGGCCCCGTCCATGTCGGACGCATATCCGGGCAGGAACAGGACGGTCGGCAGGCCTTCCTTGGCGGCACGCTGGCGATAGGCGATGCGGCGGCCGTCACCAGGATCGAAATAGGCAAGATGGTCGGCGGCGGGAACTTCGGCTAGCTTCATGGTCGCCTCCCTAGCGTGCCCAGCGCGGAAGTGAAGCGCCTTCCACAAAGACCGCCAAGCCCATCACCAGGATGAGGATGAGCAGTTGCATGATCATCTTGGCAAGCATGGCTGACCCAACGTCCCGAAACCCGTCGGTTTCCAATCCTTGCGCGGCTTGAAGCCCATGCTGCGCTGCACTAGGGCAGGCCCATGTCCGAGATGTTCAAGATCAAGCTTCCCGATGGCTCCGTGCGCGAAATGCCGCAAGGCTCGACGCCGGCCGACGTCGCGGCGGCGATCGGGCCAGGCCTCGCCAAGGCGGCGCTGGCGGCGCGCGTCGATGGCGAGCTGCGTGATATCACGCGTCCGTTCGAGGGCGATTCCGAACTGGCGCTGGTGACGTCGAAGGATGAGAAAGACGCGCTGGAGCTGGTCCGTCACGACTTCGCCCATCTGCTGGCCGAAGCGGTGCAGCGGCTCTTTCCCGGCACCCAGATCACGTTCGGCCCGGCGACCGACGACGGCTTCTACTACGACTTCGCGCCCGCACCCGACCGGGGCCCCTTCACCGACGAGGATCTGCCGGTCATCGAGGAGGAGATGCGCCGGATCATCGCCGAGGACCTGCCACTGGTGCGAGAGGTGTGGAAGCGCCAGGATGTCCGCGCGCTGTTCGAGAAGCAGGGCGAGCGGTTCAAGGCCGAATGGGTGATGGAGCTGCCGGAAGGCGAGCCGATCACCATGTATCGCTCCGGCAATGCCGAAAATGCCTGGATAGATCTGTGCCGCGGGCCGCACCTGGCCTCGACCGGCAAGCTCGATCCGCAAGCGTTCAAGCTGACCCATGTATCGGGCGCCTATTGGCGCGGCGACCAGAACAATCCGATGCTGTCGCGTATCTACGGCACCGCCTGGCTCAACCGGAAGCAGCTGCAGGAGCATCTTGTCCGCCTGGAGGAGGCAGCCAAGCGGGACCATCGCAAGATCGGCAAGGAGATGGACCTGTTCCACCTCCAGGCCGAGGCGCATGGTTCGGTGTTCTGGCACCCCAACGGCTTCATCATCTGGCGCCAGCTTGAAGCCTATATGCGCCGCAAGCTCGACGCCGCCGGCTATGTCGAGATCAAGACCCCGCAGCTGATGGACGCGAAGCAATGGGAGAAAAGCGGCCACTGGGGCAAATATCGCGAGAATATGTTCGTCGTCCCCGACGAAATCCCCTCGACCGACGATGATGCCCCGGTGCTCTCGGGCGATTCCGACCTGATGGCCCTGAAGCCGATGAACTGCCCGGCCCACGTCCTCGTCTTCAAGCAGGGCATCACCAGCTACAAGGAGCTGCCGATCCGCTTTGCCGAATTCGGCTGCTGCCACCGCAACGAACCGCACGGGGCGCTGCATGGCATCATGCGGGTGCGCCAGTTTACGCAGGACGACGCGCATATCTTCTGCCGCGAAGACCAGGTCATCGACGAAGTGCAGCGCTTCTGCGACCTGCTTGACGATATCTACAAGGACCTGGGCTTCGACAAATATGCGATCAAGCTGGCGCTGCGCCCCGACAAGCGCTTCGGCAGCGACGAGTTATGGGATCATGCCGAGCGCGAACTGCGCGAAGCGGTCACGGCGTCGGGGCGCGCCACGGATGAATATGGCTGGGAGGAGTTGCCGGGCGAGGGTGCCTTCTATGCGCCCAAGCTGGAATTCCACCTGACCGATGCGATCGGCCGCACCTGGCAAGTCGGCACGATGCAGTCGGACCGGGTCCTGCCTGAACGGCTGGACGCCACCTACATCGGCGAGGACGGCGAGCGGCATCGTCCGGTCATGCTTCATCGCGCAATTCTCGGTACGTTCGAGCGGTTCATGGGAATCCTGATCGAGCATCATGCGGGCAAGTTTCCGCTATGGCTGGCGCCGGTCCAGGCGGTGGTCGCGACGATCGTGTCGGATGCTGACGGCTATGCGCGCGAGGTGGTTGCCAGGCTTCAGCAAGTCGGGCTGCGCGCCGAGGCCGATCTCAGGAATGAGAAGATCAACTACAAAGTGCGCGAGCATTCGCTGGCCAAGGTTCCGTTGCTGCTCGTGGTCGGCAAGCGCGAGGCCGAGGAGGGAACGGTCGCCGTGCGCCGCCTCGGCTCCGACGAGCATCAGAAGATGATGACCCTTGACGAGGCGGTTGCCCTATTCGCGGAGGAATCCGTTCCTCCCGACATGCGTTAACTAAGGCGCGGAGCGAGGCTAAGCCTTGGAGCGCAAAGCCTAATTTGGCGCGCAGCCGCCACAGCCCGTGGCAAAAATCGTGAAATAGGTCGCCGTGCCCTTTTCATTGGCCTCCGAAACCCTTAATTCGCGGCCGGAAATCCAATTTACCAAAGGAGATTGCGTTATACCCCCGCCCACCCCGCGCCGCTCGATGGCGCCGCCGGCCATGACCGGCCCTCGCTATAATCAGTTCATCCAGGCGCCCAAAGTGCGCGTGATTGACGAAAATGGCGAAAATCTGGGCGTTATGTATACGCGCGAAGCCTTTGAACAGGCTCAGGAAGTGGGGCTCGACCTGGTCGAGATAAGCCCCGGCGCCGATCCGCCCGTAGCCAAGTTCCTCGACATCGGCCGCTTCAAATATGAGGCTCAAAAAAAGGCTAACGAACAGCGCAAGCGCCAGAAGACGCAGGAGATCAAGGAGATCAAAATGCGTCCGAACATCGATGACCACGACTATCAGGTGAAGATGCGCAAGGTCTTCGAGTTTCTCGAGGAGGGCGACAAGGTGAAACTCACCTTGCGCTTCCGCGGACGCGAAATGGCCCACAACCAGCTTGGCATGGCGGTGCTGCAACGGGTCGCCGAAGACACTGCCGACAAGGCAAAGATCGAGCAGCATCCGCGCATGGAAGGCCGGCAAATGCTGATGGTGATCGCGCCCAAGTAATGAGACGAACCTGAATGGTTCGAAAAGGCGCGGCTTGCCCCTACGGCAGCCGCGCCTTTTTCATGTTGCGCCGCGATATGTGACATTTGTGTCGCAAGTCCGCCGTTTTCTCCTCGGTAGCGACGGCGTTTGCTTTGCAGCGGTGCCTCACTGGATTAATCCTCTACTGCAAAGAACAAGAAGAAATTCAAACGGGGAGGATTATGATGCGCAAGTCGATATGGCTGCTGTCAGCTGGCCTGTTCGCGCTGTCGATGCCTGCTTACGCCCAGGATACCAGCGGCGAGCCACAGCCACCCGACAGCGCCACGGCCCAGGCCGGCGCGGTCGACAATGGCAGCCAGGACACCAGCGAGATCGTGGTCACGGCAACGCGGCGTAACGAAGCACTGTCGGACGTCCCGCTCGCAGTCTCTGCGGTTACCGCCGAAACGCTCCAGAATTCGGGCGCGACCGATATCCGCCAGCTGACTCAGGTCAGTCCCTCCCTGCTTGTTTCGTCGACCTCATCCGAAGCCGGCGCCGGCGTAGCCCGCATCCGCGGTATCGGTACGGTCGGCGACAACCCCGGCCTGGAAAGCTCCGTCGCGGTCTTCATCGACGGCGTCTATCGTTCGCGCACCGGCGTTGGCTTGACGGAACTCGGTGCAGTCGACCGGATCGAAGTTCTTCGCGGTCCGCAGGGCACCCTGTTCGGGCGCAACGCATCGGCCGGCCTGATCTCGATCATCACCGCCAAGCCGAAGTTCAAGACCGAGGTCGGCGGCGAGCTTAGCGTTGGCAATTACGATCTCCGGCGTGCCGAGGCCTATGCCACTGGAGGGCTGACGGACACCATTGCCGCGCGGATCGACGGCGTGTGGATGAAGCGCGACGGCTTCCTGGAAGACGTGATTTCCGGCCGCGACATCAACGACCGCGACCGCTGGATGCTGCGTGGCCAATTGCTGTTCGAACCGTCGAGCGACCTGTCGATCCGCATCGTCGGCGATTATGCCAAGCGGGACGAGGAATGCTGCGGCGCGACCTATCTTCCGGCGCACGACTTCACCGCTGCGGGCGAACAACCTTCGAGCATTGCGGCCCTCGAACGAGCGCTGGGCGGCATCATCAATGACGACACATTCGACCGAGAGACGGCAATCACGCCGGACCGCAGCTATCGGGCCGACGTCAAGGATTATGGCCTATCTGGCGAGGTTATCTACGACCTGGGCGGCGCGGAGCTGACCTCCATCAGCGCCTACCGCTACAATAAATATATTCGCGGCCAGGACGCGGACTTCAACAATCTCGACATCCTGTTCCGCGACGACGACGGAACGGCATTCAACCGGTTCAAGACATTTACGCAGGAACTCCGGCTCCAGGGTGAAGCGTTCGACGGCCGGCTCGACTGGCTGGTCGGCGGTTATTACGCCAACGAGAAGCTGCGCGTGGACGACAACCTGTCCTACGGCGAGGACTATGATCGCTACGCCAATTGCCTCGTGGCTGCGAACTTCGCCGCATTGGCGCCGACCATCCTTGCGCCTGGCACCCAGCCGACCTGTTTCAATCCGGCGGTCGCGGGCTTCATACTGCCACTTGCCGGTGCCAATGCCTTGCCTTTGGCTGCCTTTGCCCGATTGCCAATCGACACCACGCCGTTCGGCCTGCCCTTCGGCGTAGTCAATTTCGGTGCACCGAACTTCTCCAACAGCGGCTTTTCCAACCTTGCCGAACTGTTCGGCCTTCCTAACCAGACGCTCAATGGCCAGGCGATCGACGACAGCTGGCGGCAGTCGAGCAACAACTGGGCCCTCTTTACCCACAACATCTTCGACATCACCGATCAGTTCAGCCTGACCGTCGGTGCGCGCTACACGCATGAAAAGAAGAAGCTGCGGGCGGATCTCAACGACACCAACAACCTCTGCACCTTCTTCGCCGCGAGCCCCTTTGCGGCACTGCAGGCGCTGCCTTGCGTGAGCCCCAGCATCCCCGGCGGGCATTTCGAGGATGAGGACAGCAAGAGCGAAGGCAAGCTGTCCGGCACGGTCGTGCTCAGCTTCAAGCCGACCGACAATGTGCTGACCTACCTCAGCTACTCGCGCGGTTATAAAGCCGGCGGCTTCAACCTCGATCGCGCGGCCTTGTGGCGGAGCACGATCACCCCGCCGCCGCCTGGAGCCGATCCGATATCCGGCAACGGGTCGATCTGCGTCAGCGCGGCTCAGTCGCGTTGCCAAGGCCGCGCCGCGTCGCTCGAAGACCTCGAGTTCAAGCCAGAGGTCAACGATGCGCTCGAGCTCGGCATGAAATATAATGGCCAGGGCTTCGATCTCAACATCGCCCTGTTCCACCAACTGTTCCGGGATTTCCAGCTGAACACGTTCAACGGCCTCAACTTCGTTGTCGAGAACGTCAACAGCTGCAAGCACGGCATCTCCGACCAGGACGAGGATAACAGCCCGTTCACTGGCGAATGTGACGGTGGAACCCGGGCCGGCGTGAAGAGCTACGGTGTCGAAATTGAAGCCTTCACCCGACCGATGGAAAATGTCAGCGTGAACGGCGGCTTCGTCTATGCCAGCACGCGCTATCGCGACGATCTGGTCGGCGCAGATGGCAAGCCGCTGACGAATGCCCTGTTCCAGCTGCCGGGCCGCAGGATCTCCAACTCCAACGCCGTGACCCTGACGGGTTCCGCTGCCTGGACGCCGCCAATCGGCGGATCCGGCATGCGCGGCCTGGTTTATGCCGATGTCCGTCACCAGAGCCACTTCAACACCGGCTCCGATCTCGACATCGAAAAGGTCCAGGACAGCTTCACCGTGGTCAATGCCCGTGTCGGCATTCGCGGGCCGGACGATCGCTGGGCGGTCGAGCTGTGGGCGCAGAACCTGTTCGACAAGAACTTCATGCAGGTCGCATTCGACGCGCCGATCCAGGGTTCGGGCACACAGCGTGCGGTCGAAGCTGGCTTCATCGCCCGTTCGACCCAGCTGTTCGGGGCCTTCCTTGGCGAACCACGCACCTGGGGCATAACCCTGCGTGGCAAGTGGGGACCGTCGGAGGCCGCTCCGCCGCCGCCGCCCCCGCCTCCTCCGCCTCCGCCTCCTCCGGCAACGCAGACCTGCCCGGATGGCTCGGTGATCCTGGCGACCGACACCTGTCCGCCGCCTCCACCACCGCCGCCTCCGCCGCCACCACCGCCGGAGCCGGAGCGCGGTTGATCCAAAGCCGTTAATGGGGGAAGGGCCCGCCAATCGGCGGGCCCTTTTTATTCGCCCACCGACGCGGCGGCTAGCAACTCCTCCCTAATCCGTTTGCCCTCATCCTCGCTCAGCTTCTTGCCGTCGATCCGGGTCAGGTAGAACACGTCGACGGCACGTTCTCCATAGGTGGCGATATGGGCTGAATGCAGCTCGTGGCCAGCCGAATGGATGACATGTGCCAGGCGGGCGAGCAGGCCGGGCCGATCGCGCGCGTTCACCTCGACCACGGTCGTTCTCGAAGATGCCTTGTCGGACACCAGCACGCGGGGAGCGACACGGAACGCCTTCTGGCGGCTAGGCAGCGAATCCATCGCCGGGATTGCCGGTTCGTTGGCGGCCCGGAGCGCCTTGCCGAGCGCATTGGCGAGGCGCTTCCTCAATCGGCTGTCATCGTAAGCCTTGCCCCTTGCGTCAGTGACCAGCAAATTGTCGAGCGCCATTCCATCGCGTGTCGTGTGGATGCGAGCATCGACGATCGAGGCGCCGGCGGCGCTGAGCGCTGCGGCGATGCGATAGAAAAGGCCCGGCCGGTCGGGCGCAAAGATCGAAATACGGGTCATTCCGGACACGGCGTCCTGAGCCGCGGTCACCGAGGGCTCGGCCTCGCCGAAATGGGCCTCGGCCGCCGCCACTTGCAGCGCATTTGCGTGCTGCCATTCCGGCGGTTCCGCGAGCCAATAGCTGTCGGGCAGGCGCCGTATATGCGCCTTGACCGCCGAGGCTTTCCAGGGAAGCGCGCCGGCCAGCTGGACCTGTCGCGCCTCGACCTGTTCGTGACGCCCGCGCTGCTTGTGGCCAAGCCGGAGCCGCTCCTCCGCCGTGTCGAACAAGGTCCTCAGGAGCTGCCGTTTCCAGTCGTTCCATGTGCCGGGGCCGACGGCGCGAATGTCGACCACGGTCAGCATCAGGAGCAACCGCAACCGCTCCGGACTTTGCACGATGCGAACGAAATCCTCCACCGTCTTGGGATCGGCGATATCGCGCCGGAATGCGGTGTTGCTCAGCAGCAGATGGTATCTGACCAGCCAGGCGACCGTCTCCGTCTCCGCCTCGTCCAGTCCGAACCGCGGGCACAGTTGCAACGCTACATCGGCACCCAGTTCACTATGGTCACCGCCGCGGCCCTTGGCGATGTCGTGCAGCAGCACCGCCACATAAAGAACGCGGCGCGAGGCGATCTGGCGAAACAATGCTGTCGACAGGGGATGGTCTTCGGCCAGTTCGCCCCGCTCGATCCGCGACAAAAGTCCAATCGCGCGGATCGAATGCTCGTCGACCGTATAGTGGTGGTACATGTCGAACTGCATCTGCGCGACGACCCGGCCGAAGTCGGGTACAAAGCGGCCGAAGACGCCGGCCTCGTTCATCCAACGAAGCGCGACGTCCGGCTTGTCGCGCGCCGTCAGCACATCAAGGAACAGGGCGTTGGCCGCCGGATCGTCGCGAACCTGGTCGGCCAGCCGCGCGTCGCGGGTGGCCGCACGCATCGCATTGGGATGGATTTCCATCCCCTCCCGGGCCGCAAGTGCGAACAGCTCAAGCAGGCGAACCGGGTTTTCCGTGAACCAGGCATCGGCCGGTATCGACAGTCGCCCGCGGTCGATCGTGAAGCCCCGCAAATGCTTCGGCCGGCGGCGCAGGGTGGGAAGCGCCCAGCGGCGGCCCGTGTCGCCCATCTGCTGATCCAGCTGGGCAAGGAAAAGCCCGGTCAGGTCGCCAACCGCCTTCGCATTCAGGAAATAGAATTGCATGAACCGTTCGACGGCCGATTTGCCCGGGCGATCCGCGTAGCGCATCGTTCCGGCTATCTGTCGCTGCATGTCAAATCCCAGCCGTTCCTCGGCTCGACCGGCAATCATGTGCAGGTGACATCGCACCGACCAGAAAAAGCGCTCCGCACGCTCGAAGCGCCGGAACTCGGCCGCGCTGAACAATCCCTTGTCGACCAGTTCCGCCGGTCGCTCGACGCCGAACACATATTGGCCGATCCAGTAAAGCGTATGGAGATCGCGGAGCCCGCCCTTTCCATCCTTGACATTGGGCTCGACGACATAGCGGCTGTCGCCCATTCGTTCGTGCCTGGCATCGCGCTCCGCAAGCTTGGCGGCGACATAATCTCGAGCGCTACCCGCGACCACCTCCGCCCGAAATCGGCGCATGGCTTCATCGCTGAGATCCTTGTCGCCCCAGATCCAGCGCGCTTCGAGCAGCGCGGTCCGGATGGTGATATCGTCCTTGGCCGCCGCGATAACTTGGCTGGGGGTGCGGACCGATTGGCCGACCTTGAGCTTCAGGTCCCACAATATGTAGAGCAGGGCTTCGATCGCTTGCTCGCACCAGGGCGAGCCCCGCTCGGGAACGAGGAACATCAGGTCGAGATCGCTGAACGGGGCCATTTCGCCACGTCCGGTCCCGCCGAGTCCGACGATCGACAGCAGGCAATTAGAGTCTTCGGGGCGCGGATGAATGCGTTGGGTTACCAGGTCGTACGCCAAGCGTACCAACTGGTCCGTCAGGAAGCAGTAGCATGCGGCGGTCATCCGCCCGCGGCCCGGGAAGGCCGCGAAGCGCCGGGCGATTTCTTCGCGGCCATCCTCCAGTGATGACCGTAACAAGCTGGTGGCCTGGCGCTGCAAATCCCCGGCTGGAAGTGCCGAAAGCCGCTCGGCCAGCGCCCGGCGATCGATGATCATCCGCCGGTCGGCGATCAAGCCATATCGCGGCGGCTGTTTCATCCGTCCTTGATAAGCCGCTTCAGTGCATAAAGCGCCTCCAGCGCCGCGCGCGGCGTCAGGGAATCGGGATCGAGCGCTGCGATTGCTTCGGCCAGCGGGTCGGCTGCCGGCGCACCCACTTGCTGGGTGGCGAACAGAGGCAGGTCGTCAAGCCCAGCCGCGATCCCGCCGGTAGCGTCGCGGCCCGCCTCCAGCTTGGACAGTACCGACTTGGCCCGCGCCACCACCAGCGGCGGCAAGCCGGCCAGCTTGGCGACGGCAATGCCATAGCTGCGATCGGCCGGTCCTTCCCCGACCTCATGCAACAGCACCAGTTCACCCTTCCATTCGCGTGCTCGGACATGGTGCAGCGACAGAGCATTTAGCCGGTCGGCAAGCCGCGTCAGTTCATGATAGTGGGTGGCGAACAATGTGCGTGCCCCGACCTGGTCGTGCATCGCCTCGACCACTGCCCAGGCGATCGCCAGGCCATCATAGGTCGAGGTACCGCGGCCGATCTCGTCAAGGATGACCAGGCTGTTCGGCGTCGCCTGGGCAAGGATGGCGGCCGTCTCGACCATCTCGACCATGAACGTCGACCGGCCCCGGGAGAGGTTGTCTGCGGCGCCGACACGGCTGAACAACTTGTCCACGATGCCGATCCTGGCGCGCGCGGCCGGCACATAGCTTCCCGCCTGGGCGAGCAACGCGGCAATCGCCACCTGACGCAGGAAGGTAGACTTGCCGCCCATGTTGGGACCGGTGATCAGCCACAGCCGATCGTTCGGACCGAGCGCGCAGTCGTTGGCAACGAAGCGATCGCCAGCCTGGCGAAGCGCATCCTCGACGACCGGATGACGCGATCCCTCCAGCTCGATGCAAGGCTGTTCCGTCAGGTGGGGAAGACACCAGCCCCCTTCGCCGGCGCGCTCAGCATGGCTGGCAGCGACGTCGACCCGGGCGATGGCATCAGCAGTCGCGGCGATCCGCGGGGCGGCAGTCACCGCGAGCGCTGCCAATTCCTCGAAATGGGCCGCCTCGGCGGCCAGCGCATGGGCGCCGGCCTCGACCACCCGGCTCGCCTCCGCATGGAGATCGGGTGAGTTGAAGCGGACGACGCCGGCCAAGGTCTGGCGGTGGGTGAAGCCCGAATCCGCCGCCATCAGCCGGTCGGCATGCCTGGCGCCGACTTCGATATGATATCCTAGCACCGCATTGTGCCGGATCTTGAGCGTCGCGACGCCGGTGGCCTCGCGGTAGCGCGACTCCAGTGCCGCAATGGCCCGGCGGCCGTCCTGACTTGCGACACGAAGCGCATCGAGCGCGGCATCATAGCTTTCCGCGATATAGCCACCCTTGGAAGCATCCAGTGGGGGCGACTCCACCAACGCGATCGACAGCCTGTCGGTCAGCGCGGCATGACCGCCGAGGTCGGGCAGCAGCGAATTGAGCAGGTCGGGCCGGTCACGCTCTGCTTCCAGCGCCGCCTTTAGCATCGCGCTGGCCTGCAAGCCGTCGCGCAGCAGGGCGAGGTCGCGGGGCGATCCGCGTCCGGCGACCAGCCGACCGAGAGCGCGGCCAATGTCGGGCATGGCATTCAGCGCTTCACGAACTCTCGTCCGGCGAATTGGATCTTCATGGAGCCATTGGACCAGGGCCAGCCGCGCCTCGATATGGCGAATGCCGGTCAATGGCGCGGACAGGTCGGCTGCCAGCAGGCGGCGGCCGGGCGCGGTGACGCAGCGGTCAATGCAGCCGAGCAGGCTTCCAGCCAGGCCGCCAGCCTGCGTTTGGCAGATTTCAAGGCTGTCGCGGGTCGCCGGATCGATGGCCATGTGGCTTGACCGGGCAATCCGCCTCGGCGCCTCCAGAAATGAGGCAGCCTCTTTCTGAGTCGCGTCAAGATAAGCGAGAAGTCCGCCCGCGGCCGCCAGTTCAGCCCGGCCCGGCCCGCCGAAACCGTCGAGCGTTGCCACGCCAAACCGATTCTTCAGCGCCCGTTCGCCGGATATGCTGTCGAAACCGCCCTTGCCGGGGATAGCGGAAATACCGGGGACTTTATCCATCGCGATTGTTTCGGCCGGCGACAGCCGCGCCAACTCCGCCTGCAGCTCGCCGGGTCCGCAGGCGACCAGTTCGAATCGGCCTGTCGAAATGTCTGCGGCGGCGATGGCCCATTCCTCGCCTGCGCGCCCGATGGCCGCCAGCCAATTGGCGCTGGCCGAATCCAGCAAGGTCTCCTCGGTCAAGGTCCCCGGCGTCACCAGCCGGATGATCGCGCGCTCGACCAGCGCCTTCGAACCCCGTGCCTTGCGGGCTTCGGCGGGGCTCTCGGTCTGTTCGGCGATGGCAACCCGGTTGCCGGCGCGGATCAGTCGGGCGAGATAGCTTTCCGCCGCATGGACGGGCACGCCGCACATCGGCACCGGCTCGCCGCCATCCGCTCCTCGCTTGGTGAGCGCAATGTCGAGGCAGGCCGATGCGACCTTGGCGTCGTCGAAAAACAGCTCGAAGAAATCGCCCATTCGATAGAAGAGCAGTGCATCGCCCGCCTCAGCCTTGAGGCGATGATATTGCGCCATCATCGGCGTCTGGTTGGGCGAAGTGTCGTCGGCGCGGGCCATTAGCAGATTGGTAGCGGCAAAGACTGCGCCAAGCGAGGGTGACTCTTTCCCTAAAAGGCCGCTAAAGCGCCGCGACAGGAGAGCGAATGAGCGAAAGCAACGTCAAGTTCACGCGCGCTGAAGCGCTGGATTTCCACGCACGCGGGCGTCCGGGGAAGATCGAGATCATCGCCACCAAGCCGATGGCGACGCAGCGTGACCTCAGTCTCGCCTATTCGCCGGGGGTGGCCGTTCCGGTTGAGGAAATCGCCGCCGATCCGGGCAGGGCCTACGACCTCACCGCCAAGGGCAATCTTGTTGCGGTCATTTCCAACGGCACTGCCATTCTTGGCCTCGGCAATCTCGGCGCATTGGCGTCGAAGCCGGTGATGGAAGGCAAGGCGGTGCTGTTCAAGCGCTTTGCCGATGTCGATTCGATCGACCTGGAGGTCGACACCACTGATGCCCGGCGGTTCATCGAAGCGGTCGAGCTGCTCGGTCCAAGCTTCGGCGGGATCAACCTGGAAGACATTGCCGCGCCCGATTGCTTCATCATCGAGCAGGCATTGAAAGAGCGGATGAATATCCCGGTCTTCCATGACGACCAGCATGGCACGGCGATCATCACCGCGGCGGGCCTGATCAATGCGTGCTTCCTGACCGACCGCGAGTTCAAGGATATTCGCGTGGTGGTCAACGGCGCCGGCGCCGCGGCGATTGCATGCACCGAGCTGATCAAGGCCATGGGCGTGCCGCACAACCATGTCATCATGTGCGACCGTAAGGGGCCGCTCTATCCGGGCCGTGAGGGCATGGACCAGTTCAAGTCGGCCCATGCGGTACCGACCGAGGCCCGATCGCTTAAGGAAGCGCTGGTCGGGGCCGACGTCTTCCTCGGTCTCAGCGCGGCGGGAGCGCTCAAGCCTGACATGGTCGAGGCGATGGGTGACAAGCCCATCATCTTCGCCATGGCCAATCCGGATCCCGAGATATTGCCGGAAGATGCCAAGCGGGTGCGCCCAGATGCGATCATCGCCACGGGCCGCTCGGACTATCCAAACCAGGTCAACAATGTCCTCGGCTTCCCGTTCATTTTCCGCGGTGCGCTCGACGTGCGCGCGACAGGCATCAACGAGGAAATGAAGATCGCCGCCGCGCAGGCGCTCGCAGAACTGGCGCGCGCGGCCGTCCCGGAGGAGGTTGCGGCTGCCTATGGCGGGATCAGCCATAGCTTTGGCCCGGAATATATCATCCCGGCGCCGTTCGACCCGCGGCTGATCGAAATCGTGCCGTCGGCCGTGGCCCTTGCGGCGATGGAGACCGGCGTTGCGCAGCGGCCGATCGAGGACATGGAGGCTTATCGCCAGACCCTCCGCGCACGGCTCAACCCGACTGCTTCGATCCTCAGCCTTGCCTATGAAGGCGCCCGGGCAAATCCCAAGCGCGTGCTGTTTGCCGAGGGGGAGGAAGAAAATGTCCTGCGCGCCGCCATCGCCTTCAGGGACGGCGGCTATGGCACGCCGGTGCTGGTCGGGCGCGAGGATGTCTATGACAAGCTGGCAGCACTGGGGGTCGACGACCCGCTGAGCTACGAGGTGCTGAACAGCCGCAATTCGCCGCTGGTTGGCCGTGCGGTCGACTATATCTACGAAAAGCACCAGCGGCACGGCATGCTGCGGCGCGCGGTCGAGCGGATGGTGAACCAGGATCGCAATACTTTCTCGGCCGCCATGCTCGCGCTTGGTGAGGGCGATGCGATGATCACGGGTACGACCCGGCCGTTCAGCGAGTCGCTGCGCCAGGTCCGCTGGGTGATCGACAATGACGATTGCGCAACACCATTCGGCGTTCATGTGGTGTCGGCGCGGGGCCGGACGGTGATGATCGCCGACACGGCGGTTACTGAGCGGCCGACCGCCGAACAATATGCGGCCATTGCGATCCGTTCGGCCACCTTCGCCCGCCGAATGGGACAGGAGCCGCGCGTGGCATTCATCAGCTACACGACTTTCGGCAATCCGCCGGGCCGGCACATTGAGGAGCTGCGCGATGCCGTGAAGCTGCTCGACACGATCCAGACCGACTTCGAATATGAAGGCGAAATGGGGCCGGACGTGGCGCTCAACCATGAGGCGCAGGCCAAATATTATCCGTTCAGCCGCCTGTCGGGGCCAGCAAACATCCTGGTCATGCCGGGCCTGCAGTCGGCCAATATCTCATCGAAGCTGATCAAGGCGCTGGGAGGGGAAATCGCACTTGGCCCCTATCTGATGGGCATGAGCTTGCCGGTGCAGATCGCGCCGATGACCGCAAGCGCCAATGACTTGGTGACATTGGCCGTGCTGGCATCGGGCGGCGCGGATGCCATCCGCAAGGCGCCAGTGCGCCAGGCCTAAATTCGATCGACCTGGCTGACCCCGTCGGCGGCACGCAGCGCGGCGATCAGGCCGTGCAAGTGGGCGAGGTCGTGCACCTCCACGTCGACATGGAAGGTGTGGAAACTGCCGTCGCGGTGGGCGAGAACCAGATTGACGATGTTGGCGCCCTTGGCCCCCAGGATGCTGGCCATTTCGCCGAGCGCTCCCGCAACGTCGCGCAGGATCACCATCAACCGTGCCGTGCCGCCGTCCGACCCGTCGCCCCAGGCAAGGTCTAGCCAGTCCGCGTCTACGCCGCTGGCCAGCTTGTCGCAGCCGATGACATGCACTTCGATGCCCTCGTCCTCCCGGCGAAGTCCGACGATGCGATCGCCTGGGATCGGGTGGCAACATGACGCCAGGTCATAAGCCACGCCGGGTGTCAGTCCCTTGATCGAGATGGCGGTGCGCTGGCCGAGCGGACGGGGCGCCACGTCCCCGCCGGCGGAGCCGGGCATGAGCGCTTCCATCAGCTCGGGATCGGAGATGGAGCGACGCGCGATCTTGATCATCAGCCCTTCCTCATCCTCTGCCTTCAATGTCTTCAAGGCGCGCTTGAGGGCATCCGAAGCCAGCGGGGCGGGCAGGCGGGCGACGATCTCGTCGTAGATCTTGCGGCCGAGCTCGATGGTCTCGTCGCGTTCCTTGTGGCGGACGAAGCGGCGAATCCCGGCGCGCGCCTTTCCCGTGACGACGAAGCGCAACCAGCTCGGCTGAGGATGCTGGGCCTGCGACGCGAGGATTTCGACCTGGTCGCCATTCTCCAGGATCGTGCGGAGCGGGACGACTCGCCCGTTGACCTTGGCGCCGACCGTCTGGTCGCCGAGGTCGGTGTGAACCGCATAGGAAAAATCGACCGGCGTTGCCCCCTTGGGCAGCTGGATCAGCTCGCCGCGCGGCGTGAATGCGAAGATCCGGTCCTGGTACATCGCCATCCGGGTGTGCTCGAGCAGCTCTTCGGGGCTGCCGGCATGGTCGAGAATCTCCACCAGGTCGGAGATCCACGGGATCTTCACATCTTCGGCGGGACTCTTCTCCTTGTACGCCCAGTGGGAGGCGAGTCCGCGTTCGGCCTGGGCATGCATCGCCTTGTCGCGAATCTGGATTTCGATGCGTGACTTGGAATCATGGATGACCGTGGTGTGCAGCGAACGGTAGCCGTTGCGCTTGGGCGTCGAGATATAGTCCTTGAAGCGACCCGGCACCATCGGCCAGCGCTGGTGGATCAGGCCCAACGCCTGATAGCATTGATCGGGATCGCCGACGATGACGCGGAATGCCATGACATCGGACAATTGTTCGAAGCTGATGTGCCGCTCGGCCATCTTCTTCCAGATCGAAAATGGATGCTTTTCGCGACCGGTGACCTCGGCCTCCAGGCCATGGTCGCTGAGGTAAAGCTGCAGGCCGAGACCGATCCGGTTGACCAGGTCGCCGCCCTGTTCATGAAGCTGCTTCAAGCGACGGGTAATTGACGCATGGGCGTCAGGCTCAAGCTGCCTGAAGGCCAGTCCCTGCATCTCGTTCATGATCTCATACATGCCGATCCGCTCAGCGAGCGGGGCATAGATATCCATGGTCTCCTTGGCGATTCGGCGGCGCTTGTCTTCCGACTTGATGTGATGGAGGGTGCGCATGTTGTGCAGCCGGTCGGCCAGCTTCACCAGCAGCACCCGGATATCGTCGCTGAGGGCCAACAGGAACTTGCGCAGATTTTCCGCCGCGCGCTCATTCTCCGACTGGGCCTCGATCTTGCTGAGCTTTGTGACTCCGTCGACCAGCCGGGCGACGTTGGGCCCGAACAGCTTCTCGATCTGCTCGGGCGTCGCAACCGTGTCCTCGATCGTATCGTGGAGGATGGCGGTGACGATGGTTTCATCGTCCAGCTTCAGGTCGGTGAGAATGCCCGCGACTTCGATCGGATGGCTGAAATAGGGGTCGCCAGACGCGCGGACCTGGGCGCCATGCGCCTTCATCGAGAAGACATAGGCGCGGTTGATCAACGCCTCGTCGGCGTCGGGATCATAGGCCCGAACCTTCTCGACCAGTTCATACTGTCTCAGCACAACCCTAGTGTGGGGAGTCTTAAGGGTATTTCGCAAGCGCGAAAAAAGGGCCGGCTCTCGGAGGCGAGCCGGCCCTTCAGGGAGCCGCGCTGCGTGTCGCGCGGCTCGGGGAGCTTAATTTGCCTTCGCCAGCGCCGGGACGTCGCCGCCTTTCGCGGCCGTATTGCACTTGGCGAGTTGCTCGGCCGACAATGCCTGACCGTCGGCGGTGAAGCTCTCGATCCGGCCGGCATGCTTGGCCAGGTCCTGGCACAGGACCAGCGGACGGCTGGCCTCGGTCGAGCCGCGGCACGAGCCGCCGGCACAAGTCCAGCTGATGTCCTTACCGATGATTTTGCCGGTGGTCGGGGCCGCGACAGGCTTGGCCGAGTAGGTGCCCGCAAAAGCAGGGGCGGCGATGAGAGTTGCTGCGACGATGAAGGCGGCGACGCGAGTCATGTTGGCCTCGAGGATTTTGCGTTTCAGGATGAAACTATTTAGCAGAGGCTCGTTGCAACTTGCAACTGTTATTTTGCGTTGAATGGTGCATAAGGGAGGTTTGGGAGAGGTCAGGAATTGAATCGTCATCAGGCCTTAAAGGCCGAGCCAGATATCGAAGCGTTCAAGGCGGCGGCGCTCCGTTGCCCATTGCCCTCCGCCGTCGAACTAATCGGTGAGAAATGGGCGTTCCTGATTCTTCGCGGCGCATTGAATGGCCTCGAACATTTCGAGCAGTTTCAGGCCGGGCTCGGCATTGCCCGCAACATCTTGTCCAATCGGCTGGCCAAGCTGGTCGAGGGCGGCATCCTGGAGCGCAGCCCCGATCCCGCCGACCGCCGCCGGGTAATCTATTCCCTGACGCCCAAGGGTGAAGCGTTGCTTCCCGTGGTGCTGGCATTGCGCCAATGGGGCGAGGATTGGGGCCATGGCTGCCAGGAGATATTCCTGGCCGACAAGAGTGACGGCCGGCCCGTCCGGCGCATCTGTGTCCTGGCGCATGACGGACGCGAGCTGAAGCTGGGCGACATGATGTGGGTCAATCGCACCACCGGCGCCAGTCTCAAGCACGGCGACAAGTTCGAATAAAAAAGGCGGCTCGAAAGCCGCCCTTTTCAATTCTAATCTGCGCGCGATTATTCGTAATCGCCGCCGGACGGAGTCGGGCGCGGCGGCGCGGCGGCGGTGAGACGCAGCGCCTCGGCCGATTCGCTGAGGCTCGCCAACTCATCGGTCTCGTCGTCTTCGTCGACGCGGACTCGCTGCAGGTTGGAAACGATCGCTTCCTCGAGATGCTTCGGCTTGACGGTCTGCTCGGCGATCTCGCGCAAGGCGACGACTGGGTTCTTGTCGCGGTCGCGGTCGATCGTCAGATCGGCGCCACCTGACACCTGGCGGGCGCGCTGCGCCGCCATCAGCACCAGGTCGAACCGGTTGGGAACCTTGTCGACACAATCTTCGACCGTTACGCGCGCCATTGTCGCTCCGCCTTGTCTCAATATGAGTGGAAGGGCGGCGAGATAGGGAGAAGACCCTTCAGAGTCAATGAAATCCGCCTCCACTCGCCTTGCCAGCGGCCCATGCGCCCTCCAGACTGGATTGATGGCCGATGGCGACAAGCCCGCAAGCGACAAGACCATCGACGTCGATGGCAATCGGCTGACGCTGTTCACCGAGGGGCCGGAGCGGTTGGAGGCGCTGGTCGGATTGATCGACGGCGCCAAGACCAGCGTCAGGCTGCTCTATTACATGTACCGCGACGATCCATCCGGTGAGCAGGTCTATGCAGCGATGGAGCGGGCAATCGATCGCGGCATCGCCGTTTCGCTGTTGATCGACGGGTTCGGTGCCTTTGTGCGCGACGAATATTTTACGCCATTGACGGAAAAGGGACTCCGCTATTGCCGGTTCAATCCGACTTTCGGACGGCGATACCTGATCCGTTGCCATCAGAAGATGACCCTGGTTGATGACCGCCGGGCGATGATCGGCGGCTTCAATGTCGAGCATGATTATTTTGCGCCGGCGGGGCAGCCGGGGGCGTGGCGTGATCTCGGCCTGCTGGTCGAAGGACCTGCAACCGGGCGCCTTGTCGCTTATTATGATGACTTCTTTCGCTGGTCGTCGACCAAGGGCAGCAAGATCCGCGCGCTCAACCGGCTGATCCGCACCCATAGCGAGAGCCATGGAACCTTGCAGTGGATATTCGGCGGACCGATGACCCGCTTGTCGCCCTGGGCGGCGGCGACCAGCCGCGACCTCCTGTCCAGCGATGACGTGGCCATGATCGCGGCCTATTTCGCGCCCACGCGGGCGATCCTCAGGCGGATCGGCCGGCCTGAACGAAAGCGCGCGCGGATCATCACCGCGGCCAAGTCCGACAATCACGCAACCGTCGCCGCCGCACGCTACACCTACAAGAACCTGCTGAAGCGAGGCGCCGAGATCTTCGAATATCAGGCGGGCAAACTCCACACCAAGCTCGTCATCCTCGACGATGTGGTCCACATCGGCTCATCCAATTTCGACATCCGCAGCATATACCTCAACCTGGAGATGATGCTGCGCGTCGACGACCCGCGGTTCGCGATGTTGCTCCGCAACTATTTCGAACAGGAGCTGGCCCAATGCGAGCCGATCACTGCTGAATTGCACCGTAGGCGCACCAACTGGTGGACGCGCATCGTGCAGGCGATCAGCTTCTTCCTGGTAACGACCGCCGACTACACCATCACCCGGCGGCTCAATCTGGGGAGGGTCTGAGGTCCAGAGCCTGTTCCTGCTCCCGTTCGCGCCATGCCCAGAATAGCGTGGCCGGCGGGACATTCACCCATTCAAAGCCGCGGTCGATTCGCTCGAAATGAGGGGCGATGAACTCGCGTACCTTGGGGCTGAACTGGTAGATCAGGAAGGCGCCGCCATCGCGAATGGCCCTGCCGGTCGCCGCGCCGATCGCTTCGCCCATGCCAGGCGGCAGGGTCGAAAAGGGCAGGCCGGACAGCACATAGTCGGCATGGTCATAGCCATGCTCGGCAATGATCGTTTCGACATCGGCCGCCGAACCATTGACAGCGATGAAGCGGTCGTCGTCGATATCGCCGTTCAGATAGTCGATGAAGTCCGCATTGGTGTCGATCGCGATCAGTTTCGCGTCGGGGCGAAGCCGCTCAAGGATCGGCCGGGTGAAGGTGCCCACACCAGGGCCATATTCGACGAACAGCTTCGCTTTTGACCAATCGACGGGCTTCAGCATCTTGTCGATCAGCACCTTGCTCGACGGAATGACCGAGCCAACCATCACCGGATGTTTCAGAAATCCGCGCAGGAATTGCCAGCGCGGACTCTTGCGTTCCCGGCCGGCGCGGAGGCCGTGGCGGCGCTTGCCATTCAGCTGATTGGCTCGAGTGGCGTTCAAGTCTGGCTCCCGTAAATCTGGCGAATTGGGCCACGCGTTCGCAAATCACCAACCTCTTGGCAAGGCAAATGGGCGACTATCGCACCCTATCCAACCCCCCTATGTGCGACAAAATGCCGTTTTTGCCCGACAAGCCGCGCGTTGCCGGAAGCGCTCTCACCACTCGACATTTCATTTTGCTCTACGCGGCCATGCTGGTGGCCGCGGCGGGCAACACCGCGCTGCAGTCGGTTATGCCGGCAATTGGCCGTGAAATCGGGATTCGCGATTTCTGGGTGACCGTCTCCTACACCTGGTCGGCGGTCCTTTGGGTGATCCTCGCGCCCTTCTGGGCACGGCAAAGCGATCGACACGGGCGCAAGGCCCTGACCCTGCTGGGTGTCGGTGGGTTTATCGTTTCGATGATCCTGTGCGGGCTGGCGCTGCTGGCGGGACTTAAGGGCGTGCTGGCCGGCGGGCTGACCTTTGCCGCGTTCGCCATCTGCCGCGCCTTCTATGGCTCGTTCGGATCGGCGACGCCGAGCGCGACTCAAGCCTATGTGGCTTCCCGAACCCGGCGGACGGCCAGGGTTGAAGCCTTGTCGGCACTGGCCAGCAGCTTCAGCCTCGGGACGATCGTCGGCCCGGCCCTGGCGCCGCTGTTCGTATTGCCGTTCGTCGGTCTTGCGGGACCGCTGTTCGCCTTCGCCGCGATCGCCATTGTCGTCTTCATGGCAGTCCTTCTCGGCCTGCCGGACGACACCAAGCCGCGTCAGGGCCGGCGGCGGGGCCATGGTGCGGCAATGAGCTACCCCTCGTTGGCCAGCGCTCCTACCGGCGCAAGCATCATCGCGGCCACCCGGCCGAAGGGGCCACCACTAAAGTGGAACGATCCGCGCATCCGCCGCTGGATTACCGCAGGGGTCATCGCCGGTCATGCGCAGGCGGCGACCCTGGCCTGCATCGGCTTTTTCGTAATCGATCGGCTGCAACTGGCGCCGCACGGTTCGGAAAAGGAGATCTCGATCGTCATGATGGCCGGAGCGGCAGGCACCCTCGCCGCGCAGTGGGGGCTGATCCCCAGGTTGGGCCTCGGCCCACGGCCGCTCATTCTCTGGGGCGCGGTCATTGCCGCGGCCGGAATGGCGGTGACGATAGTCGCCGGCGAGCTTTACGGCATCGTCCTCGGCTTTGGCCTGTCCTGCCTGGGATTCGGCTTCACGCGGCCGGGCTTTACGGCGGGCGCCAGCCTCGCCGTGCCGCTGGCCGAACAGGGCAGTGTCGCCGGCGTGGTAACCGCGGCCAACGGCTCCTGCTATGTCCTAGCACCCGGCATCGGCATGCTCCTTTATGCCGCTGATCCGCACTGGCCGTTTTTGGCCGGCGCCGCTCTGCTTCTCGGGCTGGTCTTATGGGGCCGCGGGCGGCTCGCCATTCCCGCCTGACCCGGGGCCGCCCTTGCCGCCCGTTCGCGGCCGGAGCATGCCCGGAAGGACAAAGCCGATTCCGCCGACCGGCCTTACCGCGTCGGACTTCAGCGTCTCCTGGATGCGGGCATAGTCGGCCAGCATTTCCTCGGTGACCGAAGCGCGGGTTTCTGTGAGCGCCGCCTCAAAATCAGCCATCGTCACCTGGGCGCTGTCGAGCCCACGGCGAAGTGCCGTGAGGCCGGCGCGGCGGACCAGGTCTTCCAAGTCGGCGCCCGTGAAGTTCTCGCTACGGCGAGCCAGCAGCTCCAGGTCGACGTCGTTCGCCAACGGCATGTTCTTGGTATGGATCGCAAGGATGCGCCGCCGTCCCGCCGTATCCGGCGTGCCGACATAGATCAGCTCGTCAAAACGCCCGGGCCTGAGCAGCGCGGGATCGATCAGGTTCGGCCGGTTGGTGGCACCGATCAGCACGACGTTGTTAAGTTCCTCCAGGCCATCCATTTCGGCCAGGATGGTGTTCACCACCCGCTCGGTGACCTGCGGCTCGCCCATTCCGCCGCCGCGCGCCGGCACCAGGCTGTCGAGCTCATCGATGAAGATGACCGTCGGCGCCACTTGGCGGGCACGGGCAAACAGGCGGGCAATCTGTTGCTCGCTCTCGCCGTACCATTTCGAAAGCAGGTCGCTCGACTTGGTCGCGATGAAATTGGCCTCGCTCTCGCGGGCTGTCGCCTTGGCCAGCAGGGTCTTGCCGGTTCCGGGCGGACCATAGAGCAGGAAGCCCTTGGCCGGCCGGATGCCCAGACGGCGGAAGGCTTCGGGATGCTTGAGCGGCAGCTCGACACCTTCGCGCAGCTTGTCGCGGGCCTCATCCAGGCCGCCGATGTCGTCCCAGCCGATATTGGGTACCTGGACCATTACTTCGCGCATCGCCGACGGCTGGACCCGCTTCAGCGCATTGTCGAAATCGCTCGCCTCGACGGACAGGGCATCCAGCACCTCGGTCGGTATGGTGTCCTCGCCAAGGTTAAGCTTGGGCATGATCCGGCGGACCGCTTCCAGCGCCGCCTCGCGAGTCAAGGCGGCAAGGTCCGCGCCGACAAAGCCATAGGTCCGGCGCGCCAGCTCATCGAGGTTCACTCCGTCGGCCAACGGCATGCCGCGCGTGTGGATGCCAAGGATCTCGCGCCGGCCGCGGTCGTCGGGGACGCCGATGACGATCTCCCGGTCAAAGCGGCCGGGCCGGCGCAACGCCTCGTCGATGGCTTCGGGCCGGTTGGTCGCCGCAATAACCACCAAATTCTGCCGGGGCTCCAGCCCATCCATCAAGGTCAGCAGCTGCGCGACCAGCCTCTTTTCGGCCTCGCCAGTCACCTGGCCGCGCTTGGGGGCAATCGAATCCAGTTCATCGATGAAGACGATCGACGGCGCGTTCTTCGCGGCCTCGTCGAAAATCTCGCGAAGTCTTTTTTCCGACTCGCCATAGGCGGAACCCATGATTTCGGGACCGGCAATGTGGAAGAATTGCGCTTCGCTCTCATTCGCCACGGCCCGCGCCAGCCGGGTCTTGCCGGTGCCGGGTGGGCCATGCAGGAGGACGCCCTTGGGCGGATCGACGCCGAGCCGCTGGAACAGTTCGGGGTGGCGCAGCGGCAGTTCGACCATCTCGCGCAAGGCGTCGATCGTATCGTTCATGCCGCCAAGATCGTCATAGGTGACGTCCGCGCGGCGCTCGCCATCCTTGCGTTCGGTATACTCCGGCCGCAATTCGACCTGCGTGTTCGCATCGATGTGGACGATACCCTTCGGCGTCGTCGACATGACGGTCAGCCGCACCTCCTGCAGGGCAAAAGCGGGGGCATTC
>JBJMUA010000047.1:0-14317 GCA_045811425.1 Sphingomicrobium sp. | reverse complement strand
ACTCGACTGATCGCGGGACGCAACATTCGACCAATCCTGCCTCCACCAACTCCGGTTGTGGAGTCGGAATCTGAGGCCCGGAGCCGTAGCAGGTCACGCTACTTGCTCCAAGGGGATAAGCCCCGAAAAATTTTTCGTTCCCCCCTTGTTCTATCGGAACAAAGCAAATACACCGGACTTCGGTTGACGGCTCACGCCGCCGCACTCTAGGCCCAGGAGGCACCTGCAATGGCTGCGAATCTCAAGCTCGTACAGGAAGGCAAGGACTCCATGGACCGTCAGAAGGCGCTTGAGGCGGCGCTGGCGCAGATCGACCGCGCGTTCGGCAAGGGCTCGGCGATGAAGCTCGGCTCCAAGGAGGCGATGCAGGTCGAGACGATCTCCACCGGCAGCCTCGGCCTCGACATCGCGCTGGGCGTCGGCGGACTGCCGCGCGGCCGGGTGATCGAGATCTACGGGCCCGAAAGCTCGGGCAAGACGACGCTTGCGCTGCACGCCATCGCAGAAGCGCAAAAGACCGGCGGAGCAGCCGCCTTCGTCGATGCCGAGCATGCGCTCGACCCGGTTTATGCGAGGAAGCTCGGGGTCGACATCGACGAGCTGATCGTGTCGCAGCCCGATACCGGCGAGCAGGCGCTCGAGATCGTCGACACTTTGGTGCGCTCGAACGCGATCGACGTGCTCGTGGTCGATTCGGTCGCCGCGCTGGTGCCGAGGGCCGAGATCGAGGGTGAGATGGGCGACAGCCACGTCGGCCTGCAAGCGCGACTCATGTCGCAGGCCCTGCGTAAGCTGACCGGCTCGATCAGCCGCTCACGCTGCATGGTCATCTTCATCAACCAGGTGCGGATGAAGATCGGCGTGATGTACGGCAATCCGGAAACCACCACCGGCGGCAATGCGCTCAAATTCTACGCCTCGGTCCGCCTGGACATCCGGCGTACCGGCCAGATCAAGGACCGCGACGATATCGTCGGCAACACCACGCGGGTGAAGGTCGTGAAGAACAAGGTGGCGCCGCCTTTCAAGCAAGTTGAGTTCGACATCATGTATGGCGAGGGTGTCAGCAAGGTTGGCGAAATCCTCGATCTTGGCGTCAAGGCGGGCCTGGTCGAGAAGTCAGGCTCCTGGTTCAGCTATGACAGCCAGCGGATCGGCCAGGGACGCGAAAACGCCAAGCAGTTCCTCAAGGACAATCCCGGCATCGCGGAACGGATCGAAAGCGCCATCCGTGGGCGGACCGAAGAAGTCGGCGAAGCGCTGATGGTCGGCGCAGAACCAGACGACGATATTGAGGCTTGATCACGTCCTCCGATCGATCGCCGCCCGCGACCTTGGTTGCGGGCGGTCGGTGCCTTAGAGCGCGTCCATGACTCTGATTGTCCATCATCTCCAGAACAGCCGCTCGCAGCGCGTCCTCTGGCTACTCGAGGAACTTGGCCTTCCCTATGAGGTCCGTCGCTACGAGCGCGACCCCAAGACCATGCTGGCACCGCCAGAGCTCAAGAAAGTCCATCCGCTCGGCAAGTCGCCGGTGATCGAGGATGAGGGCATGGTCATTGCCGAAACCGGAGCGATTATCGACCATCTCGTGACCAAAGCGGATGGGAGGTTCGGACCCCCGGCGGATGCCCAGTCCAAAAACCGCTATCGCTTCTATCTACATTATGCCGAAGGTTCGCTGATGCCCTGGCTATTGGTCATGCTGGTCATCCGCCGGCTTGGACTGTTTGGACGGCCGGCCCGGCCAACGGTCCAAGGGATGGTGGACCAGCATCTGGATTTCCTGGAGTCCGAACTCGCATCGCGAGCATGGTTCGCAGGGGATGAATTTACGGCCGCGGATGTCATGATGAGCTTTCCGCTCGAAGCGGCGCGTGACCGCGCGGGGCTGGATTCATCCCGGCCGAAGCTGCTCAATTGGCTCGAGCGGATCCATGCCAGGCCGGCTTACCAGGCGGCTCTGGCACGCGGCGGACCCTACGCTTACGCTGACGCTCTCTAAAGGTCGGGTAGGGGAGCTTCCTCGACTCGTTCCAATTCCGCGGGCCGCTCGATCGCCCCGAACATTTTGCCGCGCTCGGTCCACAGGACACATACCAGCCCGATCGATCCGCAAACCGCGCAGCCGAGCAGGAACGGCAGCTGGGTCCCGTCGAAGGCTTGTCCAATGACAAGCCCGATCAGCGCGCCGCCGATCGTGCCGGTGACGCCCTGGAACGATGACGCCGTCCCCGCGATCGGCGCCATGTTGGTCATCGCGAGGGTGCCGAAGTTGGATGTGGTGAAGGCAAAGCAGACGAACGTCAGTTCCATCAACACGATGAACAGCCATAATGGCTCATTGGTGAGTTCGGCCACCAGCGCGTGAAGCAAGGTGATGGAGACAAAGGCGATCAGGCCGCAATGGCCGGTACGCCGGAGCCCGAACCGGCCAACGACCCGGCTATTGCCCCAACTGGCAATGGCCATCGGTCCCGCGATCGCGGCGAATACCAGGCCGATCATGCTGCCGGCGTCGAATACGTCGAACACGATCTGCTGAATCGACGAGATATAGCCGGTCAACCCTCCGAAAACGGCGGTCAGTGCCAGGGTATATCCGATTGACAGCCGGTCGGCCGCAGCCGTCCTGACACCAGCCCAAATTTCGCCTGCGTGGAGTCCGCGCCGATATTCCGGGTGCAGGGTTTCGGGCAGCTTGATGAAGCTCCACAGCCACATCATCGCGCCATAGCCGGCCAGCACGATGAATATCGCCCGCCAGTCGGCGAACAGGAGGATTGCCTGGCCGATATTGGGCGCGAGCATCGGCACCAGCATGAACACCATGAAGACCAGGCTCATCACCCGGGCCATCTCCTCGCCCTCGAACAAATCGCGGACCATCGCCATGACGAGCACGCGAGTTACCGCCGCGGAGGCGCCCATGGCGACACGTCCGGCGATCAGCAGCTCGAAGCTGCGGGCGATGCCGCACAGCAGGGCAAAGCCTGCGTAGAGTGCGACTCCCGAGGCGAGGATCGGCTTGCGTCCGAAACGGTCGGCCAGCGGTCCCCAGAAAATCTGGCCGATGCCGAAGCCCAGGAAATACGTAACCACCACCAGTTGCCGATGATTTTCGGTGCCGACGCCCAGCTCGGATCCGATTTGGGGCAGGGCCGGGATCATGGCGTCGATGGCAAAGGCGTTAAGCGCCATCAGCCCGGCCAGCAGCGCGACGGTCTCCTTTGGTCCGGGGCGTCGGCCAGCCCCGGGCATATCGGGCAAGTGGAATGGCATGGGGTGGCGTAGCTGGCCTATTGCGCGTTGCCATGCAACAGTCGGTCCAGCGAATATTAGGGGGTTAGGATGATCCTTGCGAAAACCAGCCGGCGCTCAATGATCGGCGGGGGTTTGGCCTTGGCCGCGGGCGCCCTGTTAAGCCGCGGATCGCCGGCATGGGCGGCGGTCCAGCAGGCTGCGGATCTTCAGCCTATCCCGATTCCACCTCCGATCACAGCAGCGGAGCGCGTGTCGCGGCTCACCAGGGCGCGCGAGCTAATGCAACGCCAGGGCATCGGCGCCGTTCTCGTCGAATCCGGACCTAGCCTCGACTATTTTACGGGAATCCAATGGTGGCGTAGCGAACGGCTCACCGGCGTCGTCATCCCGGCGAGCGGCGACCCGATCATCGTCACGCCCTTCTTCGAGCAGCCAACGATCAAGGAAATGCTCGCCGTTCCCGCCGAAATCCGCACTTGGCAGGAGGACGAGGAGCCACTGAAGCTTGTTGCCGATTTCCTCAGGGAGCGAAAGGTAGCGTCGCTTCCCGTCGGCTTTGAGGAAACGAACCGCTTCTTCCTTGAAGACAGGCTCAAGCAGCAGCTGCCGGCCTTGCGGGTAGTGAGCGCCAACCCGGTTGTGCGCACGTTGCGGATGATCAAGTCGCCGGCCGAACTGGCCCTGATGCAGGCTGCCGCGGATATCATGGCGGCGTCACTGCGCTATGCCGGCGAGCGAACCCGCGACGGCATGACCCCGACCGAAATCGATGCGTTGATCGCGGCAGCCAACAAGCAACTGGGCTCGGCCTATGACGGCGGGCTGATCCTGATCGGCGAGGCGTCGGCCTATCCGCACGGCAGTCGCCAGGCGACTGTGGTCAGGCCGGGTGAGGTGGTGCTGCTCGACTGCACCTGCTCGGTCCACGGCTATCAGGCGGACATCACGCGAACCTTCGTCTTCGGCGCCGATCCTAGCGCGGAACAGCGCAAGCTGTGGGATCAAGTCCACCGCGGCCAGCAGATCGCCATGGGAGCCGCCAAGATCGGCGCCCCGGCGGGGAGCGTCGACGACGCCGTGCGCCGCACCTACGAGAGCTGGGGCTTTGGCCCGCGATACAAGCTGCCGGGCACATCGCATCGCACGGGCCATGGTATCGGCATGGAAGTGCATGAGCCCGTCAACCTGGTCCATGGCGAGACGACGCCGCTGGCGGTCGGCATGTGCTTCTCCAACGAACCGGGCATCTACATCCCCGGCAAGTTCGGTGTCCGGCTCGAGGACTGCTTCCACATGACCGCGGCGGGTCCGAAGTTCTTCACCACGCCGCCTCCCACCATCGATCAGCCGTTCGGCTAGCCGCGCGTCTTAGAAATGATCGTCGGCCAGCTTGTCCCGCGCCACATGTGAGGGCGCGTGCGGCGGCTCGATGTCGGCAGGTTCCTCGGGGTCAAGGTCGCCCTCCCATTTCGCGACCACGCTGGACGCGACGGCATTGCCGACGACGTTGGTGGCTGAACGACCCATGTCGAGGAAGTGGTCCACGGCCAGGATCAGCAACAGCCCGGCCTCGGGGATGCTGAACATCGCCATGGTCGCCGCAATCACCACCAGGCTGGCGCGCGGGACGCCGGCCATGCCTTTGGAGGTGATCATCAGGACCAGCAGCATGGTGATTTCCTGACCGATGGTCAGGTCGATGCCATAGGCTTGCGCGATGAAGATGGTTGCAAACGTCATGTACATCATCGAGCCATCGAGGTTGAACGAATAGCCCAATGGCAGGACGAAGCTGGCGATGCGCGGCGGCACTCCGAAACGGTCGAGCGCTTCCAGGGTACGCGGGTAGGCGGCCTCGCTCGAGGCGGTCGAAAAGGCGAGCACGATCGGATCACGAATGTAGCGCACCAGATGCCGGACGCGCGGCCCGACGATGACAAAGGCGGCTGCGATGAGCAGCGCCCACAAGAGCGCCAGCCCGAGATAAAAGCTCCCGACGAACTTGCCGAAGGTAATCAGGATCTCGGGACCCTTTTCGGCAATGGCGCTTGCCACTGCGGTGAACACCGCGAACGGGGCGAAGCGCATCACATAGTCAGTCACCTGCAACATCACCGCGACCAGCGCCTCGACCGCCTTAACCAGCGGCTTGGCGCGTTCGCCGACGGCCGTGATCGCGACGCCGATGAAGATTGAGAAGATCACGATCGGCAGAATTTCGTTGGTGCTCATCGCCTCGAAAATCGAGGCTGGGACGAGGTGGGTGACGAAGTCCTTGAGGCTGAAAGCGGCCGTTTCAACGCCGCTTGCGGCGCTGGTTGGCGGCAGTGGCAGGTTTAGTCCGACACCCGGCTGCAGCAGGTTGACCAGCACCAATCCCAGGGTCAGCGACACCAGGCTGGCGAGGATGAACCAGCTGACCGAGCGCAAGCCGACCCGGCCTAGGGCGGCGATGTCGCCCATATGGGCAATCCCGGCCACCAGGGTCGAAAATACCAGCGGGGCGATGATCATCTTGATCAGGCGCAGAAAGAGTGCGGTGACGATCGACAGATATTCAGCGATCGACTTCAGCTGCTCGGCTGACTGGGCGGAGCCATCGTCGAGCGCCGCGTTGGTCGCCCATCCGGCGACGATGCCAAGCACCAGTGCGAACAGGATGTAGCGAGTCAGATTCTTGGCCAAGGGGCTCTCCGAACGATTTGGCGCACCCAAGCCGCTGCACTCGCTTCCGTCAAGGCGGCTTGCCACGGCCGGCCGGCCGCGCCATCGGCCTATGATGCACTCGCTTGATGAACTTGACCCAAAATATCGGGCAATCCTGTGCGACATTTGGGGCGTCGTCCATGACGGCGACCGCATCCTGCCTGGTGTCGAGCACAGGCTATTGAAATGGAAAGGCGAAGGGCGGCACATCGTCCTGGTGACCAACGCGCCGCGCCCCGCAGAAACGGTGCAGCGCCACCTCGACTGGCTGGGCTTACCGCGCGATGCCTATGACGCCATTACGAGCAGCGGCGAGGCCGGCATCGCGGCATTGACGGACCCACCGCGGCCGGTCGGTTTCCTGGGCACGCACGAAGACAAGGTCGATCTCGTCCAGCGCGGCGTCATGGTCGCGCTGGCCGATTTCGCCGAGCTTGCCTGCACCGGGCTCGACGAATGGCGCGACGATCCGAAGCAATATCGCGCAGAGCTGGAAGAATGGGCCCGGGCAGGGGTCATCATGCATTGCCTCAACCCCGACCGCGTCGTCATCCATTGCGGCCGGCGCGAGGCCTGCGCCGGTGCACTCGCCGAGATCTACGAGGCTATGGGCGGCCAGGTCCTATGGTATGGCAAGCCGCACGGTCCGATATATGACCATGCCCGCTCCTTGGCCGGAAATCCGCCGCTCGATGCGATGCTGGCGATCGGCGACGGACTCGTGACGGATATGCTCGGCGCTGCGCAATTTGGCATCGATGCCGTCTATGTGAGCCACGGCATCCACTCGGGCGAGCCCGTGCCGGACGATTTTGCGTCGCGGCACGGGCTCGGTGAGTGGCATCCGATTATGACGGTAGCGGGCCTGGCCTAGGCCGGTTCAGAGACCTGCTGTTGCACCACCTTGTCGGCCAGGTGACCGCTGAGTTCGGCAAGATGGTCGAACTCGGCCTCGTAACTGGCCAATCCCTGGCTCATTGATCGCAGCTCCGCTTCCAGGCCGCTCAATTCCGCTTCGGGAATCAGCGCCTCGATCCTGTCCCAGCCGGTCCAGCCTTCGCGCGGGCCCATGCCGAGCATTTGGCCGCGCCGGCTTGCCACTGCCGATGACACGCGGCTCGCAGCCGAAGAGGGCGTCACCAGGACCAGCTTCTGGACCGGCTCGAGCAGGTGAGGAACGGCCTCGGCCAGCGCCTCTTGCATCGCCACGCGGCCGGCGAGCCGGAAAGCCAGTTCGCTTGAATCGACGCTGTGGTAGCTGCCATCGGTCAAGCTCACCGCGACATCGACGACGGGGAAGCCGAGCGGCCCTTTCTGCATCGCATCCTTGACGCCCTGTTCGACGGCCGGGATCCATTGCTTGGGAATTGCCCCGCCGTGGATCTTCTCCTCGAAGTGGAAGCCTTCGCCGCGGCCCAATGGCCGTATTTCGATAATCACATCGCCATATTGCCCATGGCCGCCGGACTGCTTCTTGTGGCGGCCGCGCTGCGTGACCGGTTTGCGGATCGACTCCCGATATCCGATCGAGGGCGGATGGTGGGTGACTTCGACGCCATAGCGGCGCTTCAACTTGGCCAGGGCGGTTCTCAAATGCTCGTCATTGATGCCGCGTAGCCGCATCTCGTGGCTGGCCTCGTCCTGTTCGAGCGTCAGGCTCGGATCCTCTTCGAGGATGCGGGCAAGGGCACCGGATAGCTTGACATCGTCCTTGCGGTCCGCAGGCTGGATCGCCAGCGAGCAGTTGCGCGACGGCAGGCTGATTTCGATCGGCGGCGGCAGCTTGCCTGCGCCGAGCCAGTCGCCCGACTTGACCCCATCCACCTTGGCCACGGCAACGAGGTCGCCATCGCTGGCTTCGCTGATCTTGCTGGTCTTGTCGCCCTGCACGGAAAACAGGGCACCTACCCGGCCATGTTCGTCGCTGGAGCTTTTGAAGTCGCTATTCTCATGGATCGGACCGCCGATGGCGCGGGCCAGGGCAAGCCGTCCAACCGACCCGCCGTGATAGATTTTGAACGCATGAACGGCAGGAGCATCCACGCCCAGGCGCGCCGCGGTCGCTTCGGGCCCCGGAGCTTCATGGCGCAGCGCCTTCAGCAGGCGGCGGACGCCCCAACCATTTTGGGCCGAGCCGAACAGCACCGACACGCCAAGATTGTCGCTGGTCTCGCGCTTCAGGTCGGCGAAGATCGTGCCGGGCTCGGGCACCTGGTCCATCAGCAACTGCTCGAGAAGGTTATCATCATGGTCGGCCAACTGCTCGAGAAGCTGGGTGCGTGCCTGTGCTTCGCGGTCGGCCAGTTCTTCGGGAAGGGCGATCGGCTCGGAAGGTTTGCCCGGCATGTAATGATAGGCGCGTTCCAGCGCGATATCGACAAAGCCGGTGACTTTCTCGCCCTCGCGGATCGGCAGTTGCCGCGCAATGAGCGGCGAGACGCTCATCGGCTGGAGCGCGGTCAGCAGGTCGCGGATGCGGCCGTGCGCCTGGTCGATGCGGTTGACGAAGATCAGGTGCGGAATGCCCAGCTCGTCGAGCATCCTCAGTGCCGGCGCGGCAAGGGCTGCCCGGGCCGGGTCCGGGTCGACGACGATGATGGCGACGTCGGCGACCGCCACGCCGCGCGCGGCGTCGGCCGAAAATCCGATCGAGCCGGGGGCATCGATGATCCCGTATTTGTCGTCAAGATAGGTGAAATTATAGAGGTTGGTTTCGGTCGATCCGCCGCGCGATCGCGCTTCCTCGCTGCTGTCCCCGATGCTCGACTTACTGGCAGTCGAGCCTTGGCGGTCCGTCGTTCCACTCGCGTACAGAAATGCTTCCGCCAGCGATGTCTTGCCCGCGCCGGCCGGTCCGACCAGCGCGATAACCCTCGTGCCGTTGGTTGCTCCGGGCATGCGACTCTCCTTCCTCCGTGTTGGCGGGGGCGCCGAGTCGCATGTCGAGCGGCCAGCGCTCTCCAAACGGACAGCGTCGGACTCTTTCATGAGGAAGGCAAGGGGTGGAACGCGGCAGGGGTTGCTGCGCTTGACGCCAGTATGACCAAAGATTCGCAAAGCCGGCACGGCCGCACCGCCACGTCGCCCTGGCAGATGCCGCTGGGCGCGTGGAAGGAGGTAGCGCTGCGGACATGGAACCAGAGCTGGCTCGACAACATCGGCCTGATCGCGGCCGGCGTCGCCTTTTATGGATTCCTGGCCCTGGTTCCGCTGCTCGGCATTCTTGTGCTGAGCTATGGCATGTTCGCGCAGCCGGCGACGGTGGTCGAGCATGTGATGGCGATGTTGAAGATCTTGCCGCCCGATGTCGTGGAATTGATCGGTCAATTGCTGATCAACGCGGTTGACTCCTCGAAGCAGACGAGTGGGCTGGGCATTCTGGTTGCCCTCGCTGTTGCGCTCTATGCCGGCAGCAACGGTGCCGGGGCGATCATGTCCGCGCTCAACATTGCCTACGAACAAAAGGAAAGCCGCAGCCTTGTTCGCTTCTATGCGATCGCCTTCGCCATCACCGTGACCGCAGTGATGATCGCATTGCTTGCGCTGGCGGCGATGGCCGCTGTGGGTGAACTCGAGCGAATCCTTCCGAAAGCCTCAGGCTCCATGCTGACCCTTGGCAAGCTCGGCCTTTACCTGGCGATGACAGCGCTGGCGGCGGGCGTCGCCGCGACACTTTACCGGTTCGGGCCGTCGCGCGAAGATGCGCGCTGGCAGTGGCTGACTCCGGGCTCGATTTTTACGGCATTGGTCTGGCTGTTGCTGGCGATGGGCTTCAGCTTCTACGTGACGAAGCTCACCGATTATGATGCGACTTACGGCTCGATCGCCGCGATCGTGATGCTGCTGACCTGGATGTATCTGTCAGCCTATGTTTTCCTCTTCGGTGCCGAGCTGAACGCGGAGCTGGAGCATCAGACGGCCAAGGATAGCACGACCGGTCGGCCGGAGCCGCTGGGCAAGCGCGGCGCCTGGGTTGCCGACCATGTCGCCGGCGTGACGGATATCGGTCTCTCCCAGGAGGGGCCGAGCCTGGCCGAAGCCGGGCCGCCGCCTCCGGACGATAAAGACGCGGCGTCAGGCCGCGGGGAGTAAGCGCTGCTCGCCCGCCAGGCGGATCAGCGCCGCCTGGAGCTTTTCAAACGCGCGCACTTCGATCTGCCGGATGCGCTCGCGGCTGACGCCATAGACCTGGCTTAGATCCTCGAGTGTCTTGGGCTCGTCGATCAGGCGTCGTTCGGTCAGGATGTGCTTCTCGCGGTCGTTGAGGCTGTCCATCGCTTCGACCAGCAGGTCGTGGCGGACGCGGCGCTCCTCGTCGTCGGCGATAATCTCGTCCTGCAGCGGGCCATTGTCGACCAGGAAGTCCTGCCACTGGCCTTCCCCCTCCGTGTCGCGCAGCGGGGCATTAAGGCTGGTGTCGCCGCCCATGCCCATGCGACGGTTCATGGACACGACTTCTTCCTCGGTGACGCCGAGATCGGTGGCGATTTTGGCGACCGCTTCGGGCTTCAAATCACCTTCCTCGAATGCGTCGATCTGGTTCTTCATCCGGCGGAGGTTGAAGAACAGCTTCTTCTGCGCCGCGGTGGTGCCCATCTTCACCAGGCTCCAGGAGCGCAGGATGAATTCCTGGATCGAGGCTCGGATCCACCACATGGCATAGGTGGCGAGGCGGAAGCCCCGTTCCGGCTCGAACTTCTTCACGCCCTGCATCAGGCCGATATTGCCTTCGCTGATCAACTCGCTGACCGGCAGGCCGTAGCCGCGGTAGCCCATCGCAATCTTGGCGACGAGGCGAAGGTGGGAATTGACCAGGCGCGCGGCAGCGTCGGTGTCGCCATGTTCGCGCCACCGCTTGGCCAGCATATATTCTTCTTCCGGAGCGAGGATCGGGAATTTCTTGATCTCGCTCAAATAACGGTTGAGTCCAGCCTCCCCGCCCGAAGCGGGGATCGACACAACACGCGCCGAAGAACCATTTGCCATCGTCTCGTTCACTCCCTCAGCCGGGACGCTTGGGCCCCTAGCTGTATTATTCCTATACACCAAGTGCGGTGAACAGTTCCTGCATGTCCGACGGAAGGGCACTGTCGAACGACAAACGACCCTTCGTGACGGGGTGGATGAAGCCGAGGTGAGCTGCGTGCAGCGCCTGGCGCTTGAAGTCCAATTGATTAAGCAACTTTCTGTGAGTGCTTTTTCCATGGCCGTAAACCGGGTCGCCGACCAATGGATGGCCAATTGACGCCATATGCACCCGGACCTGGTGGGTACGGCCAGTCTCCAGACGGCACTCGACCAGCGCCGCTTCCCTCAGGATTTCTCGCCGTTTCCAGTGCGTCACTGCCCGCTTCCCCTTGCCCGCGGAGACGATAGCGATCTTCTTGCGATTCTGGGGCGACCGAGCGAGCGGCGCATCGACCGTACCTTCGGCCTGCCTCGGCACGCCGGACACGATCGCCAGGTAGCGGCGGTCGATCGAATGGTCCGCGAACTGCCTCGCGAGCCCCTCATGGGCCTTGTCGTGCTTGGCGATGACCAACAGGCCCGACGTGTCCTTGTCGATGCGATGGACGATGCCCGGACGCGCGACTCCGCCAATTCCACTCAGGCTGTCGCCGCAATGATGCAGCAGCGCGTTGACCAGGGTCCCATCGCGATTTCCCGCGGCCGGATGGACGACCAGGCCCGCCGGCTTGTCGACGACCAGCAGATGCTCGTCCTCGTAAACAATCGGCAGGTGGATTTCCTGCGCTTCGTTATGCGCCGGTTCCGGATCCGGAATTGCCAGGATGAACCGTTCGTCGCCCTTGACCTTGGTCGCCGGGTCGCGGATTGCCTTGCCTTCGCTGGTGAGCGAGCCGGACTTGGTCAGCACCTTCAGCCGCTCGCGGGAGAGGGAAGGGATTGCCGCGGCCAATGCCCGATCGAGCCGCCAGCCCGCGTGGCTGGCGTCGAGCGCTATTGCGACTTCACTGAACCCCCCGGTCATTGATCCCGATCTGGGAATTGGGCTGACAGGATTCAATGGGGTCAAAAGCTTGCCTCAGGTTAAACTCTCGCTATGCACCGATGCATGAATTCGGTCGAACTCGCCAGTCTCCTCTGTTCGCGTCTGTGCCATGACCTGCTGTCGCCGGTCGGAGCGCTCAACAATGGCATCGAACTGCTCGCGGACGAGCAGGATCCGGAGATGCGGGAACGCTGCCTGGAACTGCTGGCCGAGAGCGCCAGGGCGAGCGCCAACAAGCTCAAGTTTTTCCGGTTGGCGTTCGGCGCGGGCGGCGGCTTTGGCGACGAGATCGACACTCGTGAGGCGAAAACGGCTCTCGAAGGCCTTTATGGCGCCGACAAGCATATCG
Organism: Sphingomicrobium sp.; assembly: GCA_045811425.1. GTDB lineage: Bacteria > Pseudomonadota > Alphaproteobacteria > Sphingomonadales > Sphingomonadaceae > Sphingomicrobium. Next base: position 1,985 of record JBJMUA010000047.1, on the reverse strand, counting down.
AACTCGGTTGGATGGTTGCTGATGACAAGCTGTCGAAGGGCGCCGTCAAATTGCTGTTGAACCTGGCGATGATTGCGGGCGACGCCCTTGTTCGCGGCGGCCGGCTCGATGTCGGGGCGGAGCGGCGCGACGAGACGCTGGAATTGGTTATCCGGGCGGAGGGGCCGCGGATCCTGCTCGACCCGAAACTCCGCGAGACAATCGCCAAGGGACATTCGGGCGGTGAGGTCGAACCCCGCGCTGCTGGGGCTTGGCTGGCACATGCGCTTGCGGGAGAGGCACGGGGCACGATCCAGCTCAGCGATCCTGCGGCCGACGCCCTGATGATCGGCGTCACATTGCCCAGGAATTGAGCGCTCAGGGATAACGCGGCGTTAACACCTTGGCGGCATAGAGGAGCCAGCAACTCTAGCTGCGTGGGGCCTCGCCGCCGATGGATGACCTGATTGCCGATTTCGTTTCCGAGTGCCGGGAGATCCTTGAAGCGCTGGGTGGCGAAATCGTCGCCTGGGAAGCAAATCCCGACGACCGGGCCCGGCTCGACAGCATTTTCCGCTTTGTCCACACGGTGAAGGGCAATTGCGGCTTTTTCGACTTCCCGCGACTGGAAGCGCTGAGCCATGCCGCCGAGGATGCCCTTGCGGATTGCCGCGCCGGACGCCGTTCGCCCGATGCTGGGCTCGTCAGCGCAGTCCTTGCGGTCATTGACCGGATCGGCGAGATGATTGCCGCGATCGATGCCGGCGAGGAATTTCCCTCCGGTGCCGATGACGCTTTGATTGATGCGCTCGCGCCAGGTGCCGAAGGGCCCGCCGCGCAGGTCACCGCGGCGATTGCCACGGAAGCAAGTCCCAGGGGCGGCAATTCGACCCCGCGCACCATCCGCCTTTCGGTCGAATTGCTTGATCGGGTTATGTCGGGCGTGTCGGACATGGTGCTCGCCCGCAATGAGCTGGCGCGCCGGCTGCGCGAAGCTCCGGGCGAAGTCGAGGTCGATGGAGCCTTCGAGCGGCTGTCGGGCATCATCGCTGAGATGCGCGATGCGATCACGCGCACCCGCATGCAGCGGATCGAGAATCTATTCGTCGCCCTGCCGCGCATGGTTCGCGACCTTTCGGCGGAGCTTGGCAAGCAGGTGCTGGTCGATATCGACGGCGGCGACGTCGAGCTGGACCGCGAGATGATCGAGATGATCCGCGATCCCTTGACCCACATCATCCGCAACGCCGTCGATCATGGCATCGAGGCGCCTGCCGACCGCATCAAGGCGGGCAAGCGCGAGATCGGCCTGCTCTGCGTCTCGGCGCGGCAGTCGGGCAACCAGATCCTGATCGACATCGTCGACGACGGGCGCGGCATTGACGGCAGGAAGCTGGTCGAAAAAGCGATTTCGTCGGGCACCCTGGCCAAGGCCGAGGCCGCCCAACTGTCGCCGCGCGAGCAATTGGCGCTGATCTTCGAAGCGGGACTGTCGACCGCCAGGGAAGTCACCGCCATTTCCGGCCGCGGGGTCGGCATGGACGTCGTCCGCTCCAACGTCGAGCGGATCGGCGGTATCGTCGAGGTCGACAGCAAGCCCGGCGACGGCACCCGCATGACCCTGCGCGTGCCGCTCACCCTGACTAGCATCCCGGCGCTGACCGTCTCGATCGGCAAGCAGCATTTCGCCATCCCGCGCTCGGCGATCGAGGAGATCGTGCGGGTCAATGGCTCGTCAGTGACGCTCGACCATATCGGCGGCGCCGGCGTCGCCACCATCCGCGGCCGCCGCGTGCCAGAGGTTTCGCTGGCGCACGTGCTCGGGCTGGAAAGCGCCGTCCGGGCCGAGGAAGGCAGCCTGATCGTCCTCCGTCCCGCCGGCGGTGACGTCTATGCGCTCGCCGTCGACCGAATCCACGACCATGAGGAGCTGGTCGTCAAGCCTGCCGCACCGGCGGTCATGGCGACCGGCCTTTATGCCGGCACCACCCTGGCCGACGACGGCA
>JBJMUA010000046.1:0-13584 GCA_045811425.1 Sphingomicrobium sp. | reverse complement strand
CAGGTATACGCCACCGAATTTTCACCAGACGAGTTACGGCAAATGATTGTCTTCGCCGGCACACCTGCCGGAAAGCATTACCTTGCAAGGACAGATTTCCTGGATATGGACCCGGCGCTCCTGGCCGCGCAGCGGGCACTCATGTCTGGGCTGACGCCCGTTATTAATGAATTCAAGAAATCGCTGTGCGCTGAAAGAACCGCCAAGCGAATTGCAGCAGGCGATAAGAAAGCAACTTGCAACTTAAGTTCGGAGCCCGCTGAGCGAGCATCGTGAGCTTGCAGCCTCGGCGAAGGGAATGGCGACGGCTTCGGGCTACGCGCCGCTGGCCATGGCGACCGGATCGGTCGGCTGCGCGGCGCTCATCCTGGGACTTGCCAGCCGATTGGAACCTCGGAAAACCGGGAGCTGCGCCGTCAACCGGGAACTGCGCCGTCAAGTAATGGTTGTCTTCTCGTTCCGCCGCAGCAACGGGCCAAATCGCACGTCCGCCTTAATGGCGCGATGGAGGTTGCGATGAAGAAGTTTGTTGTGTTCGCCCTTGCCGCGACAATGCTCACGGCCGGGACCAATGTTTCACCCCCGCTAGTTCCGCCTGCCGCGGCCGCACAGGCCGCTATGGCGCGGACACCGGCGGGCGACGCCCGCGCGGCGATGCGCAAGCTGTGGGAAGACCATATCACCTGGACCCGGGTCTACATCATCGACGCGCTGGCCGGATTGCCCGATGCCGACGCAGCCGCGGCGCGGCTCTTGAGGAACCAGGATGATATCGGCGCCGCCATCGTTCCTTATTATGGCGCGGCCGCGGGCCAGCAGCTTACGGCGCTGCTCAAGGACCACATCATGATCGCGACCGAGGTGCTGAAGGCGGCCAAGGCCGGCGACAATGCACGGGTCGCGGCTCAGCAGGCGCGGTGGTCCGCCAATGCGGATCAGATTGCCGCGTTCCTGAGTTCGGCCAACCCTAACTGGCGGCGGGCTAGCGTCCGCGACATGCTGCAAAAACACCTCGACTTCACCACGACCGAGGTCGTCAGCCGGTTGAAGAGCGATTGGGCCGCGGACATCGCCGCCTATGACGCCAATCATGATCATATGCTGATGTTCTCTGATGCGCTGGTGGACGGCATCGCCCGGCAGTTTCCCGACCGGTTCAGCATGAGCGAACGCGGCTAGCCGGCGGACCGCAAAAGCCGTGGCGTTGCTCGGCTGAAGCGGCTAGGCGCGGCGCATGCTGGATCCCGCCGCCGCTCGCGACAAAGCCGCCTCGCTGGTCGACCTCGCCCGCAGGCGCGGCGCCGATGCGGCCGATGCGGTCTATGTCGGCGAGCGCTCGCAAGGCGTCGGCGTCCGCCTCGGCCAGCTGGAGGACGTGCATCGCAGCGAGGGCGAGGAAATCGGCCTTCGCGTGTTCGTCGGGAAGCGTAATGCGACAGTCGCGTCCTCGGATCTGTCGAGCGATGCGCTCGCGACCCTGGTCGATCGCGCCATCGCCATGGCCAACGAAGCGCCCGAAGACCAGTTTGCGGGCCTGGCCCCGGAGGAACTGCTTTATTCGGGACAAGCTGTCGATCTCGATCTCGACGATGGCTGCGATCCCGATCCCAGCGAACTGCGCGAACGGGCGCTGGCTGCCGAGGATGCCGCCATGGCCATCGACAGAGTGGCCAACAGCGGCGGGGCAGGGGCCTCGGCATCGGCCTCGATCTTCGCAATCGCCACCAGCCACGGCTTCGCGGGCGGCACGCGAGCGACCGGATACAGCAACTCGGTCAGCGTCGTCGCCGGCGAAGGCTCCGCAATGCAGCGTGATTATGCCTGGCACAGCGCGCGCCATTTCGCCGATCTTGAATTGCCGGAGGACATCGGCAAGCGGGCGGGGGAGCGCGCCGTGGCGCGGCTGGATCCGGTCAGCATCAAGGCGGGCGCAATGCCGGTGCTGTTCGATCCACGGGTGGCGACGACCCTGCTCGGTCATTTCGTCGGCGCGATCAGCGGCTCGGCGATCGCCCGCCAGACGAGCTTCCTGCTGGATGCGCTCGAGACGCAAGTCTTTGCCAGAGGCATCGCGATCCTCGACGATCCGTTCCGGAAACGGGGTCTCAGAAGCCGGGCTTTTGACGGCGAGGGGTTGCCGGTGAAGCCGATGGAGCTGGTCGCCGATGGCGTGCTCACGACCTGGCTGGCCGACAGCGCGGCTGCGCGGCAGCTCGGCATCCAGCCGACCGGTCATGCCGTGCGCGGCGTGTCGGGATCCCCCGGCGCCGGCCCGGCCAATCTTCACATTGCTGCCGGCACCCGCAGCCGCGAGGAGATGATTGCCGGGATCACTGAGGGCGTGCTGGTCACAGAACTGATCGGCCAGGGCGTCAATGGCGTAACCGGCGACTATTCGCGGGGCGCTGCCGGTTTCCTGATCAGCAATGGCGAAATCGGCCCGGCAGTGGCCGAAATCACCATCGCTTCAAACCTCAGGCGGATGTTCGCCACCCTGGAGCCGGCGAGCGACCTCCGCTTCCGGCGCGGGATCGACAGCCCGACCTTGCTGGTGCCGGAGATGACGGTGGCGAGCGCTTAATCCCTATTCGTCATGATGATGTTCCAGGCCCGGCGGAGCCTTGCCTGGGACCCAGAGAACATGGGTGATCTTTCGCACTCCACCGGCCTGGTCTTGCACGAACACATCCGGGCGTCCCTGGCCATCGGTGTGGATTGCCCTGCCCCACTCGGCCGGACTGTCGCCGGCTTCGCTGTTCAGGCCGGGAGGCGCCACGGGTGCCCGACCGGGTACCCGCAGGCCGAAATTGGTGGCCTGGCTCGACGAGGTATTCGTCGTGTCTGTGTGCGAATAGATCGTCTGAAGCTGCGCATAATCGTGCGAATTGGGATGTTCGTTGCTCGCGCCATATGTGCCGCCGCCATCCGGATCATTGGTATAATCCATGCAGCTGCCCAGGTTTGGAGGGCCAAAGTCTTCATTCTGGTGGGCCAGCCCGAAATCATGGCCGATCTCCTGGCACGCAACCAGCGCACGCCAGGGCGCCGTGTTATACGGCGCGAGGTCATGATAGCTGTCGTTGAGCTTGGTCGTGGCCTGGGTGATGTGATTGCCGCTCGCCCAGATAGTGGCGATGCCCAGCCAGCCGCGCTGGCCATAGGCGGCGTTGCAGACAAGGACCTTGCCGGGGATCGCCGTGCACCTTTTCGGGTTGACGCCTGATGCAGTCTTGCCGGTCAAGGCAAGGACGCCGGTGGCCTTGTTCCAATCATTTATCGACGTGGTGACCGACGAGTCCCATTTCGACGCGACCGCCCTCATCACGTCGAGCCTGAGCGGATTGCTGGTCCGCGCCCAATGGTAACTGCCCCAACTGTGATTGGCGATTGCCGGGCCCGTCATTAATGCGGCGCAGGAAAGCAGCGCGACGCGCAAAACTGTCTTGGTCATGCCTTGCCCCTAAGGCCGGCTACTGACACCCCGGGCGCAACATGGCACCGGCCATCCTCCGCTGCACCCCGGCGCGAAGGTCTCTTGGATTAACTTGCGAGTCAAGCCATTGGCAAAAATGGTTATTCGCCCGCGACACGTTCCAATCCGTGCCGCATGATCTCGATCTTGGGGCAATGGTCCATGACCACCTTCAGCCCGGCAGCCTCTGCCCTCGATGCCGCGGCCTCGTCGATCACGCCCAGCTGCATCCAGACCGCCTTCGCCCCGATCGCGATCGCCTGGTCGACAATCGGCCCGACCTCGCTGCTCCGCCGGAAGATGTCGACCATGTCGATGGGCTCGCCGATCTGGCCAAGCTCGCGCCACACATATTCGCCGTGGATGTGCTCGCCGGTGATCATCGGGTTCACCGGAATGACCCGGTAGCCATGGTCCTGCAGGAATTTCATCACCTGGTTGCTCGGCCGATCGGGGCGGTCGGAAGCACCGACCATCGCGATGGTGCGGGCGCTGCGCAGCAGATCGGCGATATCTCCAGGCTCGTTAAGCGGCACTCGACTCTCCTCGATCCGCGACCAATGCATCAGCCGCCGACTTTCTCCAGTTCGGCAAGCAATTGTTGGGCAATGGCACGAAACATATCCGCGGCCGGGCCGTCCCCTGCTGCCGGCGGCTCGCCGGCGTCCGACGCCTCGCGCAGGCTGAGCGAAAGCGGCAGCCGGCCAAGGAACGGAACGCCAAGCCGCTTGGCCGATGCCTCGGCGCCGCCCTGCCCAAACGGGTCGCTGGTCTCCCCGCAGTGGGGACATTGGTACCCCGCCATATTTTCGACGATGCCGAGCACCGGAACGCTGGTCTTGCCGAACAGGTCGATCGCCCGCCTCGCATCGATCAGGGACAGGTCCTGCGGCGTGGAGACGATAACGGCGCCCGCCGGCCGCGCTTTCTGGACCAGCGACAGCTGGACGTCGCCGGTGCCGGGCGGGAGGTCGACCAGCAGGATTTCCGCGTCGCCCCAGTCCCCTTCGACCAGCTGGTTGAGCGCGCTCGATGCCATCGGCCCGCGCCAGGCCAGGGCGGTGTCCGCCGAAACCAGCTGCCCGACGGACAACAGCTTCACGCCCTTCACCTCGACCGGGATCAGCTTTTCCTTCTCGGCCTGTGGCTTCTCGTGCGTGCCGAACAAGGTCGGTTGCGACGGACCGTAGATGTCGGCATCGATCAGCCCGACCTTCTTTCCCATCCGGGCAAGAGCGATAGCGAGGTTGGCGGTCAAGGTGGACTTGCCCACGCCGCCCTTGCCCGACCCGATGGCGACCAGGGTGCGATGCGGCTTGGCGGCGGTCAGCGCGACCCGCGCCTCGCTGACGCCAGCCACGCCAAGCGCCGCCTGCCTGAGGCGCTGCTCCAGCGCCTCGCGATCGCGCGCCCCGAGGCCGCTCGCATCGGCGACGATTGTCGCGACGCCACCTGCCAGCCGCCTCGAACGGATCCGGTCCGCATCCGGCGACCTGTCCAGGTCGATCAGGACGTCTTCGCTGCTCATTGCTGGCGCCCTTAGTCGCCTTTTCGACGGGCGGCACTGTTTTTTGGCTGTGGCCCTCCTATTATGGGGGCATGACGATTTTCTCCGGGTGGGGCGCGCGGGGACGCGCCTTCTTCAGCGACACTAAGGGCCCATGGGGTTCGCCTCCTGGCGCGGGCGGCGGAAACGACCCCCCGCATGACGAGGAGCCGGGCGGAGGCCCGTGGGGCGAACCCCCCAAGCGCGGACGCGGCGGACGTGGGGCTCCGGTCACCTCGCTCGACGATTTCCTGCAGCGGAGCCGCAGCAGGTTTGGCGGGCCCGGCGGCGGTTTCGGCTTCGGCGGGCGGCCGAATGGTTCGTTCATCACCTGGGCCCTGATCGCGATCGCCCTACTCTGGCTATTGTTCACCACCTTCCACCAGATTGACGGCAAGGAGCGCGGCGTCGTCACCCGCTTCGGTCGTTACAGCCACACCTTGCAGCCTGGCGTCGGCATCACCTTGCCCGCGCCGATCGACCATGTTGCGAAGGTCAATATCGAAGGCATCCGGGAATTTACCGTCGGCTCGGCGGCGGAAGAGACGCTGATGCTGACCGGCGACCAGAACATCATCGACATTGCCTACCAGGTGCGCTGGAGCATCCGCGATCCGGAGCAATATCTCTACGAGCTCGAGGAGCCTGAGGACACGATCCGCCAGGTCGCCGAAAGTGCGATGCGGCAGGTTATCTCCCAGATCAGCCTGCAGGACGCGATGGGCGTTGGCCGCGGCGATATCCAGGTCCGGGTCCAGGACGAGATGCAGCAGACGCTCGACAATTATCGGTCAGGCATCATCATCCGGGGCGTCGCCATCAAGCAGGCCGATCCGCCCGCTGCGGTCAACGAGGCGTTCAAGGAGGTCACCGCGGCCCAGCAACAGGCGCAGAGCGATATCAACAAGGCCAATGCCTATTCGCTTCAGCTGCGCCAGATCGCGCAGGGCGAGGCAACCGCCTTCGACAAGGTCTACGAGCAATACAAGCTGGCGCCCATCGTGACGCGGCGCCGCATGTATTATGAAACGATGGAGCGGGTTTTGCGCAACGTCGACAAGACGATCGTCGAGACGCCGGGGGTCACCCCCTATCTTCCGCTCGGCGAAGTAAGGCGCAGCACGCCGCAGGGAGCCCGCTAATGGACGCCGTCCGCCGACACCCGGTCGCTGCCGCATTATTCGGCTTTTTCCTGCTGATCATGCTGATGAGCAGCATCTCGGTCGTGCAGGAAACCGAGCAGGGCGTGGTTGCCCGGTTCGGCAAGCCGGTTCGCATCGTAAACCGGTACAAGGAAGGGGATCAGTTTGGTGGCGTCGGCGCCGGCCTCGCCTTCCGTCTTCCCTTCGCCGAAAACATCACCTGGATCGACAAGCGTGTCCGCGATCTCGACATGGACAAGCAGCAGGTGCTGTCGACCGACCAGCGGCGGCTGGAGGTCGATGCCTTCGCTCGATACCGGGTGACCGATCCGCTGCGCATGTATCTCGCCGCTCGAACCGTCGAAAGCGCCGAAGATGCGCTGAAGCCCATCCTCGGCTCGCAGCTCCGCAACGAGCTGGGCAAGCGTCCCTTCGCTTCCCTCCTGTCGCCGGAACGGGAAGGCGCGATGGAGAATATCCGCGCCGGCCTCAACCGTGTCGCGAGGCAGTATGGCGTCGAGATCGTCGACGTCCGGATCAAGAAGGCCGACCTGCCCAGCGGTACGCCGCTGGAATCCGCCTATGACCGGATGCGCACGGCGCGCCAGCAGGAGGCGAGGTCGATCGTTGCCGAAGGCCAGAAGCGCGCGCAGATCATCCGCGCCGAGGCCGATGCGGAAGCCGCCCAAACCTATGCGGCCGCCTTCGGCAAAGACCCTGAATTCTATGACTTTTACCGGGCGATGCAGTCCTACCAGGCGACCTTCCTTTCGGATGGCCAGGGCAAGGCCGGGCAGACCAACATGATTCTGTCGCCGAACAACTCATATTTGAAGGAATTTACTGGACGATAGGACCCAGCCCTGTTCAATTCGCGTTCATGCGCTTGACCTAGCGTCGCTGCAGTGCATCGCGAAAGCCAAGCGAGGAAAAGAATGAAGTCGTCGACGAAGGAGTTTCGACCTGTGCGCTACGCCTATGGGGTCGCAATGGCCCTGCTCTTGGGAGGTACCGCCTTTTCAGTCGCCACCGGACAGGCCGGTGCGCAGGTGGCGCAAAATGCACCGTCCGCGATCGTGCCCCGTGCCGGTGCACCGACATCGTTCGCCGATCTCGCCGCCAGGCTAGCCCCGGCGGTCGTCAATATTTCAACGAAGCAGCGGGTCCCGGTCCGTCGCCAGGTCGACCCCTTTGAGGAGTTCTTCCGCCGCTTCGGCGGGCAGGTGCCGGAAGGGCCGGGCCAGGGTCAGGGACAGGGACAGGATAGTCCGCAGACGCGTGAGGCGGGCTCCCTCGGATCGGGCTTCCTCGTTTCGCCGGACGGCTATGTCGTCACCAACAACCACCTGATCCAGGGCGTCGACGGTACCGGTACGGTCGACAGCGTTACGGTCATCCTGTCGGACCGCCGCGAATTTCCGGCCCGGATCATCGGCCGCGACACGGCGTCGGACCTGGCGCTGCTGAAGATCGAGGGTTCCAACCTGCCGTTCGTCAACTGGGGCGATTCGACCCGCGCTCGCGTTGGCGACTGGGTCGTGGCCATCGGCAATCCCTATGGCCTTGGCGGCACGGTCACGGCGGGCATCATCTCCGCATTGCACCGGGGCATCACCGGCAGCGGGGCCTATGATCGCTACATCCAGACCGATGCCAGCATCAACATGGGTAATTCGGGCGGCCCGATGTTCGACATGGCCGGCAATGTCATCGGCATAAACTCCGCGCTGATCTCGCCCACCGGCGCAAGCGTCGGCATCGGCCTTGCCATTCCGGCCGAGGCAGCCAAGCCCGTGATCGAATCGCTGCGTCGCGGCCAGCGGCCGCAGCGCGGATATCTTGGTGTCGGCCTTCAGCCGCTCGACGAGAATATCGCTGACAGTCTCGGGCTGCCCAAGGACCGGGGCGAAATCGTCCGGTCGGTGGTTCCGGGCGAGGCAGCGGCCAAGGCGGGCATCCAGCAGGGTGACGTTATCGTCAAGGTTGGCGGGCGCGATGTGACGCCCGACGAAACGGTGAGCTACCTGATCGCAAACTCGATGGTCGGTGCCCGCGTCCCGCTCGAGATCATCCGTGACGGCCGACGACAATCGCTGTCGGTCCAGGTCGGCCAGCGTCCGACCGAGGAAGAACTGGCGCGCCAGGCCGGGGGAAGCCAGGATCAGGATCAGGCCCTCGGTCAGGAGGCGCCGGTTGCACCCGGCACTGCGCTCGGCCTTTCGCTCCAGCCGCTGACTCCGCAGATCACTCGCGCACTCAACCTGCCGGAAGGCACGCGCGGCGTAGTCATCACGTCGGTCGATCCAGGCAGCGATGCCGCCGAAAAGGGCATCCGCCGGGGCGACGTGATCCTCTCGGTCAACCGGCAGGCGATAACGTCACCCGCCCAGGTACTCGCGGCCATCGACGCGGCGCGGCGCGCGGGCAGGAGCAGCGTGCTGCTGCTGGTCAAGCGCGGCCAGGCGCCCGAAGCCTTTGTCGGAGTGGATATTTCCGCCCGCTAAAGCGGGTGACTTGTTGCAAACACTCCTTCGGCCTAGGTACCAGAACCCAGGCCGAAGGAGCGTTGCTCCCGCCGCATGATGCCGAAGGAGTGACGCAACCCTATGGCAACCCAACCTGCGACCAGCATCTTCATCGGTGCAGGCCCTGGCGGCGCTAAGCCGCAGCAGCTGGAATTAAAACGCACAAATCGCCACGGCCTGATCGCGGGAGCGACCGGCACCGGCAAAACCGTCACCCTGCAGGGCATCATCGAAGGACTGTCCGACGCGGGTGTTCCGACATTCGTCGCCGACGTTAAGGGCGACCTGGCCGGCCTCGCCATGCCCGGCGCGGCTACCGCCAAGACCCATGAGATCTTTACCGCCCGAGCCGCCGAAATCGGTTACTCGGGCTGGACCTATGCCGGATATCCGGCGCAATTCTGGGACCTGTTTGGTGAACAGGGTCATCCGGTTCGCACCACCGTCAGTGAGATGGGCCCGCTGCTGCTCGCCCGGCTGATGAACCTCAACGAAGTCCAGGAGGGCGTGCTTACCATTGCATTCCACGTCGCGGACAAGGAGGGGCTGATGCTCCTCGACCTCGACGATCTTCAGGCAATGCTGGTGAACATCGGGGAACGGGCCGACGAACTTACCCTGGAATATGGCAATGTATCGAAGGCTAGCGTCGGCACCATCCAGCGATCCCTGCTCCAGCTCCGCGCCCAGGGCGGCGACCATTTTTTTGGCGAGCCCGCCCTGGACCTCGAGGATTTTCTGAAGCTGGACGAGGCGGGGAAGGGGATCATCAATATCCTTGCCGCCGACAAGCTGATGGCCAGTCCGCGGCTCTATGCGACATTCCTGTTGTGGCTGCTGTCCGAACTGTTCGAGCTGCTTCCGGAAATCGGCGATCCTGACAAGCCGAAGCTCGCCTTCTTTTTCGATGAGGCGCATTTGCTGTTCGAGGACGCCCCGCCCGCGCTGCTCGAAAAGGTCGAACAGGTGGTGCGGCTCGTTCGATCCAAGGGTGTCGGAGTCTATTTCATCACGCAGAATCCGATCGATATTCCCGACAAGGTCGCCGGCCAGCTTGGCAACCGGGTGCAGCATGCGCTGCGCGCCTTCACGCCGCGCGATCAGGCAGCGGTGAAGTCGGCGGCCGAAACCTTCCGGCAAAATCCGGGCGTGGATGTTGCGACGGCCATCACGGAGCTGAAGGTCGGCGAGGCGCTGGTTTCCTTGCTCCTGCCGGATGGCGCGCCGTCGCCGGTCGAGCGGACCCTGATCAAGCCACCCCGTTCGCGGGTTGGGCCGCTGACGGCCCAGGAGCGCGGCATTCTGATCCAGACCGACGCGATCGGGGCTAAATATGATGCGCTGCTGGACCGCGACAGCGCCGAGGAGATATTGAAAGCGAAAGGCGATGAAGCCGCTGCCGCTGCTGCCGCGACAAGGGCGCAGAGCGAAGCGGACAAGGCCGCCGCCGAGGCCGCGCGCCAGCAGGCGATCGCCGACAAGGAAGCTGCCCGCCAGCGCGCGGCCGCTGAGCGCGACGCGGCCCGGCAGCAGCGAGAGGCGGACCGTGAGGCGGATCGATTGCGTCGTGAGCAGGAACGCGAGGAAGCAAGACAGGCGAGGGAGGCGGCAAAGCCGAGCATGGCCGACAAGATGATGCAATCCGCCGGCCGCTCAATCGCCTCATCGGTTGGCCGCCAGCTGGGAAATTCGCTGCTGCGCGGCATTTTTGGAGGGTTGCTCCGTGGCCGCTGACGCACCCTGCATGGATGTGCGGGATCTGGAACGCGATTGGCGCGATGCGCTCGTCGCGAAGGACGACCAGATGCTGCGCAAGCTCATCCACCCGCAGTTCAAGCTGGTCGGGATCCGCTCGACCGGCTCGGTCGCGGTCAATCTGGACCAGTGGATCGAGGCGCTGAAACGGATGGACATCGCCAGCCTGGAAGTCAGGGTCACCGAATGCGTCGCGCTTGAAAATGTGATCGTCGCGACGGTCGATGCCCAGTGGCAGGTGCGCTATCTCGGCCAGCTGATCGACGAGCGCGTGTTGCTGACCGACGTGTGGGTGCGCCAGGGCGACAGCTGGCAGGTGGTCCGTCGGCACAGCTCCCCTGTCCCGCTAGGGGTCAAAATCGGCGATTGACGATCAACCCATTGATTTTCTGTTGGGATAAGTCATTCTTCTCAAACGTTGATATGTCCGTGGAGGGGACGGGGATGATCGCGTTTGTACTGGCGCTCGCGCTTGCGGCGCCAAACCCGGCGTCGATTGATGCGCCACGCCATGCCTTTCAGGCGTGCCTGAAGTCGTTTGAATCCAACCAGCTGAGGGCCAAGGTAGCCGCCGATGCCTATTCCGCCGCGGTCAAGGCAGCTTGTCCCACGGAAGCCCAGGCGCTGTCCGACGCCTTGGTGAGGTTCGACACGGCGATGGGAACCAAGCGCGCGTCGGCCCTCGCCAATGCCGCGCGCGACGTCGACGACTACCGGCTGACCAGTGAGGAACGCTACCGCGACATGATGGCGCCGCAGTAGCGTTGTGGAGTTGACTGAGGGCAGCTAGGCTTGGCGGCGATGAGTGCTGCCCAGCTCAGCCAATGGACGAAAGCCGCCGAAGCGGGCCGCGATGAGCTGGTCGCTCTGCGCCGTGCAATTCATGCCGAGCCCGAGCTGGGCCTGGATTGCCGCCGTACCCGCGACAAGCTGGAAGCGGCGCTTGCCGACTTGCCCCTGGCCATTCGGCGCAGCGAGAGAACGAGCGGTTTCATTGCGGAGCTTGAGGGCGTCCGCCCTGGTCGAACCGTGCTGCTGCGCGGCGACATGGATGCGCTTCCGATCCAGGAGGCAACCGGCCTCGATTTCGCCAGCCGCGAGGCCGGCAAGATGCATGCCTGCGGACATGACAGTCATTCGGCGATGCTGGCCGGCGCAGCCCGGATTCTCTGCGCCAGGCGAGAAGAAATCGCCGGCCGCATCCTCTTCATGTTCCAGCCGGGAGAGGAAGGGCATCACGGCGCCAGGATCATGATGGAAGAGGGACTGCTCCGCGACCCGCTGCCCGACGCGGCCTTCGCCCTGCATATCTGGCCGACATTGCCGCACGGCGCAGTCGCCTGCCGCGCGGGGGCCATGCTCGCTTCGACCGATACGCTGAAGGCGCGGATCATCGGCAAGGGCGGGCATGCCGCCATGCCCCATGACGCGATCGACCCGGTTCCGGTTGCCGCGGAAGTCGTGCTGGCCCTGCAATCGGCAGTGGCGCGGAGGACGCCTGTCACCGACCCGATCGTGTTGTCGATCACCAGCATCCACGCCGGCACGACCCATAATGTGCTGCCCGATGCGGTGGATCTGCTCGGTACCCTGCGCACCCTTTCGCCCGAAGCGCGCGACCGGGGCCGCGGGGCGTTCGAACGTATCTGTGCCCATGTCGCGGCGGCGCACGGCTGCACCGCCGAAGTGGAGATCGAGCCCGGCTATCCGCCAACCATCAACGACCCGCACGCGGTCGATCTGGTCCGCGAGATCGCCGGCGATGAATATCGGGAGTTGCCGGCGTCCAACATGGGCGGCGAGGATTTCTCCTATGTGCTGCAGAAGGTGCCCGGCGCCATGGCCTTTCTCGGCGTCGCTCCGGCCGGCGAAGATGCCGCCATTCGGGCGCCGCTGCACAATCCCGGCATGATGATTGACGAAAGCGTGCTGCCGAAAGGCGTCGCTCTGCATTGTGCCTTCGCCACAAGGTTCCTGGAAAGAGGTTGGGAATGATCGTTGCTGCGTTGCTGCTGGCCATGGCCGATCTCACGCCGTTCGCCGGCTTCTATCATTCCAGCCAGATCGAAGTCGGCGCCGCGTTGCAGCTCGATGAGGATGGCAAGTTCCAGTACCAGCTCGACTATGGCGCCGTATCGGAAGCGGCCGAGGGCAGTTGGTCCACCGACGGCAATCTTGTTTACCTAACCGCGACGCGAATGGAGGGGGCGTACAAGTCGCGCAACTTCAGCCGCGAGCCGCTGAAAATCGAGGGTGACCGCCTGTTGCTCACCCGTTACGACACGGTCATTCGTTTCGAGCGGGAGGAGCTTCCAATGCCCGCCGACACCAAGAAGTGGGGAGAGTAGCAGGATGGCAAGCGTTGCGGCGCCGACCGGCAGCATCAAGGAACTGACGCTTCGCGGGATAATCCTCGGCGCGCTGATCACGGTCGTCTTCACCGCGGCCAACGTCTACCTGGGCCTGAAGATCGGCATCACTTTTGCGACGTCGATCCCTGCCGCCGTGATCTCCATGGCGGTGCTCAAGGCCTTCCGCGACGCGACCATCCAGGAAAATAATATCGTCCAGACCATCGCCTCGGCGGCTGGCACCTTATCGGCGATCATCTTCGTCCTGCCCGGCCTGATCATGGTCGGCTGGTGGACCGGATTTCCCTATTGGCTGTCGGTTGCCGTGATCGGCATCGGCGGCATCCTCGGCGTCATGTATTCGGTCCCGCTGCGCCGCGCGCTGGTTACCGGCACCGACCTGCCATACCCGGAAGGGGTGGCGGCGGCCGAAGTGCTCAAGGTCGGTAGCGGGGTCGGCGGCGCGGAGGAAAACCGGCGCGGCCTGGCGCTGATCGGCGGAGCAACGCTCGTATCGGCAGCCTATTTCATTGTCGCCAAGACCAGGTTGCTAACCGACACGGCGGGCAAGGTATTCCGCGTCGGCACCGGCGGGTCGGCTATTTCCGCCAGCCTGTCGATGGCGCTGATCGGCGTTGGGCATCTGGTCGGCGTGGCGGTCGGCCTTGCGATGGTGGTCGGCATGGTGATCACCTGGGTGTTCATCGTTCCGCACTGGACCCAGGACGCCGGGTTCGCCGCCCAGATCGGCGGCGATCTCGAGGCGCTGGTCAGCGCTGCGTTCAGGCAGAAG
>JBJMUA010000045.1:0-10767 GCA_045811425.1 Sphingomicrobium sp. | reverse complement strand
CCGATGTTGAGCTCGGCCAGTTGCGGGATCGCCGCGATCGGCGTGACATTGCCGAACGTCAGGCCATGGCCGGCATGGGGCTCGATGCCATTCTTGGTGGCCAGTGCGGCCGCGTCGGCGAGGCGGCTCAACTCGGCGGCGCGCTCGCCTCCGTCGACATGGGCATAGCGGCCCGTGTGGAATTCGACGACCGGAACGCCGAGCCGGATCGCAGCTGCGACCTGTGCCTCGCTCGGCTCGATGAACAGGGACACGCGGATGTTGGCGTTGCCCAGCCGGTCGACGAAATAGGCCAGTGACTCAATTTGCCCGGCCGCATCCAGTCCGCCCTCGGTAGTCCGCTCCTCGCGCCGTTCGGGCACGATGCAGGCCGCGTGCGGCCGGTGGGCCAGGGCGATCGCCAGCATCTCCTCGGTTGCAGCCATTTCCAGGTTCAGCGGCAGGTCGATCTCGGCCATCAGCCGGTCGATATCTTCGTCGGTGATGTGCCGCCGATCCTCGCGCAGATGCGCCGTAATGCCGTCCGCGCCCGCCTGCGCCGCGGCATGGGCGGCGCGCAGCGGGTCGGGATGCGCCCCGCCTCGCGCATTCCGGATGGTCGCGACATGGTCGATATTGACGCCGAGGCGAAGGCGGCCGGTCATGCGTTGGCGCGGCTTCCAGGCTTGATCGCGGGAATTTTGGCCAGTTCCTCGGGCAGGTTGTTGGCGTCATAGGTGGGAACGTCGATCCGGATCAGCGGAACGAACGGGACGCCCAGGTCGACGGTACCACCCGAACGGTCGACCAGCGCTGCTTCCGCCACCACCTTGCCGCCCGCTTCCTCGACTGCCGCGATCGCCTCGCGCGATGACAGGCCGGTGGTGACCACGTCCTCCACCATCAATACCCGTTCGCCCGGCCTGAGCGCAAAGCCGCGGCGAAGGTGAAAACTGCCTTCGGGCCGTTCGACGAACATGGCGGGCCTGCCCAACGCACGGCCCATTTCATGGCCGATGATCACGCCGCCCATCGCCGGAGACACCACAACATCGATGGATTCGCGCAGGTCCGAAGGGATTTTTGCCGCCAGGGCAGTGGCCAGCCGTTCCGCCCGCCGGCCGTCCATCAATACGCGGGCACATTGCAGGTAGCGCGGGCTTCGGAGGCCCGACGAGAGAATGAAATGACCTTCCAGAAGCGCGTCCGCAGCGCGGAATTCAGCCAAAATCTCCTCGTCGGTCACACGCGTCTCCTGCCTGGTTGCGGAGGGAAATAGGCCTCTGCGCGGCCCCTCGCAACCGGCCGCAAAATCCGTTCGGATCACCCGCTTGAGGGAGCGGGATGTCCCGCCTATAAGGCCGCCAATTTCGGGACCTGCCGGCGCCGGCGGGCCCTCCTTTGCAACCGGATCAATCGGGGTGACGATGAAATTGATGGGATGGGCGATCGCCCTGGCGGCAGTCGGGCTTACACCAGCGGCAGCGATGGCTGCTGCGCCGCAGGCGGCCGCTCCGGCAGCAGCTGCGCCGGCTCCGGCTGCTCCGGCCCCCGTGACCGTGCCTGCGGATGCGGCCGCCGCGCCCGCCGCAGCTCCGGCGGCACCGGGCATCGATCACCTTGCTCCCACACCCGAAATCGGCATGCCCATCCCCGGCGCAAAGGGCATCCAGACCCAGGTCACGGCCCTTGGCCAGCAGGCCGCGGAGTTCCACGATAACTGGCTGCTGCTGATGTGCGGCGCGATCAGCGTGTTCGTGCTGGTACTGCTGGCGTGGACGATGTTCCGCTATCGCCGCAGCGCCAACCCCACGCCGTCGCGCACCAGCCACAACACCGCCATTGAGGTCATCTGGACCCTGGTCCCGGTGCTGATCCTGGTGGCGATCGCGATACCCTCGATCCGGCTGATCCGGGCCCAGTACAGCCCGCCGCCGGCGGACGTCACGGTCAAGGTGATCGGCAACCAGTGGTACTGGACCTACCAATATCCCGACAATGGCGGCTTCGAGATTGTTTCCAACATCTTGAAGGAGCAGAAGGACGTCAAAGCGGGCGAGCGGTTCCGTACAGACACCGACGGTCCGCCGCTGCTCGCAGTCGACGAGCGGATGGTCATTCCGGCCGGCAAGATCGTGAAGTTCATCGTCACATCCAACGACGTGATCCACGCCTTCGCCATGCCTGCATTCTGGACCAAGATCGACGCCAACCCCGGCCGCCTCAACGAGACCTGGGTGAAGGTCGATCGCCCTGGTGTCTATTTCGGTCAGTGCAGTGAGCTGTGCGGCGCGCGTCACGGCTATATGCCGATCGTGATCGAGGCGGTACCGGAAGCCACATTCAATGCGTGGGTCGCATCCAAGGGCGGCACTCCCAAGGGTGCAGCCCCAAAGGTCGAGCCGGGCGCTCCGGCAGCGCCTTCGCCCGCCGCGGAAACTCCGACAGCCAACGAGGCTGCTCCGGCGGGCAATGCCGCCACCGAGCAGCCCGCCACCAACCAGGCCGCCACGGCCCAAAACTAATTGAAGCGGAAACGAAATAGATATGAGCACCATTCCAGCTGACGCGCTTCCGCTGAAGGCCCATGAGGATCCGCATGCGCATCATGACGCAGACCATAAGCCGGGCTTCTTCGCCCGCTGGTTCATGTCGACCAACCATAAGGATATCGGCACGCTGTACCTGATCTTCGCGATCGTCGCGGGGATCATCGGGGGCGCCATTTCCGGCGTCATGCGGGCCGAGCTGGCCGAACCTGGCATCCAGATCCTGACCGGCGCCTGGCCGCTGGGTGCGGGTGCGGGCGCAGGTTTTGACGAGGCCTTGCACCACTGGAACGTGCTGATCACCGCTCACGGCCTGATCATGGTGTTCTTCATGGTCATGCCGGCGATGATCGGCGGGTTCGGCAACTGGTTCGTGCCGTTGATGATCGGCGCGCCCGACATGGCCTTCCCCCGGATGAACAACATCAGCTTCTGGCTGCTCGTACCGGCCTTCATCCTGCTGCTCGGATCATCGTTCGTCTCCGGCGGAACCGGCCTTGGCGCGGGCACTGGCTGGACGGTCTATGCGCCGCTCTCGACCAGCGGCTCCAGCGGGCCTGCGGTGGATATGGCGATCTTCGCGCTGCACCTGGCCGGCGCCTCGTCGATCCTCGGCGCGATCAATTTCATCACCACCATCTTCAACATGCGCGCACCGGGCATGACCCTGCACAAAATGCCGCTGTTTGTATGGTCGGTGCTGATCACCGCCTTCCTTCTGCTGCTGGCGCTGCCGGTGCTGGCAGGCGGGATCACCATGCTGCTTACCGACCGCAACTTCGGCACGACCTTCTTCGATGCCAGCGGCGGCGGCGATCCGGTGCTGTACCAGCATCTGTTCTGGTTCTTCGGCCACCCCGAGGTTTACATCATGATCCTGCCGGGCTTCGGCATGGTCAGCCAGGTCATCGCCACCTTCAGCCGCAAGCCGGTGTTCGGCTATCTCGGCATGGCCTACGCCATGGTTGCGATCGGCGTGGTCGGCTTCGTCGTCTGGGCCCACCACATGTTCACCATCGGCATGGACGTGAATACCAAGATGTACTTCACCGCCGCGACGATGATCATCGCGGTTCCGACCGGCGTGAAGATCTTCAGCTGGATCGCCACCATGTGGGGCGGCTCACTGTCGTTCGAGACGCCGATGCTGTGGGCGATCGGCTTCATCTTCCTGTTCACCGTCGGCGGGGTCACGGGCGTCGTGCTCGCCAACGGGGGTGTCGATAACTACATGCACGACACCTATTATGTGGTCGCGCACTTCCACTATGTGCTGAGCCTCGGCGCGGTGTTCGCGATCTTTGCCGGCTGGTACTACTGGTTCGGCAAGATGACCGGGAAGATGTACAACGAGCTGCTCGGCAAGATGCACTTCTTCATCATGTTCATCGGCGTGAACCTGATCTTCTTCCCGCAGCATTTCCTTGGCCTCGACGGTATGCCGCGCCGCATCCCGGATTATTCCCCGGCCTTCGCCGAGTGGAACAAGGTGTCGACCATCGGCTATGAGGTGATGGCCGTCGGCATGGTGATCTTCTTCATCAACATGATCTGGTCGCTGGCAGCAGGAAAGAAGGCGCCGGACAATTACTGGGGCGAGGGCGCAACCACGCTCGAGTGGACGCTTTCCAGCCCGCCGCCGTTCCACCAGTTCGAGACCCTGCCGAAGATCGACTAGGTCGCAGCCACCGCCGACATGAGAAGCGCCCCGGTTTCGGCCGGGGCGTTTTTCGTTGGAGCGCCGACCTTAAGAAACCGCAATCGCGTGCCTTTGGCGCTGACCTATGTCGGCTGCCGGGAGGGCGAGGCCATGGCGACCAAAGCAGATGCGGGCATGCGATCTTGGGCAAGGCTGCGGCGTAATGCGCTGATCCAGCTCGCGATCATGGCCGGTTGCGTCCTGGTCTGGCTGATCGCCTTCCGCGGCTTCATTGTTCCGGCCCTGAAAACGCTGGGGCCGCCAGGCAGCTTCATCGGCGACGGCATGCGTCTCATGAGCGCCCTGGTCTACGCAGCCGGCGCACTCCTAATCTATCATGTCCTGATCGGATGGATCGAACGACGCCCGACGCTCGAGCTTTCCCGTCGCCCCGGCGTTGAGCTTGGCCTCGCCGGCTTCGCGATCGGAATGTTGCTGTTCTTCTTGGCGGCCGGTGTGGGGTGGCTTGCCGGATGGGCTCGGCCCATCGCGTACGGTGGAACTACCTATCTTATCGCAGTGGGATCTGCTTCCCTCATGGCGGCAGTTGGGGAGGAGGTCCTGTTTCGCGGAATATTGTTCCGCATCGTGGAGAGGGCGGCAGGAACATCGATTGCGTTGCTGGTCTCGGCCCTGTTTTTCGGCCTAGCACATCTGGCCAATCCCGATTCCACGCTCCTCAGCTCAATCGTCATCGCGATCGAAGCTGGCTTGCTGTTGGGGCTCGCTTATGCCGTCAGCCACAACCTTTGGTTCCCGATCGGAATCCATTTCGCCTGGAATTTCACGGAAGGAGGCATCTTCGGCGCGTCAGGTTCCGATGGGCCCCAGCATGGTTTGATCCAAATGGCCTTCTCTGGGCCCGACTGGCTTACCGGCGGCGCTCTCGGGCTGGGTGGATCGTTGATCGCTTTGGTCCTCTGCGTTGGCCTGGCATTTGTTTTCGCGCTGCTGACCCGGAAGCATGGGAATTGGGCGCCAACGAGGTTGCGGATAAGGCTCGACTGACGAACTGCCGCGTTGGATCTCCTTCATCGGTTCAAGATCCGGCCTGCTGCGGACAGATTGAAATAGATGTGATAGGAACGGCGCTGGCTGGAGCGAAACGGGATGCGGGGCCGATCAATGCCTGAATTCGTCATTGAAAAGGACATGCCTGGCCTGGGCGACCTGAGCCCGTTCCAGAAATCGCAGACGGCTCGACGATCCTGCTCCGCCTTGCATGGGGTGGCCCCGGATATCGAATGGATCCAAAGCTATCTGACCGCCGACAAAGTCTATTGCGTCTATCGCGCGCCGAGCAAGGAGGCGCTTCGGCAGGAGATGGAAAAGTGGGGCCTGCCCCCGGTCATCAGCATCTCCGAAGTTCATCAGATCATCGGTCCGCAGGACGAGGAAGACTAAGCGGTCCGAAACACGGGGCGGCAGGACTTTCCTCCTCTGAACCGACCTCCTATAGGGCGCGCGTGACCAGCGTCCCCTTGCACCACGACCAGAGCCTGCCTGCCGACTGGCGCGATCTGCTCGCGCTGACCAAGCCGCGCGTCATGAGCCTTGTCGTGTTCACCGGCCTGTGCGGCCTGCTTGCCGCACCGGGCCCGGTCCATCCGGTGCTTGGCTTCACCGCCGTGCTGTGCATTGCGCTGGCCGCGGGAGCCGCCGGGGCGCTCAACCAATGGTATGAGGCCGACCTTGACGCCAAGATGAAGCGGACCGCCAACCGGCCGCTTCCCGCCGGGCGGATGAGCCGCCAGACCGCCCTGCATTTCGGGGTTGGGCTTGGCGTATTTTCGGTCATCCTGATGGATCTGGCGGCAAACCATCTCGCCGCGGCGGTGCTGGCCGTTTCGATCCTGTTCTACGTACTGGTCTACACCGTCTGGCTGAAGCGACGCACCGCGCAGAATATCGTCATTGGCGGCGCGGCCGGCGCCTTCCCTCCGCTGATCGGCTGGGCCGCGGTGACGGGCGATGTGACCATGCTGCCGATCCTGTTGTTCGCGATCATCTTCCTGTGGACCCCGCCGCATTTCTGGGCGCTGTCGCTGTTCGTGCGCAGCGACTATGCCAATGCCGGGGTGCCGATGATGCCGGTGGTCGCGGGGATCGAAAGCACACGGCGCCAGATCCTGTTTTACACCCTGCCGATGATCGCCGCGGCGATTGCGCCGTGGGCACTTGGCCTGACTGGCTGGATCTATGGCCTGGCCTCGGTTGCGCTCAACGTCACGTTTTTGGCGCTTGCCTTCGGAGTCTTCGCCAACAAGGCGAGCGAACCCAAGGCAATGGGGCCGGAAAAGCGGCTGTTCGCCTTCTCGATCATCTACCTGTTCGGGCTGTTCGCCGCGCTGGTCGTCGACCGATGGATGTTCTGATGCCGCGCGAAGAGGATGAATTGATCCGCAAGCGCCAGCGCGAGCGTGCCAGGATCCTCGCCATCCTGCTCGGGATTTTCGTGGTGCTGATGTTCGCCATCACCATCGCCAAGATGAGCATCAATCGATGAACAGCCTGGCGCAGAAGAACCGCGCGGTCGGCGTGCGTGCCGCCCTGTTCGGGCTGGCGATGCTGGCGCTCGCCTTTGCAGCCGTGCCGCTTTACCGCATCTTCTGCCAGGCGACCGGCTTCGGCGGGACGACCATGAAAGCGGAAGCGGCGCCGGGCGCGGTGGCGGGGCGGATCGGGGTGAGGTTCGACGCCAATATCTCGCCGACCTTGCCTTGGAAATTCGTACCCGAGCAGGAAGTGGTTCGAATCCATCCCGGCGCACGCACGACCATCTATTACGATGCAACCAACTACACTGCCCGCAGGACCACCGGCCAGGCGATCTTCAACGTCACGCCGGAATCGGCGGGCAAATATTTCAGCAAGATCGAGTGTTTCTGCTTCACCGAGCAGACCCTGAAGCCGGGCGAAAGCGTTCGCATGCCGGTGGTGTTCTATGTCGATCCCAAGCTGCGGGCCGACCCCGACACCAGGCACATCGACGAGATCACCTTGAGCTACACATTTTATCCGGTGGAAAATCCGGAAACGCCCCGCTAGAGCGCCGGGACGAGATTCTAGGAAAGCATCCATGGCCGCGACCAAGAACCACGATTATCATATCCTTCCGCCCGATCAGTGGCCGATCATCGGCGCTTCTTCCGCCCTCGCGCTGTTCGGCGGACTGGTCATGTGGATGCACGACAATCCCTACGGCAAATTTGTTTTCCTGCTGGGCCTTCTGGGCGTGCTGGTGACGATGTTCAGCTGGTGGAGCAACGTCATCCGCGAAAGCCATGAGGGCCATCATACGCCGGTGGTGCAGCTGCATCTGCGCTACGGAATGATCCTGTTCATCGCCTCGGAAGTGATGTTCTTTCTCGCCTGGTTCTGGGCCTTCTTCTCATCCGCCTTCTTCCCGGCACCGGTCGAATGGGTTCATGCGGAGGGGGCCGCCGGCGCGGTACAGGCGATTGCCGATGCGACGACCGCGGCGACCTGGCCGATGAAGGGCATCGAAGTGCTCGATCCGTTCGGCTTCCCGCTGCTCAACACCTTCATCCTGCTGTGCTCGGGCACCACCGTGACCTGGGCGCATCATGCCCTGATCCATGGCGACCGCGAAGGGCTGAAGAAGGGCCTGCTGTGCACCATCCTGCTCGGCCTGCTGTTCACCTCGATCCAGGCCTATGAATATGCCCATGCGCCGTTCGCCTTTAAGGGCAACATCTATGGCGCCACCTTCTTCATGGCGACCGGCTTCCATGGCGCCCATGTCATCATCGGCACCATCTTCCTGACGGTCTGCCTGGTCCGCGCCCACAAGGGCGAGTTCACGCCCAAGCAGCATTTCGGCTTCGAAGCGGCTGCCTGGTACTGGCACTTCGTCGACGTGGTATGGCTGTTCCTGTTCACCACAATCTATGTGTGGGGCGGCTGGGGCGCGCCGACGCACGGCTGATGAATGAGGCGCCGGGACCCGGCGCCGCGCCGTCGCTGGCGGCGGCGGCTTTCCAGGGACTCTGTCCCAATTGCGGGGCGAGGACGCTGTTCGGCGGCCTCACCGGCTTTGCACCGGCATGCCGCGCCTGCGGGCTGGACTTCGAAAGCTATAATGTCGGAGACGGACCCGCGGCCTTCCTGATCCTTGTCGTAGGCGCATTGGTGGCGGGCGGCGCCATCCTGCTCGACCAGCTGACTGCCCCGCCGTGGTGGGTGCATCTCGTCTGGCTGCCGATCGGCGCAGGGCTGACCATCTATGGCCTGAGGCTGGGGAAAGCGGCGCTCATCTACCAGGAGCATAAGCATCGCGCGCGAGAGGGAAGGGTGGCGAAATGAGCCGGAAACTGCCCCTGGTCCCGACGGTCCTCGTCGCCCTGGCGGTCGCGGTGCTGATCGGCCTCGGCGTCTGGCAGCTCCGGCGAGCGGAGTGGAAGCAGGCGCTGATTGAGCAATATGAGGCTGCATCCGCGCTCCCACCTATTACCTTTCCGACCAGTCCGATCGCCAATGATCAGCTCCCGCTGTTCCGCCACGCAACCGGGAATTGCCTGCGGCCGGTGTCCAAGCGGGCGATCGCCGGCCAGAACCGGGCCGGCGACACCGGCTATGTCCAGATCGTCGAATGCGTCACCGGCGCCGAGGGGCCGGGAATGAGCGTGGAGCTGGGCTGGTCGAAAAATCCCAATGCGGCCTTCGTCTGGAACGGCGGGCTGGTCAGCGGCGTGATCGCGCCGGACAGCAGGACTCGCATGCGGCTGGTCGCGGCATCGTCCCCCCAAGGGCTCGAGCCCAGCGCACCCCCATCCGTCGAGCAGATTCCGATCACTCCGGCGGGGCACCGCGGCTATGCGGCGACCTGGTTCGGAATCGCGATTGTTGCAATCACCGTCTACTTCTTCGCGCTGCGCCAGCGGTGGCGGAAAGAGGCGGCCAATGGCTGAGCTGACCCGCCTCGCCAATGGCCTGACCGTCGCCATCGACCCGATGCCGGGCGCCCAGTCCGCGGCGATCGGGCTGCATGCCTTCATTGGCTCGCGCTCCGAACCGGAAGGCAAGGGCGGGCTCGCCCACCTGGTCGAGCATATGGTGTTCAAGGGCGCGCGCGGCCGCGATGCCCGCGCCATCGCCGAGGCAATCGAGGATGTCGGCGGATCCCTGAACGCCTGGACGTCGCGCGACCAGACCCTGTTCCATGCGCGCACCCTTGCCGCGGATGTCGGCCTGGCGCTGGAGCTGATCGCCGACCTGGTACGTGCGCCGAAGCTGGATGAAGCCGAACTGGAGCGGGAGAAGCTGGTTATCCTGTCGGAGCTCGGCGAGTGCCTCGACGCCCCTGACGACCTGATCCATGACCGGCTGTTCGAGGCTGCGTTCGGGGAGCAGCCGCTGGCCCGGTCGGTCCTTGGCAATGAGGCCAGCATAACCGGCCTTGCACGCGCCGACTGTGTTCGGTGGCTCGACGAGCAATATCGGCCCCAGCGGCTGGTGATCTCGGCAGCGGGCAACGTCGATCCGGGCCATATTCTCCTTCTCGCCGAGGCGCTGTTCGGCGATCTGGACCACGGCTCGGCTCCGGCAATCGCGGATGCCCGGTTCATCGGCGGCACGCGATCCGACCGGCGCTCGGCCGAGCAAACGCATCTCGCCCTGGCCTATCCGGGCGTGCCAGCTTCAAGCGACGCCGCGCCGGCGCTGTCGCTATTCGCCCAGGCGGTCGGCGGCGGCATGTCCTCCCGGCTTTTCCAGGAGCTGCGGGAGGAGCGTGGCCTGGCCTATTCCATCTATTCCTGGACCCAGGGCTTCGCCGACACCGGCCTGTTCGCGGTCAACCTGGCTGCCGACAAGGCTCGCGCGACCGAGGCGATGAACCTGGCTCGCGATACGATCGAACGGGCGGCCGAGGAGCTGACGGAGGCCGAACTCAACCGCGCGCGTGCGCAGGTCGAGGCCGGAATCCTGATGGCGCTGGAGACGCCGCAGGGTCGTGCCGACGCCATGGCGCGATCGATCGAGATCTTCGGCCGGATCATGACGTCGGAAGAAATGCTGGCCGAGATTCGCGCGGTCGATGTCCCGGCCGCCCGGGCCGCGGGAACGGCCATGCTCGAAGGTCCGCGCGCCATTGCCTCGATCGGCGGCAAGCTTGCGCTTGCGGCATGATTGACGAGCTCAAGACAATCGTCGCCGAGCCCTGGGACGACTGGGGCCTGATCGACAGCGGCGATGGCCGAAAATGGGAGCGTTATGGTCCCGTCACCGTCGTTCGGCCGGAGCCCCAGGCGATGTGGTCTCCCGCCCGCAGCGACTGGTCGCCGGACGCCACCTTCGTTCCCGGATCGGACGAGGAAGGCGGCGGCCGCTGGGTTCATCATCATGACGTCGGAAGAAATGCTGGCGGAGATTCGCGCGGTCGATGTGACGGCCGCCCGCGCCGCTGGACGGGCCGTGCTCGAAGGTCCCCGCGCCATTGCTTCGATCGGCGGCAAGCTTGCGCTTGCGGCATGATTGACGAGCTCAAGACCATCGTCGCCGAGCCCTGGGACGACTGGG
>JBJMUA010000044.1:0-22572 GCA_045811425.1 Sphingomicrobium sp. | reverse complement strand
ATAATCGTCATCCCAGCGAAAGCTGGGATCTCCTCTTTCCTATCGCTAGCCTTTCATGCCACGCAGCCTGACGGCTAGGCGCGCTTGGCTGCTTCGGTCCGCTCCTTAATGCGCTTCTGCAGGATCGACAGCGGCATCGCGCCTTCCTTCAGCACTTCGTGGAACTGCTTGACGTCGAACTTGGCGCCAAGCGCCGCCTGGGCTTCCTGGCGGGCGCGGGTCCAGGCCATATGGCCGACCTTGTAGCTGCAGGCCTGGCCGATCTGCGTGCAGTAACGCTCGACCTCGCGCTGGACTCTCGGGCGGGCGAAGCCCGTGGTGGCGACCATGTAATCGATCGCCTTCTCGCGGCTCCAGCCCTTCGAGTGGAGTCCGGTGTCGACCACCAGCCGGGTCGCGCGGAACAGGAAGCTCTGCAGATAGCCCGCACGCTCGATGCCATTATAGGCGCCCAGCTCATCGGCCAGCTGCTCGGCGTATAGCGCCCAGCCTTCCGAATAGGCCGAAAAGCCGCCGATCTTGCGCAGGGTCGGGATATCCTTCGACTCCTGGGCAAGGCTGATCTGCAGGTGATGGCCCGGCACGCCTTCGTGGTAGGTGAGCGAAGGCAGCGAATATTTGGGCCAGTCGCCGACATCCTTCAAATTGATGAAATAGATGGCGGGGCGCGATCCATCGAGCGCGGCGCGATTATAATAGCCGTTCGATGCGCCGTCCTGGATTTCCACCGGCACCCTGCGGATTTCGAGCGGCTGCGTCGGCAGGGTCGAAAAGGCCTTGGGTAGCAGTTCGTACATGTGCTTCACGCCCGCGTTTAGGCTCGCGATCAGCGCCGCCCGGCCTTCGTCGGTGTTGGCGTAGAGCTGCGCGGGCGATCGGTTGAGCACGTCCAGCCGCTCGCCGACCGTGCCATTGGTATAGCCGGCCGCCTTAAGGATGGTGTCGATCTGCGCGCTGATCTCGGCGACCTGTGCCAGGCCCAGCTTGTGCACCTCGTCCGGCGAAAAGTTGGTGGTGGTCGCCTGCATCAGCGCCGCGGCATAGATCGCATCGCCGTTCGGCAAGCGTTGCGCGCCATCGCCGGGCCGGGTCGACGGCTTCAGTTGCTCCATCAGTGCGATCTGGCGGTCGAGCGCGGGATAGATGGTCTTGGCAACGATGTCGGCGGCCCGCTTCTGCCAGTCGCCGGCGATATTCTTCTCGCCCGTGCGGCGAACGATGGAATCGACCATCGTGTTGGCCTCGGGCGCGGGCTCGCGCAGCTTGCGCATCTGGCCCAGGGTCAGGTCGATCGACCATGCCGGGGCAAGGAATCCGCGTGCCGCCTGCTCACGCTGGTCCTCGCTGTCATTGTCGAGCGATTTGCCGACCAGCGCCAGGCGGGAGAGATAGGCCTCCGCATCCGCGGCAGTCTCGATGGTGTGGGCGGTGTTGAGGAAATCGGGCGTTCCGAAATAGGAGCCGCCCTGCTGGAAGATCGGATAGGGCCGCTGCACGCTGTCGATGTTGAATTTCTCGGCCGGGATGATCCCCGTTTCCATCTGGTAGAGGACGACCTCCCGGTTGAGCCGGCCGGCGTCGGACAGGCTGGCGGGCGGAGTGGCCTTGATCGAGGCGATGTTCGCCTTCGCCAGCGCCAGGTCTTCCTTACGCGCTTGCGCGATCGGGCGGACGTCGAGCTCGGATTTGAGATGCGCATTGGCGCCCTTGTCGAGGCCGAGCGAGCTGGCCAGTTCCGGGTAACGCTTCACCCGGTCCTGGAAGATCGCCTCGAACAGCGCATTGAGCTTGGCATCGCCTGCCGCGGCAGTGCCCGGCGAGGTCTGCGCGGCGGCTCCCGTTGCGAACGGAACGATGGCGGCGGTTGCACCGCCCGCCTTGAGGAAAGAACGGCGATCCATGAACGACTCCCTGACCAATTGGACGGGAAGCTATTATTGTAAGCGCGGCTAGGCGAGTCCGCCCGTCGAACGGAGCCGCCCGTTCGCAGCCGTCGATGAATATTTCAAATCTTGACTATTTTAGCTAAGTTAGCTAAGACCGCCATTGGAGAAACCCGATGGCACAGACTCTTACAGTCACCTCGTCAGAATTCCAGAATCGCGCCGGACAATACCTTGAGCGCGGCTCGGGCACGGTAGTGGTCACGCGCTACAAGCGCCCTTTGCGAGTGGTCGTAGACTACGACGAATATGAACGCCTCCAAGCTCTAGCTATGGGACGCCCAACTCGTGAAGCCATGAGGGTTGAAGACCTCCCTGATGATGTCGTGAGCGCCCTTGAGAGCGCGGATTTCAGCCACATCGATCCAGAACTCAACAAACTGATGGAATAGTATGGCGAAACCCGATCCACAGGGGGGATTGGTCATTCGCTACGACTATCTCTGGCTCTGGGAAAAACAGAAGGGCCGTGTTGACGGCTCCAAGCAGCGACCCTGTGCGGTCGTAATCTCTGTTCCCGAAAAGGGCAAAAAGCCCTTGCGGGCCCTTGTTTGTGGAATCACGCACTCGGAACCAGGGCCCCCGGAAGAAGGGATCGAGCTTCCCACTAAGGTAAAGGCTCACCTTGGACTAGATGCGGATCGCTCGTGGATAATCGTGAGCGAGGCCAATTTAGTGGAATGGGACGATCCCGGGATTGTCCCGACACAGTCGGGCGACTGGAGCTATGGGTTCCTTCCGCCTTCGCTAGCTGGAGAAATCGCCAAAAAAGTCTTGGATCGCCACGATAGTGGCCGCCTCCCGCTGGTTAGGCGCGCGACAGAATAGCTATGCGAACCAACTTGCCGCTGATTACAAAGCTGCATGGACTATGGCGACCAGCCTTCAATTTCCTGACAATTCATCGTTGTGTTTCCAAGTATAATATCGCCAGCCCGATCAGCTATTTAGTTGATATTGCTTCATAAGGTCATAGAGCGTCGGGCGGCTGATGCCGAGCAGCTTGGCGGCACCCGAAATATTATTTTCCGTGCGGGTCAGCGCCTGGCGGATGGCGCGGCGATCGGCGACTTCGCGGGCGGCGCGAAGATTGATCGGAAGCGGCGCTGCATCGCCGGAACGGCTGCCGGGCAGGTCTAGATCGGCCGCCGTAACCTGCTTGCCGTCCGCCATGATCACCGCGCGCTTGATGCGGTTTTCCAGTTCGCGGACATTGCCCGGCCAGCCATGGCCGTCGATGGCGTCCGCGGCGTCGGCCGACAGGCCCTGGACCTTGGGATTCATCTCCCGCGCAAACCTGCTGACAAAATTGCGCGCCAGCATCACCGCGTCGCCCGGGCGTTCGGCGAGGCTCGGGATCTTCACCACAATCTCGGCGAGGCGATAGTAAAGGTCGTCGCGGAACCGCCCGTCGGAAATCATCGCGTCGAGATCCTGGTGCGTGGCGCAAACGATGCGCGTATCGACCGCGATCGGAACGCGTCCACCGATCCGCTCGATCACCCTTTCCTGCAAGAAG
Source organism: Sphingomicrobium sp. (assembly GCA_045811425.1). GTDB lineage: Bacteria > Pseudomonadota > Alphaproteobacteria > Sphingomonadales > Sphingomonadaceae > Sphingomicrobium. The sequence goes on along the minus strand of JBJMUA010000044.1, from coordinate 19,110 downwards.
CGCAGCAGCTTGACCTGCAGCGGCAGCGGGATGTCTCCGACCTCGTCGAGGAACAGCGTCCCGCCCTGCGCCAACTCGATCTTGCCCGGCGTCGTCTTGACCGCACCCGTGAACGCGCCGCGCTCATAACCGAACAGCTCGGCCTCGAGCAGGTTTTCGGGGATGGCCGCGCAGTTGATCGCGACGAATTCGCCTTTGCCGCGCGGCGATTTTTCATGGACGGCGCGGGCCAGCAGCTCCTTGCCGGTTCCGCTCGCGCCCAGCAGCATCACCGACACGTCCGCGCTGGCGACACGCTCGATGGTGCGGACGACCTTGACCATCTCCGGACTGCCGGTGAGCAGCGTACCCATCGCCGTGGCGCTCCCGCCCGCCGCTTCCAGCCGGCGATTTTCTTCCTCGATTTCATGGAGGTGGAAAGCGCGCCCGACGATCAGCCCAAGCTCGTCGATATCGACCGGCTTTCGATAGAAGTCATAGGCCCCCAGCGCGATCGCCTTGAGCGCGCTTTCCCGGGCGCCGTGGCCCGAGGCGACGATCACCTTCGTGTCGGGCTTCAGGCTGAGGATCTCGGTCAGGGTCGCAAAGCCCTCGGTCGTTCCGTCGGGATCGGGCGGCAGCCCAAGATCGAGCGTAACGACCGTGGGTTCGTGGAGCCGCATCATCTCGATCGCCTGGCTGCGATCGGTGGCGCTGACCACGCGAAATCCCTCATAGGCCCACTTCAGCTGGCGCTGCAGGCCTTCGTCGTCCTCGACGATCAGCAGGACCGGCAATTCGGTCAGGTTGGGTGCTGCTTCGCTCATGCCCGTTTCCGCTTGGACTCAGATGCCGCTTCGGCGGCCGGGAGAATGATGGTGAACAGACTGCCCTCGCCGGGCTTGCTCTCGACGACGAGCCGTCCGCTCATTGCGGAAACCAGGCTCTTGGCCTCGAAGGCGCCGACACCAAAGCCGCCCGTCTTGGTCGAAGCGAACGGCTGGAACAGGCGCGTGCGGACAAACTCCGCGTCCATTCCGCTGCCGCAATCGGCGATCGCAATCGTCACATGATCATCGTTGCCGCCCATCCGCACGGTGACCGGCTGGAGAGGCGTACTGGCGTCGACCGCGTTCTGGACGAGATGGCCGATGGCCTGCTCGAGCAGCAGCGGGTCGGCCATGACCCACAGATTCCCGTCGCCGAGCAACATCACATCATGATCGCCCCGCTTGGCGGCAATCGCCGAGGCGACCAGCGCGCGCAGCGGCGTCGGCTCGGGCTTGGCCGGGCGCTGGTCCGGAGCGGGCGCGAGCCTCGCCAGCAACTCGTTCATCTTGCCCACCGAGCTTTTCAGGGTCGCCACCATGTCGGCTCGAAACTCGGCATTGTCGGCATGGCGCTCGGCATTGCGGGACAGCAGCGACAATTGGCTGACCAGATTCTTCACGTCGTGCAGGATGAAGGCGAAGCGGCGGTTGAAATCCTCGAACCGCTGCGAATTCATCAAGGTCTGCTGGGCATGCGCCTCGGCCAGCGAAGACGCGGCCTGCCTGCCCGCGGCGCGCAGCAGATCGAAGTCCTCCCAGTCGAGCGGGCGGCGATAATCCGGCGCGGCCAGCAGTACCAGGCCGACCAGCCGGTCGTCATGGATCAGGGGGACGCCGGTCCAGGCATGCTCTTCATTGAGGAAGGAGAGCGGGACGCCGATGGCTTCGTCGCGCTCGTCGGCCCAGCCGCCGGCAATCGCATCGAAATCGATGATGCGGCCTTCCGCGCCGACCGACAGCCAGAATGAGAGCGCTTCCGCGCTGGGGATGGCGGATCCCGGGTTGGCGCTGCCCGACCAGTTCCAGGCCGCTGCCGGCTCGATCGCGCCATGCTCGTCGGCGACGAGGAGCAGGCCGCCGGGCGCGTCGAGGATGTCGGCGAACGACTTCACGACCCGCTGGCCGAGCGGCAGCGCGGTTGGTCCGGTTGCGCCGATGGTGTCGGTGAAGCGCAGCCATTCGGTGCGATAGTCGTAGCGATGCTCGAAGAAATGCTTGGCGATCTTGACCTTGGCCCAGCTTCGCGCCCGGCTGGAGGGCAGCAGGACGATCGCCGCCACGGTCATGCCGGCGAGGAGCACGATCAGCGCTGCCCTGGTCCAGTCGACGCCGGTATCCCTCAGCGCCGTGACCAGCACCGCCATCACCGCCAGATAGGCCGAGATGGCGAGCAGGGAGATGCTCTGGAAGGTGGCCGCCCGGGACAGGCGGATTCGCCACCGGTCGCCTTCGCCGCTGCCGATCGCGAACAGCGGCGCCGCGATCACCAGCACCAGCCCGCGCCAGTCGAACAGGCCCTGGGCCGCCCCGTGGTCGAAATAGGCAATAGTGTAGAGATTGAGGTCGTAAGCCCACATCCCCGCCAACGCGATCATCGCCAGCCGGATATGGCCGCGGCTGGACGGCGCGGCCTGGCCGTAAAGGTTGTGGACCAACACCAGGGCGCCGGCGGCGGCGGCCAGCCGAAGGATGATGGCGGTTACGACCAGCGCGTGCCCGGGGCTGATCGTTTCCGTATTTACCACCAGCGGCAATGCATCGACCATCAGCTGCAGGCCGAGCACGCAGGCCACGGCGGCATAGACCGGCTTGACGCCCCGTTGCTCCTCGCTGGTCTCGATGCCGGCCAGCCGGTAGAGCACGCCGACCCAGACCAGGTTGCGCGCGGTTTCCGAATAGGCGGCAAGCATGGTGGTCGGCGCGAGGGCCGTGATCCAGGCCCAGCAGCTGGTCAGGGCAAAGGCGGCAAGCAGCATGCGCTGCTCGCTTTCGGGCACGCCGCGGCGCAGCTCCCACAAGGTGAGAGACGCGAACAATGCCGCCGCAAGTGCGTGCGTCCAGAAGGCGATCAGCGCCTCCACATTGCCTCCACTGTCAAATCCACCGACATGCTATGAGGTGTCGCAAAATTTTACAAAGGAATGATGAATGCTGGCGTTGGCCGGTCGTTTTCGTCCATGAGGTGAGGATGACCGATTTGGCAGGCAGGCGGCCGATCCGCCCCGTAATCCTGGCGGGTGGCGCGGGAACGCGGCTGTGGCCGCTGTCGACCATCGCACGGCCCAAGCATCTGCTTCCGCTGCTGGGCGAGCGCAGCTTGTTCGAGCAGACGCTCGACCGTTTCGGCGAGCATTTCTCCGCGCCGATCATCGTTGCCAACCAGGCGCAGGAGGACGATCTGCGCGCATTGGCCGGTGAGGCCGCGGCAATCATCCTGGAACCCTGCAAGCGCGACAGTGCGGCGGCAATCGCGCTGGCTGCGGTATTTTGCAGCGAGGAAGACGAGGTGATGCTCGTCTGCCCCAGCGACCATCATATTCGCGATGTTGCGGCCTTCCATACCGCGATCGGCTTGGCCAGGCCTGCCGCCGAAGCGGGGCAGATCGTCACATTCGGCATCGAGCCAGACCATCCCGCCACCGGCTTCGGCTACATTGCGGCAGGCGAAGGCAGCGGTGTGCGGCCGGTCGCCGGGTTCGTGGAAAAACCGCCGCTGGATCGCGCGCAACAGATGCTTGCCGATGGCGGCCATTATTGGAATGCGGGCATTTTCCTAGCGTCGGCCCAGACTTGGCGGCGGGAGTTGGAACGTCATGCCCCGGCGATCATCGCTGCGGCGCGCGACGCATTGGCCAATGCCGCCAGCGACGGCCGGACCGTTCGCGTCGACGAAACCGCATTTGCTCGTTCGCCAGCCAAGTCGATCGACTATGCGGTGATGGAACTTAGCGACAAGGTCTCGGTGGTGCCTGTTTCGATGGGTTGGACGGACATCGGCAGCTGGCAGGCGCTGGTCGATGCTTCCGAAAAGGACGCCGAGGGCAATGCGCTGGCCGCGGACGTACTCGCCATCGACTGCAAGGACACGCTGGTCCGTTCCAATGGCCCCAAGGTCGCGGCCATTGGAGTGGAGGGATTGGTGATCGTGGCGACGCATGACGCGGTGCTGGTGATGAGGCCCGAGCACGCCCAGCGCGTCCGCGAAGCTGCCGAGTGGTTCGACCGAGAATCGAAGAACTAGCCTATTATATAGATTTCGATTATATCAGCATGTTCGAGGGGTGGGCGCCGGGGGCTGCTCGCCCCTCATCCCGTTTCAGCCCACGAGAAATTCGTCCGCCCGGATTGCCAATTCGGTGCGCGTTGCGACACCCAGCTTCTCGAATATGGCGTGCAGGTACACTTTGACCGTCCCCTCGGTCACGCCCAGCTGTTCCGCGATTTCACGATTGCGAAGGCCCTTGCGGACAAAACCGATCAGCTGCCGCTCTCGCGGCGCCAACTGCAAATGGCGCGCGCGCTGGGGCGCAGCGGCGAGTTGCCGCGCCCGCGCGGCCAGCTCGGGATCGATCCATGTCCGACCGCCCCGCACGCTTTCGAGGCATTCGATGAGATAGGCGGGGTCCGAATTCTTGAGGACGATGCCCTGCACTTTCAGCGATTTCGCTTCCAGCAATGCGGAGTCATCGACACCGGCGGTCAGCAGGACGACCCGGGCTCGGGACTTGATGGCGCGCAACCGCCGAAGCACGTCGAGCCCATTGCCGTCGGGCATTTGAACGTCCAGCAGGATAATGTCGGGCTGCAGCCGCTCGACTTCTTCCAAGGTCTCCTGACCCGTGCCCGCCATGCCGACAATTTCGAACCCGCTGTCGCGCAGCAGCACCTCGATCGCAGCGCGGATCATCGGATGATCGTCGGCCAGGAGCAGGCGCATCAGTGGCTCATCTCGCTAATTGGCAGGGAAATGGACAATTTGGTCACGCCCATGCCGCGGGCCATGTCCAACGCGCCGCCGGCCTGCTCGACCCTCTCCTTGAGCGATGCCGGCATTTCGATCTGCCCGCCACGCTGGCGGAATTCGGCGCCGTCGTTGATGAATTCCAGCTTCAGTTCGTCCGACAATGCGGCGAGTTCGATCGTGATCGATTTGGCCGAGGCGTGTCGAACGGCATTGGCCACCGCCTCGCGCATCAGTTGATGAGCGTCGATCCTCAGCCTGGTCGGTATCATCATTTCCGTCGGGTGGGCGGAAAATTCGCACTGGACATCCCACTGCCGCGAAAGATGGGCGGCCAGTGCCTGCAGGTCCTTGGCTATATCGTTGAACGCAGCCAGCGGTCCGCTGCGAAGCGAAGTGATGAAGGAGCGCAGTTCACGCTGCTCCTGGAGCATCAGCTGCTTCAGCTCGTTGAGTTCCGTTTCGACGTCGCGGCCTGAGGCATTGGATCGCTTCATCGCCTCGAGCCGGAAGGCCGCGCCGGCCAGGAACTGAACGACACTGTCGTGCAGGTCGCGGGCCAGCGTCAGCCGCGATCGGGCTTCGGCGCTTTCCTGCGCGGCGCGGAGCAATGCATGCCGCTGGATATGCGTGGCCAGTTCCGATGCAATATGTACGCCGACGTCAAGATGATCGGTGGAAAGGCCGCGCACATCCCCCAGGAACAGCATGCCTTCGCCACGATCGGAGCGGACCGGAATCGCGAGCCCCTGGCGCAGTCCAAGCGCCTTGGGCGCCGGCGGCCTGATCAACTCCGCCGGGATCAGTCGGACAAGATTCCGGTCAGAGTCGCGTTGCAGCCCTCGATCCTTTGTGAGGTCGTAGAGGAACGGCGTGAATGCGATCGCACCGGCAATGGCTTCCTCGGGCAGTTCGATTTCCGCCACCGCATCCCGGTTGATCAGCAGCCCTGAATAAGCAGGTCGGCCTTGCTCCCGCCAAACAAAGGCGCCGCTTGCCGACCGCAATCCATTCATCGCCGCGCGCAGTCCGCCTTCAAGCGGGGATTCGTCGAGCGAGGGCTCGGACAACAGGTCACGATCTCCAAGGTCGAAGCGGGCCAGTCTCTGATTGGCGCCGAACCAGATGAGGATCAGCGACAGGACGACGAGATGGCCGGTCCTCACAAGGAACCGCTGCGGATCGAACGACACGCCCGCGTTGAAGGCGAAAAGACCGGCCACGAGGTAGAGGAGGATGAGCAGGATCGCGGTCAGTGCCGTTGCGTGCCAGTCCCAACGGATTGCCGCCGCGAGCAACACGAACATGAAGAAGAAGAGAAAGGGGCTGGTATAGCCTTCGGTCAGCAGCACCAGCAGCGTGAACATGACAATGTCGACGGAGTGGCCGGGCCCGGACAAGCGCGCGTCCAGCCACCAATTATTCCATGTGGCTGCGACGATCCCGGCCGAGATGACAATATACCCAAGGATCAGCGCGTAGGTGACCTCCGGCGCATGGGTCGGCTGGCTTGTGTCGATCAGGACGGCAGCCAGGAACAATGTCGCCAGCAGGAGGCGGCCGAGCGCGATGACGCGGCCTGACGAATGCTGGAAACCGTTCCCCACATTCGAAGCATATCGCATCCGCGGCTGGTCGCCCAGTAGCAGCCTCAGGCTGTGCCGATCCGGTGCGCCTGCGCAACATTATCTTTCGGTAACTAGGGCCGATAACGGGCGGCTGATATCCGTTTACCCGTCCAAGTCCCCGGGGGAGTGCCGGCCGCCCGTGCGCTCCCCCGAAGCTCAATCGTACGGGAGAATGATTGAGTTGGGGCAGGAAAGGGGGGGAGGGCGAAGCCCCCGATTTGTCGTCCCCCCCAGTCCTGCCTCCGCTGCCGAGCCGCCTTTACGGCCAGCCGGTGCCATCCCAAGACCGTTGGAACTAGCCTCGTCCTGTCGCTGCGCTACCTTTGCGTCTTTGGCGGAGGCGATAAGATGGGTTGGCTTATTGGACGGGCGGCGGCCATGTCCGATCCTGAAGGCGCTCGGCAGAAGGCATTGGAAAAGCTTCGCGGCATCGCCGAAATGGACGATCCCGAAAGCCTGGTGGTGCCGATCCTGCTGGATGCAATTCTGCTGGTCGAAAGTTATCGGGGCGCGCGGCACGAGATCACGTTCCTTGACGACTTGTCGGGAAGTATCGACGCACTGCTGCGCGAGCTGACGATTGTCGAGAAGTCCAAGCGATGGGCGGCCGAATGACCTGCTGAATAACGCTAGCGGGAATGTTTGTCCCCGCGCCGCTCAAAATAATCGCGCGCGGCCGTGCCCGCGCTCCAGGCTATGGCCGCACTCACAAGCATGCCCGACCAAAATAATATCTGGCCGGTCGCTCGGCAATCGACGCCCCGGGGGCACCACAGCATGACAAGGTGCGAAACGCCCGATGCCAGCGCCATAAGGAGGAGCGCGGCCACCAGGTAACCGGACAGCCGGCTTTTCATCCCGTGCGAATTATAGCCCTGCTGCCCCTCACTCATAGGCTCACGATATAGGGCCGTTAGCTGGAGTAAAGGGTTATCGCCGGCCGGTGGCGCCATCGATCGCGGCCACGCGAAAAAAGGGCGGCCATCGCTGGCCGCCCCGAAGTGCCGAGCGTGCTTTGCTCGGGGAAGCTCAGAATTTCAGTTTCGCGCTCACGGCATAACGGCGTCCCAACGCGTCGTAGGTCGATGGGAAGACGTTGCCGCTGTTGAACGTGGTCGAACCGATGGTGTTGCCGACGACCTTCGGCTGGTTGTCCAGCAGGTTCTGCACCGTGAAGGTGAAGGTCATGTTGTCGGTTGCGTTGAACCGGGCCGTCAGATCGAAATAATGCTCCGCCGGAATCTTGCGGAACTCCTCGTCGATCATGCAGCCGTTCGGATCTGCACCTTCCGGATCGGGGCAGCCCGTGTCAGGATTGGTGCCCGCTGCGATTGCCGCGGCAAGATCGGCTTCAAGCTGGCGGGGCTCAAATTTCATCGCATCGATCCAGCGCCACAGCAGCGACAGGTCGACCTTGCCCATGGTCAGGGTGGTGCGCTGCGAGAACTGCAGCTTCGGCTGGATGGAACCGGTGAAGGAGCAGTTGACGCTGTAGAAGCCGGAACATTCACGGAAGAAGCTGTCGGGGTTGGCGACGTTGGCGTTGAATTCGGAATTGTTGGTCCAGTTGCCGACGAACGAGAAGGCCAGATCGCCAAAGCCAACGCTGGTCTTGTAGTTCGCGATCAGGTCCACACCGTCGGTGAACAGCTCGCCGAGATTGGTGGTCGGGCCGAACAGGCCTGGCGTCGTCGCCGGATCGCCGTCGAGGCCGCCGGTGAGGGGGTTGCGACGGATGACCAGGCAGTCCGGATCGGTCGCGCTGGCCGCGCTGATGCTGCCGAAGCAGGCACCGATGAGGTCGCCCGGAAGCGCCGCGCCGATCACATCCTCGATGCGGATGTTGTAATAGTCGAGCGACATCGAGAACTTCGGCAGGAACTCGGGCACGAACACCACGCCCAAGGTCCAGGTATTGGCCTTTTCCGGCTTCAGGTCGAGGTTGCCGCCGATCACGATATTGGCCTGCGCAGCCGTCGGATTGGTGATCGAGCCGATCGTCCCGAGCGGGGCGCCCTGCGCCAGGCAGATCGCGCGCAGGTCGGCGTTGGTTGTCGGGGCCGTACCGGCGCAGGGATCGACCCCCAGGTTGGTCAGCGCCACCGTATTGGGTGTGAACAGTTCGGCGATGTTGGGCGCGCGGACTGCGCGGCTGTAGTTGCCCCGGACCTTGATGCCATAGCCCGGTTCCCAGCTGCCACCGGCCTTCCAGGTCCAGGTGCTGTTGCTGCCGGCGCCGTCGATTTCATATTTCGAATAGCGAACGCCGGTCTCGAACGTCAGGCTTTCGAAGAACTGCTTGTCCTCGACGATCGGGGCGATGAGCTCGGCATAACCTTCATAGACCGAATAGCCGCCATCGATGTCCGGAGCTGCGCCGCCGGCGCCGCCCAGCTCGCCTGCCGTCTTGGCAAGGACGTCGGACGCTTGCTGCGCGTGATATTTGCGGAATTCGGTACCGAGAGCGAAGCCGATCGGCTGGGCCGCCCAGGGCAGCGCGTAGCCGAAGTCGCCCGAGATCAGTGCGCGCAACTGACCGAGGGAAGTGCGAATGGTCGACGTGCTATCGTCGGCAAGGAAATCCGCCATTTCCGGCGTGATCGAGCCTTCCGGCCCGAAGATGTCGATCGGGACGCAGCCGTTCGTTGCGACCTCGCACTGCGGCACACCATTGACCAGGTTGACCAGCGAGCCCTGGCGGAAGCGCGATTGCAAGGTGAAGTTCTTGATGGTCGCCGGACGATCGGACTCGCCATATGCGCCCGACACGTCCCAATCGATCGTGCTGGTCAGCGGCCCGCGCAGGCCCACGCGCGTGTCAAAATAGGTGGTCGTGAAATCGGTCAGGCGCGGACCCACCTCGGTCGTCCGGCGGTTGAGCGTGGCCGTCACGGTGCGATAGTTTGGATCGGTTGGGCCGGTCGCCGTGGCGGCCGCGGCGCATTCGGCCGGGGTGAAGCGCGGCGTGTAGATGGCCTCGTCGGTATCGACGTCGAATGCACAGAATTGGTTGCGCAAGGTGGCCGGCAGGAACGGGTTGTTGAGGTTGATGGTCACCGAGCCGCCAAACGATCCCGATGGAGCGATGATCGTCTTGACCACATTCTTGGAGAACAGGCCGCGGGCATAGACCTCGACCGCGTCGGACACTTCATAATGAGCCGCGCCGAAGATGTTGTACCGCGTGAATGGCGTCTGGAAGACGTTGTAAGGGTTGAAGTTGAACGGCGCGTACAGGCCGGCGGTCGCGCCGCCCTGGCATGGCGATCCGTCGCGAAATTCAATTTGCCGAACGCCGCCGTTGGCAACCGATGGGTCGGTGATGGGCTGGCAGGTCGCGAGATCGAGTGGTCGGGTGCCGGAGAAGCGCGACGGAATCGCCGTGCCTGATCCGGCGGTGCCGCCGGTGAATGAGGAAACCTGGAACACCGAGAAGTCGCGAGCACCCTGATAGATAGGATCCGATTGCTGGTAGCCGACGCTGAGCACGGCGTTGCCGCGGCCGTCGTCGAAGTTGGCGCCGAGCGTCAGGTCGGCCCGCATGAAATTGCCGTCGCCTTGTTCGGTGATCTGCTCGGACCCGCTGACTTCGACCCCCGCGAAATCGCGGCGGGTGATGAAGTTGACGACGCCGGTGATGGCGTCGGCGCCATAGGTGGTGACCGCAGCGCCGGTCAGGGCGTCAACGCGCTCGACCAGGGCAAGCGGGATGTTGTTGAGATCGAAGATGCCGAGCAGGCTCGCCGGCGCCAGGCGATTTCCGTCGAGCAGGACGATGTTTCGATTGGGGCCGAGCCCGCGAAGGTCGACGAAGGAGGCGCCGCCGTTGCCGTTGTTGACGGCCGAACCGATGCTGGGGACGATGCCCGGAAGCTCGCGCAATACCTCTTCGGCCGTGTTCGACTGCTTGAGCTCGATCGTGTCCGACGTAGTCACATTGACCGGGGTCGACGATTCAAGATTGGGATTGCGGATCAAGGTGCCGGTGACGACGATGTCCTCACCCTCGGACGTAGCTTCCTCGGCGGGCTGCGCTCCCTCGGTGGGCTGCGTCTGTTCGGCCGGCTGCATTGCTTCCGCCGGTGCCGCGCCGGGCGCAGGCTGTTGGTCGTCCTGTGCGAATGCCGGGCCCCCAACGGTCAGCGCGAATACCGCCACACTTCCAAGCAACGCCGCCCTTGCGCCCATAAGATTTTGCATGATTTAAGTCGCTCCCCTCAATTACGAGGGGTCAGTTTCTGCGAGAGGAAGCAGAATAGAAGCCGCTTGCCCGTAAGGCGGCCAATGCTGCAGCCGAACGTTTGCTCCTGTTGCCGAACGTCCGAATTCTGCGGCTGAACGACAATCGACATTGGTGCGTGGCCGCTTCATCTTGCGGCGGTGAACTCAAGCCTGCTCAAATCCATCGGCGACATTCACGTCCCCGACGCGTTCGCATCCGATCCGGAGGAGCTGGCGCGTGCCCGGGCGCGCGCAGCCGTTTGGCTGACCGCGGTATTCTGGGGCGTCAGCTATCTGCTGGCGGCACTGGCCCTCTACCTGGGAGGAAATCCGCACTGGATCGCGATCTGCGCGATGCGGATCTTGACCACCATCCTAGGCCTCGGTTTCTGTTATCTCATCCATTTGCTGCTGCGGAACAGCCGCCTGAAGACGACCAAGTCACGCCTGATCGCCGTGGCCCTGGTCGCGCCGGTCCTCGCGGAAATCTTCGCCTGGGCCAATTATTTCGCCGGGGCGGCGGTCGATCCCAGCATGAACCTGGACAATTTCAACTGGAGCGATGCGATCCGGACAATCCTGTTCTGGACCTGGGCCTTCCTCGCCTGGGCCGGACTCTATCTGGCACTCATGTACGGCTTCGACGTCCATGAAGAGCAGCGGCGCTCGGCCGAGCTTCGCGAGCAGGCGCATGTGGCGCAACTCCGCGCGCTGCACAGCCAGATCAATCCGCATTTCCTGTTCAACAGCCTGAATTCGGTTTCCGCGCTGATCCTCGACCGGAATAGCGAGAAGGCCGAGGAAATGGTGGTCAAGCTGGCCCGCTTCCTGAGATTGGGCCTCGCCGCGGACCCCACGCGGAAGATCCCGATCGAAATCGAGATGGAGCTGCAGCGGACCTATCTGGAAATCGAACAACTTCGGTACCCGGACCTTGCGGTCGACTTCAGCCTGCCCGAGGCGATCAAGGATGCGCTGGTCCCGTCGCTGATCCTGCAGCCGATTGTGGAGAATGCGGTCAAATATGGGGTTGCCGAGGCGCCGCCGCCCGCCATGATTTCCGTGCTGGCCCGCGCCGACCGCAAGCGGCTGATCCTGGAGGTTGTCGATTCAGGAAAAGGGACCGGGGCGCATATGGGCGGGGGCGGTATCGGCCTCGCCAATGTCCGTCAGCGGCTTGCCTTGATCTATGGTGAAGAAGCGTCCGCCCTATCCGCCGGCCGTGACTCCGAAGGACGGTTCCGGGTAGAGGTGTCATTGCCGTTGGAGCTGCCATGAGTCCCCTGCGTGTCCTCACCGTCGACGACGAGTTGCTGGCCCTGCGACGCCTGAAACTCCTCCTGCAGACCATGCCGCACATCGACCATGTCGGCGAAGCCAGCAATTGCGGCGAGGCCTTGGCCAGGATCCATGAGCTTCGTCCCAACGTGGTCCTGCTCGATATCAAGATGCGCGACGGCAATGGGTTCCAGGTCGTGGAGGCGGTCGCCGAGCGGCCCAATCCGCCGGCGATCGTGTTCGTCACCGCCTTCGATCAATTTGCTGCACGCGCGTTCGACAGCGCGGTGGTCGATTATTTGCTGAAGCCGGTCGAGCGGGACCGGCTGGCCCGCGCCCTTGCCCGGGTGCAGGAGCGGCTGAAAGCCATCGATGCGGAGCAACGCGCCGACGAACTGCAGCAGATATTGCGCAATTTGCGGGCCGCGCCCCATAGCGACGGCGATCCCGCCTATGAGACGGAGTTCTGGCTGCGAAGCTCAAGCGGCCTGGTGCGCGTGCCGGTCGATGCCATCGACTATGTCAGCAGCGCCGACGAATATATTTCCATCCACACGCCGTTCGGGGCGCACCTCATGCGCGGCTCCATCCGCCAGTTCACGCATCGGGTCGAGCCGGGGCTGTTTGTCAGGGTCCACCGCCGCTGGCTGGTGAAGCGCAGCGCCATCGCCGAGCTTTCCACGCGCGCCCTCGGCCGTGCCGAGGTGGTGCTGCGCAACGGCCAGCGGCTGCCCGCCGGCAGGGTGCATATGAAGCAGCTGAGGCACCTTGTGCGAACGCACTAGAGGTATCGCCATGGGCCGCTCGGAATGTCGTTAACCATTTAAATCATTGTTATTAATTCAAGTTTGTAGAAAAATCGGCGGGCAGAGATGGGGGCAGCGCGAGTCGGTCGATCCGGCCGCAATCCATGATTTGAAGCCCGGGGACAGCGACCCGCCAGGTCTTCCATGCTGCACCGCTTCCTCGTTCGGGAGGGTGTCATGGGGTACAGTGGCGTATATGTGTTTGGCGACAGCACGGTAGATTCCGGCAATGCGCTCAAGCTGGCCGAAACCTACGATTATTTTCCTTTCACCGATCTGCCCAACGGCGCCCCGACCAGCGACAAGGGCTATTACAGCGGTAATTTCACCGACGGCTGGACCTTCGCCGACCTGATCAGCAACAAATATCTGGCGGTGACGACCAAGAGCGTGTTTCCGTTCGGTTACGACGAACCCTTTCTCGGCATCTCGTTCGGATTCATCTCGGACCCCAACGGCAATAATCTCAATTTCGCTTATGGCGGCGCGCAGATCCGGCAGGGTGACGAAGCCGTCCCCGACATGGACGACCAGACCGACGCCTATCGCGATGCTGTCGATGGCGACGCCGATCCCAATGCCCTCCACCTCTTCGTATTCGGCGCCAATGACGTCCATGACCTCGTGCCCAAATCCGGCGCCTGGGTTGACGAAGCCACGGCCATGGCTGCCCTTCAAAAGGCGGCGAATGAATATATCGAAGAGGTCCTGCAAACGATCGAAATCGGCGCGGGACATATCCTCCTGATCGGCGTGCCGGACATCGGCATCCAGCCTTATTATAACGGCTCGGTTTCGGAGGAGGCGCGGCGCGCCGTCGCCACCCAATATGCGCAGGCGCTTGACGGCATGATCCGCGCCCGGCTCGGTGAGCTTGCGATCCCCGGGGTCGAACTTCACTATGTCGCTTTCGCCGACCTGGCGGACTCGGTCGTGGGCACGATGGCCGATCTCTATGGAACGGCCGAAATCTTTCCGCTCAATCTCAGCGACGAAGTCTTCTTCGACCAGGTGCATCCGACGTCGCAGGCGCATGCGCTCGCCGCCGCCTATCTGTTCGACATATTGAGCGGAACTCCTGCCGGGGACCGCATGCCGCTGACTGCGCCCGATTTCAGCGTGGGCGGCAGCATCGCCATGAAGGGCGAGATCGACACGATCACCGTCTCGCTGGCCGCGAATACCAGCTATACGTTCGAACTGCTGGGGCTGAGCACGCTCGGCGGCGATATCAGCACTCTTGCCGATCCGCTCCTCAAGCTGTTCGGCCCGACGGGCAGCTTGATCGGTTCAAATGACGATGGCGGGGTCGGGCTCGATTCCAGCTTCACCTTCACCAGCGGCGCTGCCGGCGATTACACCATCAAGCTGAGCGGCGTCGGTGTGATGACCGGACTCTATGAGTTCCAGGCGGCCGGGCAGGCCGCAGGGAACAACAGCTACGCCGTTTCGCACGCCGGGGCGGTCATCCTCGAGCATGTTGGCGGCGGCTTCGACACGGTCAATGCAAGTGTGAGCTATGCGCTCAACGCCGGCGCCGAGATCGAAATGCTGCGCACCAGCAACGACAAAGGCAAAACAGCCATCAACCTGACCGGCAACGAATTTTCGCAGACGATCGTCGGCAACAATGGCAACAACATCATCGAGGGCAAGGCGGGCGCCGACATCATGACCGGCGGCGCCGGCAAGGATGTCTTCATCCTGAGCAGCGCGGCGGTCGACAGTCCCGGCGCGGCGAACATCGACAGGATCACCGATTATGGCCTCGGCGACGTCGTCGACATCAGCCAGATTCTCGGCGTGGCTTCGGGGACCAACATCCTGAGCGGCGGCTTTGCCCGGGTGACGAAGACCGGGCTGATCCAGGTCGATATGGACGGCGGCGGCAATAACTGGGCCACGCTGAGCACCATCAACGGCAACGGCGCGGTGACGATCCGCTACCTTTCCGGCGGGGTGGCGACAGACCTATCCATGTCGAGGGTCGCCGCGAGCAATGACAGCATCTCGGCGGCCGCAAATGGGCTCACCGGCTGGCAGGATCTCGGCCATATCGGCGATGCAAACCTGCATCAGTTGGACATGCCCGCACTAATTTGACGAACGGCTCGCTATGATTTCTTGAGCACGTCCAGCGCTGCAATCGTCATCGCCTCGGTCGCGGTGGAGATAACCGCCTCGGCATCGGGCGCCCAGAAGGGCGAGTGGAGCGACGGCAATTTCTGCGCGTCGCCGCCGGCCGCATCCCACTTGTCCCTGGGCGTTCCGCCGACCCAGAAGATCAGGCTCTCGATCGATTTGTCGGCCAGCCAGAAGCGGCTGAAATCCTCGCCGCCCATCACCGCCGGCGTCTTGATCGCCCGGTCCGCCCCGAAATGCTGCTGGAATAGCGCCAGGGTCTGCGCCGAGATTTTCTCCGTGTTGAAGGTCGAGGGCGTGAACATCTCGTCGCGGATCGTGACCACGGGCATCTTGTCTTCGGGCATCCCGGCGGCGATCGCCTCGCCGCGCGCGATGCGCCGGATCCCGTCGAGCAGTTGCTTCCTCACCGCGGGCGTGTAGCTGCGCACCGTCAGCTGCAGCTTGGCTTCGTCGGAGATGATGTTGTGCTTGGCTCCGGCCTGGAAGCTGCCGACCGTGACCACCGCCGGACTGGCCGGGTCATTCTCGCGGCTCACCAGGGTCTGCAGC
This sequence comes from Sphingomicrobium sp., assembly GCA_045811425.1. Lineage (GTDB taxonomy): Bacteria > Pseudomonadota > Alphaproteobacteria > Sphingomonadales > Sphingomonadaceae > Sphingomicrobium. Next base: position 3,713 of record JBJMUA010000044.1, on the reverse strand, counting down.
GTCGTCACGATCCGACTGGCCAGCACGATCGGATCCTTGGTCGTCTGCGGATAGGCGCCGTGGCCGCCAACGCCCTTCACGGTGATATCGACGCTGTCGACGTTGGCCAGCGCATAGCCCGGCGTGATGCCGATCACGCCAGCGGGCAGGGCTGCCGCATCATGAAAGGCAAGCGCAACGCCCGGCTTTGGGAAGCGGCTGTACAGGCCGTCGTCCAGCATCGCCTTGGCGCCTTCGCCGGTTTCCTCGCCCGGCTGCAGGATCATCACCAGGGTTCCGGCCCACTGGTCCTTCATCGCCACCAGCCGCCGCGCGGTACCGATGAAGGCCGTCATGTGGGTGTCATGGCCGCACGCATGCATCACACCGGTCTCGACGCCGGAGCGGGCAGTGGCGCGCACCTTGGAGGCGAAGGGAAGGTTGGTCTGCTCGACAACCGGCAGTGCATCCATGTCGGAGCGGATGAGAAGGGTCGGCCCTTCGCCGTTCTTGAGGACCGAGACGACGCCGGTCTTGCCGACCTTTTCGGTGACGGTGAAGCCAAGCTTGCGCATTTCCGCGGCGAGCTTTGCCGGAGTTCTCGCCTCCTGCATGCTGAGCTCGGGGTTGGCGTGGAGGTCGCGGTACAGGGTCATCAGCTGCGGCATGTCCGCGCCGATCGACTCATTGAGGGTCGCCGCTCCGGCCGGCGCGGCCAGGATCGAGGCGGAAAGCAGGGCCAGCAGGTGACGGGTCATATCAAGGCTCCGGGACTAGCTCGATCACGTCGAGCGTCGATTCAAAGTGCGGGGAAGGAAAGACGATCCGCCACCGCGCGTCGCCGATCCGCTCGACCCAGCCGGCCAGGTCGCGCTCGACGTCGCGGCCATATTGGTAAGCGGTGGCTTCATCGCCGAGCACCATCGTGCCCAGGAAAGTGCTCCGCAGCTGGTCGCTGGGATAGATGGTGCCATGCTGGCGCTGCGATCCGCTCAGCTTGTCGAAATGCTGGAGGTTTCCCTTCGCGCTGATCCGGCAACGGAAGCCGGGATAGGAAACATAGTCGAGCATCCCTTCCGTCTTCGCGCCGACCTTGACCACCCGGCACCGATATTCGCCGTTGGGAATCGGGCCGCCCAGCGCGGCATCGGGTTCCAGTAAGGCACCTTCCGACGCGACCTCGGCTGCCTTACCGCCAGCGCGCGCCTGGTCCAGCGCATTTCCAAAGGACTTCCGCCAATCCCGCAGCCGGACGCGGTCGTCATCCGTCGCCACCGCCCGCCAGTTGGGGATAGCGGCACCCGGCGGGCAATCCGCCTGCTGCGCCGGGGCGGCGTTGGCGGCGGCAGTGAGAGCGGCGATTGCGAGCAGGGTTCGCATGAAGAACAGCCTAAGCGGCGGTCCACCCTCCGTCCATCGACAAGTTGGATCCGGTGACGGAGGCCGCGCCGTCGCTGGTCAGGTAGAGCGCCAGGCTTGCGACTTCGTCGACCGTGACGAACCGCTTGGTCGGCTGGGCGGCCAGCAGCACGTCGTTCATCACTTGCTCGCGGGTCATGTCCCGCGCCCGCATCGTGTCCGGGATCTGGTTTTCGACCAGCGGGGTCCAGACATATCCGGGCGAGATGCAGTTGACCGTGACGCCATCGCGCGCCGCCTCCAGCGCGACGGCCTTGGTGAAGCCGGCGACGCCATGCTTGGCGGCGACATAGGCCGACTTGTTGGGGCTGGCGATCAGGCTGTGCGCGCTGGCGGTGTTGATGATGCGGCCCCAGCCACGCTCACGCATCGCTGGCAAGCACAATCGCGTGGTGTGGAATACGCCGGTGAGGTTGATGCGCAGGATCGCGTCCCATTTCTCCGCCGGGAAGATTTCGACCGGCGCGACGAATTGGATGCCGGCATTGTTGACCAGTATATCGGGCGACCGCAGTTCATGGGCGCAGCGTTTGACCATGGCTTCGATCGCGGCGGCGTCGCCCAGGTCGGCGCCATCATAAAGGACTTGCGCGCCCGACGAGTTTTCCAGTTCCCGGCGGATCTCTTCGATTTCCTGGGCATCGCCGAAGCCGTTGATCATCAGGCTGGCGCCTTCGAAGGCGAAGGCGCGGGCGATGGCCAGGCCGATGCCCGACGTGGATCCGGTGACAAGCGCAGTCTTTCCCTGAAGCTTCATGAGGCGCGATTCTCCTTTGGCGCGAAGCTGTCGCGGGACATGGCGCCGATTGCAACCGTAACCATGGTGAAGCATTGAAACGGCAACGGCAGGAGAGCGGTGATGCGGTTCGGCGATTCACCCGAAAGCGACAACTTCGAGGATCGAACCGGCCAATCGGGCGGTGGCGGACTGAATCTCGGCGGCGGGCTGGGCATGATCCTGCCTCTTGTTGCATCGCGCTTCGGCTTTGTCGGGATCCTGATCTTGCTGCTCGGCTATTGCGTGCTGACCCAGTTTGGCGGCGGCGGGGGGATGATCGGCGGGTCGCCACAGGCGGGACCATCGAAGCTTGACCCCGCGACAGGCAAATTCATGCGCCAGGTGCTCGGTTCGACCGAGCAAGTCTGGGGACAGGTGTTTGCGCAGGCCGGCGGGCAGTACCAGCCGACCCGCCTGGTGGCCTACACCGACTATAATCAGTCGGGCTGCGGCGCGGCCCAGGCCGCGATGGGGCCATTCTATTGCCCGACGGACAAGCAGATCTACATCGACCCGGCCTTCTTCAACGAGCTGTCGCGGCGGTTTGGCGCGCCCGGCGACTTCGCCCAGGCCTATGTCATCGCGCATGAGGTCGGCCATCATATCCAGGACCTCGAAGGAACGCTTGACAAGGCGCAGTCCGCCCAAGCGCGGACGAGCGCGACCGGCGGCAACCAGATCCAGGTCGGCGTCGAGCTGCAGGCCGACTGCTATGCGGGGGTCTGGGCGGCGCGTTCCGGAGCACTCGAGCAGGGAGACATTGAGGAAGGCATGCGAGCCGCCGAAGCGATCGGCGACGACATGCTCACCCAGGGCAAGGTGTCGCCGGACAATTTCACCCATGGCACCTCGGCGCAGCGCATGGAGGCACTCCGCAACGGGCTGGCGAGCGGCAATCCGGCGACCTGCAAATACGCGAATTAAATTCCTCCCCTGCATTTGCAGGGGAGGGGGACCAGCGAAGCTGGTGGAGGGGTTCTTAAATCCCTCGACTAAAGAACCCCTCCGTCAGCGCGTCGCGCTGCCACCTCCCCCGGAATTCGGGGAGGATGATTACAGCTTCACCAGCATCTTCCCAGTGTTTGCACCGCTGAATAGCCCCAGGAAAGCATCAACCGTCTGGTCGAGTCCCTCGCGCACCGTATCGCGCGATTTGACTTGCCCGCTGGCGATCCACCCGCCCATGTCGCGATAGAAGTCCCCCATCTTCCCCATGTAATCGGTGTAGATGAAGCCCTGCATGCGGATCCGCATGGCGATGATCCGCATGATATATTTAAGGCAGGTCGGATGGGCTTCGTTATAGCCCTCGATCATGCCGCAGATGGCGAAACGCGCGTCCTTGCGAGCCAGTGCGAGCGCCGCGTCCAGATGGTCGCCGCCCACATTGTCGAATTAGACGTCGATGCCCTTGGGGGCAGCCTCGGACAGCTGTTTCAGCACCGGGCCCGCCTTGTAGTCGACCGCCGCGTCGGCCCCCAGCGACCGGACGAATTCGCATTTGTCGGCGCCGCCGGCCGAGCCGATCACCGTCATG
>JBJMUA010000043.1:0-28495 GCA_045811425.1 Sphingomicrobium sp. | reverse complement strand
GATGATCGGCATTGCCGGCACCGCCTCGATCCCCGAGCTGATGCACTACCACTTCGATCCGGGGGTGCAGACCTTCCTGTGGCTGGCCTTCTTCGCCTCGTTTGCGGTGAAGATGCCGATGTGGCCGGTCCACACCTGGCTGCCGGACGCCCACGTGGAGGCGCCGACGGCCGGGTCGGTGATCCTGGCGGGCATCCTCCTGAAGCTCGGCGGCTACGGCTTGATGCGGTTTTCGGTGCCGATGTTCCCGGACGCGAGCCAGCTGTTCGCGCCCCCGATCTTCGCGCTGTCGGTGATCGCGGTGATCTACACCTCGCTGGTCGCCTTCCGGCAGACCGACGTGAAGAAGCTGATCGCCTATTCGTCGGTGGCGCACATGGGCTTCGTGACCATGGGCATCTTCTCCGGCAACGCCCAGGGCGAGCAGGGCGCGCTGTTCCAGATGCTGAGCCACGGGGTGATCTCGGGCGCGCTGTTCCTGTGCGTCGGCGTGATCTACGACCGGCTTCATACCCGCGAAATCGCGCGGTACGGCGGGCTTTCCGACAATATGCCCAAATATGCGCTGCTGTTCATGATCTTCACCATGGCCAGCGTCGGCCTGCCGGGGACCAGCGGGTTCGTCGGCGAATTCCTGTCGATGGTCGGCACCTACGCCGTGTCGAGCTGGGCAGGCATTGCCGCCACAACCGGCATCATCCTTGGGGCGGCCTACATGCTCTATCTCTACTGGCGCATCTGTTACGGGCGGCTGGTCCATGCCGATGCGGCCGCCATGCCAGACCTCAGCGTGCGTGAGGTGTGGCTGCTCGGGCCGATCGCGGCCGCGGTATTCTGGATGGGCATCTATCCGGAAAGCTTCATGCGGCCGATGCGCGCCGATATCGGCCGCCTGCTGGAGCGGGTCGAGCGGGCCAAGCCAGCGGGGGACGCGCATCTGAGCGCGGGTAAAGCCATTCCTGCAGCCCAGGCTCATGCGGGAGCGCATTGATGAACCTTGCTCCCATCCTTCCCGAGCTGATCCTGACCCTCGGCGGTATTGCGCTGATGATGGTTGCGGCCTTCCTCGGCCGGCGTGGCAGCAGCATTTGCAGCTGGGCCTCGATCGCGATTCTGCTGGTTGCCGCATTCGCCCTAATCGGCGAGCCACAGAGTGCCGGCCCGTTGTTTGGCGGACAGCTGGCCGCCGACGGATTTGGCGCCTTTGGCAAGCTGGTCATCTACCTTAGCGCAGCCGTCGCGATCGTCATGGCGCACAGCTGGTTCGAACGCGACTTCGAACATGGCGCCGAATATCCGGTGCTGATCCTATTTGCCGCGGTCGGCATGTCGGTGATGGTGTCGGCGACCAGCCTGGTGACGCTCTATGTCGGTGTGGAGCTCAACAGCCTCGCCGCCTATGTGCTGGCCTCCTACCGGCGCACCGACGACCGCTCGGCCGAGGCGGGGCTTAAATATTTCGTCCTCGGCGCGCTCGCCTCGGGCATCATGCTCTACGGTATTTCCCTGCTCTACGGCTTTACTGGCACTATCCAGTTCGACGGCGTCGCAGCCGCATTCGCGCGCGACGGCACGACCTCGATCGGCCTGCTGTTCGGCCTGGTCTTCCTGCTCGCCGGCCTTGCCTTCAAGGTCAGCGCGGTGCCGTTCCACATGTGGACTCCCGACGTCTACGAGGGCGCACCGACGCCGGTTACCGCCTTCTTCGCCTCTGCGCCGAAAGTGGCGGCAGTGCTGCTCGGCGTGCGCGTCTGCGTCGATGCGCTGGGCCCGGCCATGGACGCCTGGCGGCAGATCATGACGTTCGCGGCCCTGGCCTCGATCCTGCTCGGCGCGGTGGCGGCCTATGGCCAGACCAACATCAAGCGGCTGCTGGCCTATTCGTCGATCAATAATGTCGGCTTTGCCCTGATCGGCCTCGTCGCCGGCGGGCCGCGCGGCGCCTCGTCGGTCCTCTTCTACATGGCGATCTATGTCATCATGACGCTTGGCGCCTTCCTCTGCGTCCAGCGAATGCAGGGTGAGGATGGCGAATATGTCGAGGCGATCGACAGCCTGTCGGGCTTGTCGCAAACCCGTCCCGGCCTCGCTGCCGCGCTTGCGATCTTCATGTTCAGCCTGGCCGGCATTCCGCCGATGTTCGGCTTCTGGCCGAAGCTGATGGTGTTCAACGCCGCGGTCGAAGAGGGGCTCTACGCGCTGGCCGTGGCAGGCATCCTCGGCACAGTGGTCGGTGCCTATTATTACCTGCGCATCGTCAAGGTGATGTATATGGACGCGCCCGGCGCGCCCTTTGCCAAGGGCCGGGGCGCGGTTGAAACGGCACTCATTGCCCTAGCGGCGCTGATCGTTTCGCCGATCGGCTATTTGCTGATCGGGCCGCTGGGCCATCTCACCAACGCGGCCGCCGCTTCCCTCTTCTAGCGCGTAGGGAATTCCTCTGAGCCGCATCCGCATCGTCGACCGGTTGGCATCCACCAACAGCGCGCTGCTGTCCGACAACCAGGCGGTGGAAGGCGACTGGCTGATCGCGCTCAGGCAGGACAGCGGCAAGGGGCGGCACGGGAGGATTTGGGAATCGATCGATGGCAATTTCCAGGGCTCGACCCTGGTCCAGCTTCGTCCCACAGACGGCCCGGCGCCCGCGCTGACCCTGGTCGCCGGCCTCGCGCTGATCGAGGCCGCGGCAACCGCGGCTCCGGATGCGCCGCTGTCGCTCAAATGGCCCAATGACCTGATGCTGGGCGATGCGAAGCTGGCCGGCATCCTGCTCGAACGGTCCGGCGACCGGGTGGTCGCGGGGTTTGGAGTCAACCTGGCCCAGGCTCCGCACATCGAGGGGCGCAAGACGGCCGCGCTCAAGCCCTTTGCGGAGATCGCGCCCGAGGCCTTCGTCCCGCTGCTCGCGGGCAAGTTCGCCCAGCTGCTCGGCATCTGGCGCTCCTCGCAGCCGGCTCAGTTCGCACAGGCGTGGCTGGCGCGGGCTCATCCGCTCGGCACCGCGCTGGAGGTTCACAGCAGTCCCGGCGAACGGATCGCCGGAACATTCGACGGCATCGAGCCGGACGGTGCAATGCGGCTCAGGCGCGCCGACGGGATGATCGACATCATCCGGGCTGGAGACATTCACCTACGTTAGCAACGCGAGTCGCATTCTCGCACCTGTCATCGGCCGGTGATAAGGCTCGGTTCGTTTCGTGACCGAGTCGAAGCGTTCAACCGGCGCGCGTCGCCGACCTATCGCGAAGCCAGGCGCCGGTCCTGCCAGCCGGCATCTCCTGCTGGAGTCACGCGATGAACGCCATCACGACCAAGGACGGAACCCGGATATTCTACAAGGACTGGGGACCGAAGGACGCGCAGCCGATCGTTTTCCATCACGGCTGGCCGCTGAGTGCGGACGACTGGGACAACCAGATGATGTTCTTCCTCAACGAAGGCTTTCGAGTCATCGCTCACGACCGCCGCGGCCATGGCCGGTCGGATCAAACCGACGGCGGGAACGAGATGGACACCTACGCTTCCGACGTCGACGATCTGGTCACGGCGCTCGACCTTGAGAATGCGATCCATGTCGGTCATTCGACTGGTGGCGGCGAGGTCACTCGCTATGTCGCGCAACATGGCAAAGGGCGCGTCGCAAAGGCCGTGCTGATCGATGCTGTTCCGCCCGTGATGGTAAAAAAGGACACGAATCCGGGCGGCACGCCGATCGAGGTGTTCGACGGCTTTCGCGCGGCACTCGCCAACAACCGCGCCCAGCTCTACCTCGATATCCCCTCGGGGCCCTTTTATGGCTTCAATCGGCCGGGCGCGAAGGCGAGCCAGGGCCTCATCGACAATTGGTGGCGCCAGGGCATGATGGGCAGCGTCAAGGCCGGCTATGAGTGCATCAAGGCCTTTTCCGAGACCGACTTCACAGAGGATCTGAAGGCGATCGAGGTGCCGGTGCTGGTCATCCACAGCGAGGACGACCAAATCGTGCCATATGCGGATTCGGCGCCGCTGACGGCCTTGCTGCTGAAGAATGGCACGCTCAAGACCTACAAGGACCTGCCGCACGGCTGTTGCCAGACCCATCCGGACATCATCAATGCGGACCTTCTCGCCTTCATCCGCGGCGACGTGCTGCCAACGGAGGAGCCTGTGGTCGTGGTGCATCTTGATGAACCTACGCCCGCGTAAGGTCATAACCCTGTGCTGGAGGCTGGGCCCGCCCGGCCTCCACATGGCCCGAGCCGCCGAATGAGCGAGGATTCGGCGCGGCAGCTATTCGACAACCGCTGGGACCAGATCTTCCCGCGCCTGTCCTGCGCTGAGCTCGATCGGCTGCGCCGCTTCGGCGAGCTCGGGAAATTCAGTTCGGGCGATCGGCTGGTCAGTTCGGGCGAGCAGGGACATGGCCTGACGCTCATCCTTTCCGGCCAGGTCGAGATCACCCAGCATGACGAATTGGGCCGCCGCATTCCCATCGTCATCCATGAGCAGGGTTCCTTCATGGGCGAACTGGCGCAGCTGTCCGGGCGGCCCGCGCTGGTCGACGGGGTGGCGCTGACCGACGGCGAGGCGATCACTATCCCGCCCGACCGGCTCAGGGCCGTGCTGGTGGGAGAGGCGGAACTCGGCGAGCGCATCATGCGGGCCTTGATCCTGCGCCGCGTCGGCCTGATCGAACGGGGCGCCGGGCCGGTCGTCGTCGGTGACGAAGGCGATGGCGATGTGCTCCGCCTGGTCAATTTCCTGAGGCGAAACGGCCATCCCTATCTGAGCCTCGACCCGGGACAGGACTCATGCGGCCAGACCCTGCTCGATCGATTTCAAGTCGAGCCGGAGGAATTGCCGATCGTGCTCTGTCCCGGCGGGCAATTGCTGAAAAACCCCACCGAGGACCAGCTGGCCCGATGCATCGGCCTGGTTGGGCCCATTGATTCGGACAGGCTGTTCGATGTGGCGATCGTCGGCACTGGCCCGGCGGGGCTTGCCACCGCCGTCTATGCCGCTTCAGAGGGCCTGTCGGTCCTGGCACTGGATTGTCGTTCCTTCGGCGGACAGGCGGGTGCCTCGGCCCGCATCGAAAACTACCTCGGTTTCCCGACCGGTATCTCAGGCATGGCATTGATGGGCCGGGCGTTTAGCCAGGCGGCGAAATTCGGCGTCGAAATGGCGATTCCCGACGAGGCCGTGGCGCTGAAATGTGGCAACGATCCCTGCTTGCTGGAACTGGCCAATGGCGAGCGTGTCCAGGCGCGAACCATCGTGATTGCATCGGGCGCCCGTTATCGCCGTCTGGAGGTCGACCGGCTGCACGAGTTCGAGGGCACATCCGTCCACTACTGGGCATCGCCCCTCGAGGCGGATCTATGCGCCAGCCAGGAAATTGCGCTGGTCGGTGGCGGCAATTCGGCGGGGCAGGCTGTCGTGTTTCTCGCCGGCCGGGCGGGGAAAGTGACATTGATCGCGCGGCGCCCGCTGGCGCGCACCATGTCCCAATATCTGGTCGAGCGGATTGAAAGCCTGTCCAATGTCGAAACCGTTATTGGGGCTGAGGTTTCCGGGCTTACGGGAGAGGACGGCCAGCTGGAAACGGTAGCATTGCGCAATCGTTCGTCTGGAAACGAAACCGAGGTCCGGGCCAGCCACCTCTTCTCCTTCATTGGCGCTGAGCCCAACACCGATTGGCTGGAGGGAACCGGGCTGAAGCTGGATTCGCGCGGCTTCGTGCTGACCGGCGCCGATGCGGGCGACGACCGCTATCCCCTGGGCACCAGCCGTCGAGGCATTTTCGCCGTCGGTGACGTTCGCTCGGGATCGGTAAAGCGCGTCGCCGCGGCGGTGGGAGACGGCGCGCAGGTGGTTGCAGCGATCCACGTCTACCTTGCCACGGCGGGCGAGGGGCCGGTCGTGTCGCCAAGGGCGACGGTCACCGCCTGACGCTTTGCCATCATCCATTCATGCCCTAAGGGCGCTTGCATGCTGCTCGCGATCGATGCCGGGAACACCAATTGCGTATTCGCCCTTGTCGAAGGCGGCGAGATCAAGACCCGTTGGCGGATCGCCACCGATCCCCGGCGGACGGCGGACGAATATGCGGTGTGGCTGCACCAGCTGATCGAACTTGAGGGTTTTGGCCGCGGCGATGTCGACAGGGTGATCATCGGCACCGTCGTGCCGCGCGCGCTGCATAATCTGGAAGTACTCAGCTCCAAATATTTCGGGGTCAAGCCGCTTATCGCCGGTGTCGGCGGCGCCGTATGGCCGATCGCGCTTGATGTGGACGAGCCGCAGAGCGTCGGCGCCGACCGGGTGCTCAATGTCATCGCGGCTCACGCCAAGCACCCCAATGACCTGATCATCATCGATTTCGGCACGGCAACGACCTTCGACGTGGTTGATTTCTCGGGCGCATACAAGGGCGGGATCATCGCCCCTGGCATCAATCTCAGCCTCGATGCCTTGGTTGCGGCCGCGGCCAAGCTGCCACGCATCGCCATCGCGGCGCCGCCGGACGAGAGCGTGGTTGGCCGGACCACGGAAACGCAAATGCTGATCGGCGTTTACTGGGGATATGTGGCGATGATCGAAGGGCTTGTCGCCCGGATGAAAGCTGAGATTGGACGGCCCGTGAAAGTGATTGCTACCGGCGGCCTCGCCATCCTGTTCGACAAGCACACCGACGCGTTCGATGCGATCGAGCCCGATCTCACCATTCACGGGCTTGCCCTGCTCGCTGCCGGGACCGGCAAGTGACCCCAGGCGAGGAATTGCTGTTTCTCGCCCTCGGCGGGTCGGGCGAGATCGGCATGAACGTCAATCTCTACGGTTGCCGCGGCAAATGGCTGATGGCGGATCTCGGGCTGACCTTTGCCGACCCCGACTATCCCGGCATCGACCTCATCCTCCCCGACCTCGAATTCATCGAGCAGCGGATGGACGATCTGGTCGGGATCGTCCTTACCCACGGCCATGAGGACCATATCGGCGCGCTTCCCTATCTGGCCGCCGACCTCAAAGTGCCGCTCTATGCGACGCCGTTCACGGCCGGGCTGATCGCCGGCAAGCTGGAGGAGGAGGGGCTGACCGGGCAGGTCACCCTGCGCGTCATCGAACGCGGCGGGTCGATCGACCTGGATCCGTTCCGCGTCACCTATGTTCCGCTGGCCCATTCGATTCCGGAAGGAAACGGGCTGCTGATCGAAACGCCGTTTGGCGATGTGTTCCACACCGGCGACTGGAAGATCGACGAGACGCCAGTGCTGGGCCATCCCAGCTCAGCCGAAACGATGAGCGAAATCGGCGATCGCGGCGTCCTGGCGCTGGTGTGCGATTCCACCAACGCCTTCCTCAACGACGCGTCAGGCAGCGAATCCTCGGTCCATGAGGCGCTGCGCAATGAGGTGACCAAGGCGCGCGGGCGCGTCCTCATCACTACATTTGCCTCGAACGCCGCTCGGCTGGAGACCATCGGCAGGGTAGCGATCGAGACCAACCGCCGGGTCGTCGTGGCCGGGCGAAGCCTCGATCGGATCCTGAAGGTCGCCAAGGCCACCGGCTACCTGCTCGATTTCCCGGAACCGGTTTCCTTCGATGAGGGCATGAACTTGCCCAAGGAAGATGTCCTGATCATCGCCACCGGCGGGCAGGGCGAGTCCCGGGCTGCGCTTGCCCGGATCGCCTTTGGCCAGCATGAGCTGAAGATCGGCGAGGGCGATACGGTCATCTTTTCGTCCAAGCAGATCCCCGGCAACGAGATGGCGATCGGGCGGATCATGAACGCGTTGTCGGACCTCGGCGTGCTCACCGTTACGGAAAGGCAGGCGCATATCCATGTTTCCGGCCATCCCGGGCGGCCCGAACTGGCGGCGATGTACCGCTGGATCCGGCCGCAGATATTGGTCCCCGTCCACGGCGAGATGCGCCACATGCGCGAGCAGGCCCGCTTCGGACTGGCCGAGGGCGTTCCTTCGGTGATTGTCCAGCGCAATGGTGACTTGATCCGGCTGGCGCCGGACGGCCCGGAGAAAATTGGCGAGGAGCGGGTCGGCCGGCTGGTCCTCGACGGCGACGTCATCCTGCCTGCGGACGGAAGCACGCTCAATGAACGCCGCAAGCTGGCCAACAACGGCCTGATCGCGGTGGCGCTGCCGATTGACGGCAATGGCCGCCTGGTCGGCAAGGCGCGGGTGCGGCCATTCGGGGTTCCGATCGAACAGGATCAGGAAGACTTCATCGCCGACGCGACCGATGCGGCCGAGAAGGCCTATGAGCCGACGCGCGACGTCGAAAAGGTGCGAGAGGCGGTTCGGCTCGCGGTACGGCGCTGCGCAACCTTGTGGACCGGCAAGAAGCCGGTCGTCGAGGTCATGCTGGTCGAGGCCAATCCATGAAATGGACCTCGGTCCTGGCGATCTATTTCCTGATTTTCTGCCTGTCCGCCTTCCTGCTGCTGCCGTTCGGCGTGAAGACCCATGAGGAGATGGGGACGGAGCGCGTGCCCGGACAGGCCGACAGCGCGCCGTACCGGTTCGACCTGCCGCGCCATCTGATGCGGGCGGCGGTGCTGGCGGTGCTCCTGACCGCGCTTTACGTCGCGAATTACCGGTTCGGCTGGATCACCGTCGACGATCTGGATTTTTATAATTGAAATTTCCTCCCCAGCAGTTGCTGGGGAGGGGGACCGCCGAAGGCGGTGGAGGGGTCCTGAGCGATCGAGGCTGAAGGACCCCTCCGTCAGCGCTGCGCGCTGCCACCTCCCCACGAATTCGTGGGGAGGAAAAACCTACCGCCGCTTATCCACCGCTTGCGCCAGGGCGGCGTACAGCTTGCCCATGTCGCTCGACATCAACGTCACGGCGATCATGCCGCCGTCCCGCTCCGCCAACACCCGGCGCAGCATGGATTCGAAGTCATGGACATAATGGTTGACCGCGCTCTGGAACTCCGGATCGCTTTCATATTGCGCGACGATGGCACGGCTCTCCGTCCCGCCGAGCAGCCGTACCGCGCGGCGCGTAAACACGCCGCGGTTGCCCTTGAGATAGTGGTTCCAGGCCTTGTCGTCGATTTCGTCGCTGAGGATCTTTTGCACGTCGATCGCGGCCGAGTGCATCGAATCCATCAATAGTCCGACGCGCTTGGCGAATTCCTCGCCGCTGTCCTTCATCTGCGCCTCGCGGCTGCGCTCGATATGCGCTTCCAGCGCCACGGCGCTCTGGCCGATCGACAGCATCTGCCCGGTCAACCGATCGGATGCTTCGCGCGCCGTCTCGACTGCACGAGCCGCGACCCGGTCGAGCTCGATGAGCTTCGATTCGACGCTCTCGCTCACGGCCTTTTCCAGCGCCTTGCGGGTGGCCTCGCTCAAATTGCCGGCGCTTTCCGGAATGACCTTGGCAATCGCCTCGCGCGCTCGTTCGGCGGCATGGGCCGCGGCCTCGCGAACCTGAACCAGCGCCGCAACCAGGGCGGGTCCGGTTTCGTCGGAAAGGCGCCCGGCTTCCTCGCTCGCCGCCGCAATGGCAGCGCTTAGCTCGGTGAGGCGCTGTTCGGCCTGGCCAACGCCAAGGTCGACCGACGTCATCAGCGCCGCCAGCCGCTCCTGTTGTGTGGCGACGTTGGAGGCGCCGGATTCGATCCTGTTCTCCGCCTCGATCGCCGAATCCCGCATCTGCTCGATATGCGGCCTGGCAGCTTCCGCCGATGCCAGCAGCCGGGCTGCCCCGGCCTCGGCTTCGCCAAGGCTCGCCGCCATCTGTCCGGCCAGCGCGAGCCCGAGCTCGTCGAGGCCTTCCCGCAGGCGCTGGCTGCGCTCGGCCAGCCCGTCGAGGCTGCTGTCCTGTGCTGATGTCGTCGCGGACAGGCTCTCGAGCTCGCCGCGCAGCCGGTTGAGCGCGGCCTGGACATGCACGGTGCGCTCGTCGCCGGACCGGGCAAGATCCATGAATCGTTCGTCTAGCGCTGCAAGCCCGCTATCGAGGTCGGCGATCAGCCGCTGCGACGCGCGTTCCTGCTCCGCGATCCGGGAAGAAAGTCCGTCGAGCGCCGCGCCGGCACTCGTCAAACGGTCGCCCAGCAGCTCGGACGCGTCGATGCCCGCCCGGCCGATGCCGGCCTGGCTTTGCGCGACAAGCGCCGAGATCGCGGAAGCCTGGGCGTCGATGCCGGTGCGGATTTCCGTGAGCGCGTCCGCCGAGCGAGCCAGCAGCTCGTCGATCGTGGTCCGGGTCGCGTCGCCGGCCTGCATCACGCTGGCGGTTGCCGCGCCGCCCGCGCTTTCGATCTGGGCGAGGTTGGCCAGCAGCCGCTCGGATGCCTCGCGGACGGTTGCATCGGCCTGCTGTGCCTGCCTGGAAAGCTGGCCGACCTGCGCTTCGAATTGCCCGGCCTGCTGCACTGCCTCGCTGCCCGCGCCGCGCAATGTTTCCGCCATGCGCCGCGCGGTCTCCTCGGCCTGGGGCAGGTCGGTCAGGAGCACGCCGATGTCGGTCCGCGCCGCTTCGGCAGCGCGGTCGAGTGCTTCGCCATGTTCCGCCAGGGTGCGCGACCCGTCGTTCAATTGGGAGGTGATGTGACCGAGCCGTGTCGCGGCCTGGTCGCCAAGGCCCATCAGGTCGCCCGCCATCACGCCAAGCGCGCGATGATTCTCCGCGATTTGGGACTGCAATGCGCCGAGTACGTCCTGGAGCGCGCGCGCCTCGGTCCGCATGGTGATCACCGATCGGGTGAACTTCTCCGCCTCCTTGCGGCGGGTTCGGCCGAACATCAGCCAGATCAGGCCCATCAGGGCCAATGGTCCGGCAAGGATCGCGACCCATTGCGCAATTTGCGGGCTGGTCAGCGGTTCGGTCGCCAGCGCCCTGCCGGCCGACCAGGCGGTATAGGCAGTCCATAGCAGGGCAAGGATCGACAGCGCCCAGCCCAGCACCTGCCTGCCCCCCTCCGTCGCAACGCCATGAACGTCGCGGACTTCCGCCCAGCTCATCCGGTCGAAGCTTGATTCGGCCTGCGCCTCCTCGCCTTCGACAGTCGGTACCTGATCCTCACGACCATAGCGCGGGTCATGCTGTGCGCGATGCGGGCTGATGCTCATGACCAGGGAGTTTACCACCTTTGTTTTGTTACGAAAGCGACAAATGGGCACAGAGCGGGGTAGAAATGGTTGCACGGCCTGACATATGGTCGCCGGCCTTAGGGGGGAATTCCAGCTACGCGGGGTAAGCCATGGCGCACGGCGCCTTGATCGGTGCCTATCAGGAGGATGATGCGGGCGGGCTCAGGGCCCTGCTTCCGCTCGCCGGCCGTCCTTTGATCGAATATCAGGCGCGCTGTCTCGCGGCGGCCGGGGCCGCTCCGTTGGTGGTATTGGTTGAGCGGGTGCCGCCCGCCCTCAACGACGCCTTCGAACGGCTTCGTGGGGAGGGGATTTCGGTGGTCCCGGTCAGCGAAGGAAATGAGGCGGCCAGCCGGTTCGAGGCAGGCAGTCAGTTGATCCTGATCGGTGACGGCGTCGCGCCGGACATGAGCGACCTGGAGCTGCTGCTCGAGGAAGGCGACGGCGCCATCATGACCGTCCCCGACGACGAAGCCCATGAGGAATTCGAGAGGATCGATGCGACCCATCGCTGGGCCGGGCTGGCGAAGGTCGATTCCAACATGCTCGGCGCCACGGCGGCCATGCTGGGCGACTGGGATTTGCAATCGACCCTGCTCAGGCGGTCGATCCAGTCGGGCGCGCGCCTCGTTCCCTCGACTGCCGGTGAGGGCAGG
This sequence comes from Sphingomicrobium sp., assembly GCA_045811425.1. Classification (GTDB taxonomy): domain Bacteria; phylum Pseudomonadota; class Alphaproteobacteria; order Sphingomonadales; family Sphingomonadaceae; genus Sphingomicrobium. The sequence continues at coordinate 16,732 of JBJMUA010000043.1, read as the reverse complement.
GGATCTTTCCTTGCCACCGACGCGGCGGCGATGGCGGCCTATGAGCGCCGCCTGCTGGTCGCGTCGCGAACCTCCCGGGAGGATGCGGTAGGCCGATATCTGTTGCCGGTCCTCGAAGAGATGGCGACCGAAAAGCTGATGGAAACCGGCGTCAGGCCCGCCTGGCTGGTGCAGGCGGCGCTGGCGATGACGGTCGCCGCGGCCTTTTGCTTTTCCCGGGGTTGGCATTGGGGTGCCGTTGCCCTGTTGCTGCTGTCGACGCCGCTCGATTTGGTCGCCCAGCGGCTGGCAACCTTGCGGTTACGCCCGTTGAGCGCCTCGATGCTGTCGCGGCGGCTGCTGTGGCCGGCGGCTGGCCTGGCCCTGCTGGCTCTCGGCTGGTTCGAGGCGCGGCACGGATCCGGCTGGGGCGCAATGGTGGCGGCTCTGTCCGGCGCGGCATTTGCCGAGGCAGGGCGGACCGAACGTGCCGGCCTGGCATTGCCTGCTCGCGAATGGCATTTTTCGCGCCGCAACGCCGCTTGGCTGGTCCTGCCGTTTGCGATCGGCGGCTGGTGGAGCGCCTATCTGGCGATATTGGCCGCTTACTCCGCGGCAAGCTTCTTCGTTGCCCAGCATTTTCGGCATTCGGTTGAACGCGATTGACCCCGCGTTAACCCCAACTGTTTTATGAGGCTGGAATGATGCCCGTGGAATGGCCGCTGGCTGCATCGGCAGCCGACCGCCCGGTCGATCCTGCGCGCCTGCGCGCGGGCCGGGACCGGCTGCCCGTGGCAACCGCGGACTTCTTCCTGGACGAAGGCAGCAGGCTGACCGACGAAGAGCGGTCGCTGATGGCCGCGATGCTGCGGAGCCTGGTTGCCGATATCGCCGACGAACTGATTGCCGCGCTTCCTTCGATCCTGGGCGCGAGGGCCGAACGGGGCCGCGACACCGTGTACCGGCGGCTGCGCAACGCCCGGTTGCTGGAACGTGAGGGGATCGTTGCGCTGCTCCTGCGGCGGGCCGACGAACAACAGTTGAGCGGGCACGCCAGCCGCGGCGACCCGACGGTCGCGGCGCTAGTTGCCGATGAAAATGGTGATGTGGCCGGCGCTGCCATGGCCCTCACGCTGGCTCGCGGACGCCGGCGCGACAAGTTCGGCCGGCTGGGTGCGGAATTCGATGACCTCGCAGCCGAAGATGCGGTGTCGATGGTTCATGCCGTGGCCGCGGCGCTTCGCCAGGGCCTTGAGGACGATGCGGACCAGCCGCTGGCGGTCGCGGCGCAGGCCTTGCTCGCGCGCCATGACGAAGGTCGCAGGCTCGAAGCGGCCATCGCCGCGCTGGCCCGGGCACTGGAGACAGCTGGCCGGGCCGATGATGCCATGGTTCGGCAATTGGCCGAGGACGGCGACGCCGCGCTGCTGGTCGGGTTGCTGGCCCGCCGAGCCGGCATCGATCAGGGCGATAGTTGGCGCTTGTTCACGTGCGGCGAGGCAATGATGCTGGCGCGGCTCGCAGGATGCGGGCGCGAAGCCGCCGCGCAGATTCTCGCGGCCTTCGAGCCACTGTCCAACGCCCACGCCGCGGAGCGTTTCATGGACCGGTTCGATGGCATCGACGACATGATGGTCGAACGCCAGCGGGAGTGGATGCGGCTCGATCCGCATTATCGCGTGGCGCGCGACGCACTGGAGCAAGCCGATGGCTAGCGCTCCATCCGATCTGGGTCCGGTAACCGGCCGGGTCGACCGCGACGGGCGCTTGACGGTCGCGGACCCGCCGCTGCTGCGCCTGCAGCAGGAAGCGGGATCCAAGCTTGGCGCGCCGCTGGCGCTGCCGCAGCTGGCTGCCGTTGCCCGCTCCGCGATGAAGCTTGGCGTGCCCTTGTCCCGCGCGGTGATCGCCGCGTCCAGTGACCAGGATCTCGATCTGTGGGTCCGTGCCGAGCCGGACGCCGACGGCGTGACCCTGACGATCGACGGATGGAAATCGCGGCCGCCCGCACCGCCCCGGCTGACTCTCGTCGGCAGCGAGCCGATCGCCGCCGCCGACGAAGACGACCGCCGGCTTGGTTTCACCACCGATGCGGAACTGAGGATCACGCGGATCGACGACCGATTGGCGGCAAGGCTGGGGATCGAGGGAAGCGAGGCGGTCGGAAATCCGCTTACCCGCCACTTCCTGCTCGGTGACAATGGCGATGGCGTCATGCCTCTGCTGACCGCGCTGGTCAGCCGCCAGGATTTCGCCGGCCAGCGCGCAAAGATCCGGGATAATGGCGACACGGAGCTGATCCTGAACGGCACGGCGCTGCATCGCTCGGGCGACGGTTTCGCCGGCTACGAAATCGAAATTACCGTGGAGGGCGAAGTCGCTGGATCGGGGTTCACCGGATTCGATCCGGCCCTGGACGAGGCGCTTCGCTCGCCGCTGGACCGGATTATTGCGGCGGCAGAGCGCATCGTCGATCGCAGCGAAGGACCGCTGAGGAGCGATTATGCCGCCTATGCCGGAGACATTGCGGCGGCGGGCAGGCATCTGCTGTCGGTGATCCGATCGATGACCGAGCAGGAAGCCCAGGAGATTACCGGTCGGGTGGACCTGGCAAACGCGGCTTCCGAGGCCATCCAGTTGGTGCAGGCCCGCGCCGAAGAAGCTTCGGTGCAGCTCGAACTTGTCGGCGCCGACCAGCCGGCCCCGGCCAATGGCGAACCGCGCGGCGTGGTCCAGATATTGGTCAACCTCCTCGGCAATGCGGTGCGGCATTCGCCTCAAAACGGCACCGTTGCCCTGGTCGTCGAGCGGCGGGAGGGCACGGTGGTTGCCAGCGTGGCCGACGAGGGGCCGGGAATTGCCGAGGCCGACCAGGGCCGCATCTTCGAACGATATGAAAGGGTGGGCGACGCGCCGGGCGGCATCGGCCTCGGCCTAGCCATTTCGCGGCGCCTCGCGCGCTCGATGGGCGGCGATATCGAACTGCAAAGCGCGCCCGGCGAAGGGGCGCGCTTCACATTGATATTGCCTGCTGTCTGAGGTCGCTTAGGCCGGGGCGCCCTGGCCTTTCTCGGCCTGCTCCTCGGTCAGCTCGGACTTCTTGTCCCAATCCTTGCCGACCGCGGGCTCCTCCGATTTGGCTTCGATCGTCCGTCCAGTTGCGCCGCCGATTGCAATCTTCTTGCTCTTCTCCTGTTCGACGCCCTTGGGCAGCTTGATCGTCAGCACGCCATGTTCGCAGTCGGCTTCGACCTTGCTGGCGTCCGGCGTGAACGGAAGCTGGAAGGATCGGGTGAACGACCCATAGCTGCGCTCGACGAAGCGATTCTTTTCGTCCTTCCTCTCGTCGCGCTTTTCGCCGCAGATGGTCAGCATGTCGCCGTCGAGGCGGAGGTCGATGTCGTCCTTGGCCACGCCGGGCAATTCGGCCGTGATCTCCCAGCCGTCATCCTTCTGCGTAATGTCGACCCGCGGGCTCAGCATCAAGCCGGCCTCGCCCGTTTCCGGGAACTCGCGGAAGCTTTGGTCGAGCAGCCGGTTCATCTCCCGTTGGAAGTCGAGGAATGGGTCGCGGCTGAACAATCCGCGGCTTCCCAATGGTGTCAGGAATCGCGATGCCATCATGTCCTCCTTCGCTTGTGGAATCGATATGGAATCAACCCACAAGAGAAGGTGCCAGTTCCAGCATTTGCGTCGCTTTTAGAGCAGCTTAACGCTTTCCGACCGGCGCATAATCGCGCTGCGTCGCGCCGACATAAAGCTGGCGCGGGCGGCCGATTTTTTGCTCCGGATCCGAAATCATTTCGTTCCACTGGGCGACCCAGCCGACCGTGCGGGCAAGGGCGAACAGGGCGGTGAACATTTCGGTCGGGAACCCAATCGCGTTCAGGATGATGCCCGAGTAGAAATCGACGTTCGGGTAGAGCTTCTTCTCGATGAAATAATCGTCGTGGAGAGCGATATGCTCCAGTTCCTGCGCCACATCGAGCACCGGATCGGAAAGCTTGAGCTCCTTCAGCACCGCCTCGGCGGTCTGCTGCATGACCTTCGCCCGCGGATCATAATTCTTGTAGACGCGGTGTCCGAAGCCCATCAGGCGGAACGGGTCGTTCTTGTCCTTGGCCCGGGCGACATATTCCTTGATCCGCTTCACGTCGCCGATTTCGCGCAGCATGTTCAGCGCGGCCTCGTTCGCGCCGCCATGCGCCGGACCCCACAGGCAGGCGATCCCGGCGGCGATGCAGGCAAACGGATTTGCACCCGACGAACCGGCCAGCCGAACGGTCGAGGTCGAGGCGTTTTGCTCATGGTCGGCATGAAGGATGAAGATCCGGTCCAGCGCCTTCTCGATGATCGGGTTGACCTCATAGGTCTCGGCCGGAACGCCGAACGTCATGCGCAGGAAATTGCCGGTGTAGCTGAGATTATTCTGCGGATAGAGGAACGGCTGCCCGACCGAATATTTGTGCGCCATCGCCGCAATCGTCGGCATTTTGGCGATCAGCCGGTGGGAAGCGATCAGCCGCTGTTGCGGATCGGTGATGTCGGTCGAATCATGATAAAAGGCGCTGAGCGCCCCGACCACGCCGCACATGATCGCCATCGGATGGGCGTCGCGGCGGAAGCCCGTATAAAATGACGCGAGTTGCTCGTGCACCATCGTGTGCCGGCTGATGGTGTAGGTGAACTCGTCCAGCTCCTTCTGCTTTGGAAGGTCGCCGTGGAGAAGCAGATAGGCGACTTCCATGAAGCTCGACTGCTCGGCCAGCTGGTCGATCGGGTAGCCGCGATGGAGCAGCACGCCCTGGTCGCCGTCGATGTAGGTGATCGCGCTCTGGCAGCTGCCCGTGGACGTAAAGCCCGGATCATAGGTGAACAGGCCAGTCTCGCCGTAAAGCTTGCGGATATCGATTACGTCGGGGCCGACCGATCCCTCCAGCAGCGGATAGGTATGATCGCCGCCTTCGGTGGTGAATTTGACGGTCTTGTTGGTCATTCGTTCGGCTCCAGCTTAGTCGGCTTTGGGCATTTGATCGGCAATCCGGGCCAGGCTCTCGTCTTTTCCAAGCAGGACAAGCACGTCGAAGATACCCGGCGACGTGGTTTTGCCCGTCAGTGCCGCACGCAGCGGCTGGGCAAGTTTGCCTAGCTTAAGCGAGTTGCTTTCTGCAACCTCCCGCACCGCAGCATCCAGCGCGTCGTGCTCCCATTTCGGCGCCGCAGCAAGCGCGGCATGTGCAAGTGCGAGATGGCTGCGCGCCTCGTCGTTGAGAAGGGCCGACGCCTTGTCGTCGGGCTTGAGCGGCCGGTCCGCAAACAGGAACTCGGCGCCTTCGGCCAGTTCGTTGAGATTATGTGCCCTGGCCTTCAATTCCGGCATAGCGCGGATGAGAAGCGGAAGTTCCTCGTAGCTCAGCCCGAACTTGGGGGAAACGAGGGTGGCAAGGCGGGCATCCTCGGCTTCGCGAATATAGTGCCCGTTGAGGTTTTCGAGCTTCTTGAGGTCGAACCGCGACGGGCTCTTGCCGACGTGGTTGACGTCAAACCACTCGACCGCCTGATCGCGGCTGATGATCTCATCGTCGCCATGGCCCCAGCCGAGCCGGAGGAGATAGTTGAACAGCGCTTCGGGCAGAATGCCGAGATCGTCGCGATAGGCGTCGACCCCCAGCGCGCCATGCCGCTTGCTGAGCTTCGACCCGTCATAGCCATGGATCAGCGGCACATGGGCGTAGGTCGGGACCGGCCACTCCATCGCCCGGATAATCGCCAGCTGACGGAAGGCATTGTTCAGATGATCGTCGCCGCGGATGACATGGGTGACCCCCATGTCGAAGTCGTCGACAACCACCGCCAGCATATAGGTTGGGGATCCGTCCGACCGCAGCAGGATGAAATCGTCGATTTCGGCGTTGGCGACCGTCACCTGGCCCTGGACCAGGTCGTCGATAAGCGTCTCGCCGTCCGTCGGTGCCTTGATCCGGATGACATAGGGCTGGTCTGCCGGCCAGTCGGTCCGCTCCCGCCAGGGGCTGTTGATGCGGAACGGACGGCGTTCGGCCTGCGACCGCTCGCGTGCCTCGGCCAGTTCCTGCTGCGTCATGTAGCAGCGGTAGGCGGCACCCCTTTCCAGCAGCTGGTACGCGACCTCGGCGTGGCGCTTTTCGAATTGCGACTGGAAATAGGGCTCGCCGTCGCCGCTGATCCCAAGCCAGTTGAGACCATCCAGGATCGCGTCGATCGCTTCCTTGGTGGAGCGGACCTTGTCCGTATCCTCGATGCGAAGCAGATATTTGCCGCCGTGATGGCGGGCGAACAGCCAGTTGAATAGCGCGGTGCGGGCGCCGCCGATATGCAGATAGCCGGTCGGCGACGGCGCGAACCGGGTTACGACGCCAGAAATCTTGTTGGTTTCGCTGGTCAATTTTTCTCGCTTGCGCTGTGGCGCGCTTTCCTCTTGTCTGACCGGGCCGAATGGACTGGACGAGCGCCCCTATCATAGAGGACGCGCCGCTGGAACCGGCGCCACGCGCCTTTTTGCCTGCTTGGATTTCGGCAGTTTCCGGGCATCTCGAAGCCTTTCTCGAACGGGAGCGGGCGCAGTTGCCCTTATGGTTCGCGGTGGCCTTCGGGGCGGGCATTGCGGCATGGCTGTGGCTGCCCGGCCCACGCCAATGGACCGCATTTGCCGTCCTGCTGCTGGGACTGGCCGCGGGGGGCCTGGCTGCCACGGGGCGGGCGGGCCGAGCCCTGTCGATCGGCGGACTGGCGCTCGTTGCCGGATGCCTCCTCATCTGGTGGCGCAGCAGCTGGGTCGATGCGCCGAGATTGGACCGGCCACGGGTCGCGGCGTTCGCCGCAATGGTAGAGAGCGTCGAAAGCCTTGCCGCCAAGGACGACCTGCGGCTGACCCTGGTGCCAGCTAGCCAAGAACTGCCGCCGAAGATCAGGATCTCCGTGCCTGAGGCGGATGCGCCCGCCGGAATTGCCGCCGGGGCGCGCATCAGGCTCCGCGCCCGCCTCATGCCGCCGCCGCCAATGCCCTTGCCTGGGGCGCATGATTTTGCGCGGGATTTCTGGTTCAAGGGTATCGGTGCGACCGGTCGGGCGATCGGTCCGATCGAGGTGGTGGAGCCCGCCAGCGCCAGCGGCATCGATGGCCTCAGGGCCCGGCTCGACCATCACATTCGTCGGCGGCTGCCCGGGCCGTCGGGCGCGGTCGCGACCGCGTTTGCCACCGGCGATCAGAACGCCATTTCCGATGAGGATGCGGAGGCCATGCGGCGGAGCGGCCTCGCTCATCTTCTTTCGGTGGGCGGCTTGCACATAACGGCGGCGGTCGGGCTGGCAATGTTGTTGACGCTGCGCCTGCTGGCCCTGAGCGAACGGCTGGCTCTCCGGTTCAACCTGGTCATGGTCGCGGCGGGGGCCGGCGCGCTGGCCGGCATCGGTTACACCTTGCTGACCGGGGCGCAGGTTCCCATGGTGCGCAGCTGCATCGCGGCGCTGCTGGTGCTCGCGGGTCTGGCCCTCGGGCGCGATCCGGTCAGCCTGCGCCTCCTCGCCGTGGCCGCGCTGGCGATCCTCGCATTTCGCCCGGAAGCACTTGCCGGCGCCAGCTTCCAGATGAGCTTTGCGGCCATCATCGCGATCATTGCGCTGCACCGTGTGGAACGAGTGCGCGGCTGGTTCGCCCCGCGCGACGATGGTCCGTTGTGGCGCGCCCTGCGGACCCTGGGTTCCTTGCTGCTGACCGGGCTGGTGGTCGAAGTCGCGCTCATCCCGTTCGCGCTGTTTCATTTCCACAAGGCCGGTCTCTACGGAGTTGTCGCCAACATGGTGGCCATCCCGTGGACGACATTTGTGATCATGCCGCTGGAAGCGTTGGCCATCGCCGCCGATGGCGTTGGCCTCGGGGCGCCGCTGTGGATCGTGACCAGTTGGTCGATCGATCGGCTGCTCGGCCTCGCCCATTGGGTCGGTGGGATAAGGGGGGCGGTCGCCGCGCTGCCGACCATGCCCGACTGGGCTTTCGCGGCGTTCGTGCTCGGCCTGCTCTGGACATGTTTGTGGACCGGCAAGGTCCGGCTGTGGGGCGCACTCCCGTTCGCGGTCGGCGCGGTGGGAGCCGCGATGGCGCCCGTTCCAACCTTGCTCATCACCGGCGATGGCCAGCACGTGGCGCTGGTCCGGGGCGATGGCGTGCCGGTGCTGCTGCGCAGCCGCTCTGGCGACTTCGTCCGCGACCTGATGAGCGAAGCGTCCGGCTTTGACGGCGAACCGGCAGCGCTTGAGGAACAGCAATTCGCGCGATGCAGCCGGGATGCCTGCGTCGCCGATATTTCGGAGGGCGGGCGAGCGTGGCGTTTGCTGGCAATCCGCAGCCGCAACCGGATCGACTGGTCGGAGCTGACGCGGGCCTGCGCGGACGCGGACGTCGTCGTCGCTGACCGGTGGCTTCCGCGCGGTTGCCAGCCTCGCTGGCTCAAGCTCGATCGGGAGGCGCTGATGCGGACCGGCGGTGTCGCCGTCTATCTGGGCGGGGAGCCGCGGATCGAGACTGTCTCAGCGCGGGTTGCCGTGCACCCATGGGCGGGTGAATTGCCGGTCAGGCCGACTGCCAAACCGCCAATTCGCTCCCTGAAGGGTCGATGAAATGGAACCGCCTGCCGCCGGGAAATGAAAAGATCGCCTTGGCGATCACCCCGCCGGCCTTCATCACCGCTTCGAACGCGGCGTCCAGGTCCGGCACCTGGATCACGGGCAAGGGCGCGGCAAGCGCTTCGTCGGGCTGTCCGTTGAGGCCCAGATCGACATCGCCGCTGGTGGTGGCTGCGTAATCCGGCCCGTAATCGGTGAAGGTCCAGCCGAACGCCCGGGAGTAAAAGGCGCGCGTCAACTCATGGGCCGTGGCACTGGGCAATTCCACATAATCGATGCGTGGTTTGGACATGGTCTACCCTATCCGCTGCGCCCTTCGGGCCTCCGCTCAGGACGAACGGAATTCTTGAACTCAAGATGTGGCTAGTAACGCCGGATGAGGCCGGCCAGGCGGCCCTGGATGCTCACCCGGTCCTCGTCGTACCGCTGCGGCTCATAGGCACGATTGGCCGGGTCGAGCCGGATCATCTGGCCTTCGCGGCGATAGGTCTTGAGGGTTGCCTCCTCATTGTCGATCAACGCGACCACGATCTCGCCGTCGCGGGCGCTGTCGACCTTGCGGATCAGGGCAAAGTCACCGTCGAGAATTCCTTCTTCGACCATCGAATCGCCCGACACCTCAAGCGCATAATGTTCGCCCGGTCCGAGCAGCGCGGCCGGCACCGCAAAGCCTTCCGTCCCCTGCAGCGCCTCGATCGGCGTACCGGCCGCGATGCGGCCATGCAGCGGAATTTCGATGGTATCGTTGGCGGCCGCGAGGACCACCGGCCGTTGCGCCGCGCTAGCGGCCACCGCCACCTCGGGCATCCGCATCACCTCAAGCGCGCGGGCGCGGTTGGGCAACCGGCGGATAAACTGCCGTTCCTCGAGCGCCGAAATCAGCCGGTGCACGCCGGACTTGGACTTCAGGTCCAGCGCCTCGCGCATCTCGTCGAAGCTGGGCGATACGCCCGTCTTCGACAGCCGCTCATGAATGAAGTTCAACAATTCATGCTGTTTGGCGGTCAGCATCGGCCCCTCCGTCTGGAACGAACAGAGAACGTGTAGGAAACGAAATGGCTTTCGTCAAGCCGTAGTGTCGCAAATCCGGAGAAATGCGGACAGGATCGCCTTGCCCTGTTCCGAGGCAATGCTTTCCGGGTGGAATTGCACGCCGTGGACGGGCGCGCTTTCGTGGCGCATCGCCATTACGGTGCCGTCCTCGCTCCAGGCATTGGCGAGCAGGGGAGGGCGCGGATTGGTCACCGCCAGCGAATGATAGCGGGTTGCCGCGAAGGGGCTGGGCAGCCCCTCGAGCAGCCCGGTGCCGTCATGGCGGACCTTGGCGATCTTGCCATGGACCGGAAAGGTCCGCTCGACGGGGGATCCGCAGGCCACCGCGATCGACTGATGCCCCAGGCAAACGCCCAGCAGCGGGTGGCGCCGCTCGATGCATATCGCGGCCAGCGGTATGGAAATGCCTGCCTGTTCGGGCGCTCCCGGACCCGGCGAGATCAGGATGCCGCCGGCACCCGAGCCGACAGCCTCCCCGACGGTGATCGCGTCATTGCGCTTGACCGCTACCTCGGCGCCGAGCGTGACCAGATAATCGACCAGCATGAAGGTGAAGCTGTCGACATTGTCGATCACCAGTATCCGCGGCCCGGTCATTGGCCGCCGGGCATCATTGGTCGGCGCCGGTAATCCGCCGCTTGGACTTCGCGATCGCCTCTTCGTTCCGCTTGACGGTCAGTTCCGCCTTCATCGCCGCCAGCATCTCCTCGCCAAGCTCATTGGCGGCGGTCTGCTGGAACTCGGCCTGGGTCTGGGCGATCAGCAGCGGGTTATTGGTCGCATTGCCCGGCGTGATCTTGTTGGTCTTGATGATGTAAAAGCCGCGGCCCTTGGGATCGGCGACCATCCGGCTCTTCCCCTGGGCGAGCGTGAACAGCATGCGGAGCGGGACCGCGGCTTCCGCATTGGCCTGCGAAATCTGGATACGGCGAGCCGACATCGGCTGGACCGGGGGCAGCGGCGTGCCGGACTGATCCATCGCCTGGTCGAGCGGCGTGCCGCGCGCCACCTTGGCGGCGACGTCGGCGGCTACCGCGCGGGCACGGTCACTGGCCTTGCGCTGGATCCAGTCCGCGCGGACACGGTCCTTGATTTGCGCCAGCGGCGCCGGAGCGGCCGCGATGACGCTATCAAGCGCGACCAGCACATAGCCGGCATTGTCGGGCAAGGTCACGACCTCCGGATCATCCTCCGGGCTCATCGCAAAGCCTGCCTTGAGCGCGGGCTGCAACTCCGGCGGAAGGCGATAGGCCCGATCGGTGCGGGAGGTTCCCCCGCTGTTGATCGCCGGGGTGGTGACGACCGGCAGCTTCGCGGCCGCAACCGCCTCATTGAAGCTTGCGCCGTCGGCGATCTGGTCCTCGACCCGGGTGACAAGCTCGGTCAGCGCCTCCTTGCTCTTGTTGGCTTTGAGCAGGGCCGCGATTTCACCATGGACCTGGGCCAGGCTGCGGCCTGAAGCGCCGCGAATATCCTCGACCTTGACGACATGCCAGCCGAGGTCGGACCGGATCGGGCCGATCACTGCCCCCTTGGCTGCCGAGAAGACGGCGTTCGCTACCGCATCATTGGCGACGCCGGCAAATTCTGCACGGGTCTTCGCGCCAAGACTGACGTCTTCGGCCGCAAAGCCGGCTGGCGCCGCGGCGGCGGCGAAGGCCGCGCCGGCCTTGGCACGAGCAGCGACACCGTCGGCCTGCCGCTTGTCCTGGACGACGACCTGGCTGATCACCCGGCTTTCGCTGCCTGCATAAGTCGCCTGGTTGGCCTTGTAATAGGCCGCAATCTCAGCCTCGGTGGGAGCGGCGACCGCTTCCGCCGAGATCTTGGCCAGCCTCAGTACCCGTTGCTCCGGCACCGTGTAGCGCTGGCGATTCTGGCTGTAGAAGGACTGGAGATCGCCATCGGACGGGTTCAATCCAGCCCGGAACGCGTCGGTTGGCACCAGGCCCAGCTGGCCTTCGCGCATCTCCAGCAGCATGGACGCATAGGGCCGCGCAACGCCGATCGGTATGCGCGGGTCAACCGCTGCCGGCGTCAATATCATCCGTTCCGTCAGCGCGGCCTGCAACACCCGGCGCAGCTCGGCGTCGGTCAATTGCTGCTGCTGGAGGAAAGCGGCGTAGGCCTGCTGACTGAACTTGCCGTCCAGGCCCTGGGTCTGGGGCAGGTTGGCGATCTGTGCGTCAACCAGCCGCTTCGAAACAATGAAGTGATTGTCCTCGATGAAGGCGAGGAGCGTGCGCTCGGTGATCAGCTGCTCCAGCACCGGTTCGAACTGGCCGGCGATGGCCGAATAGGTAACTTCGGGGTTCTGGCGCTGGGCCTGCTGCAACACCCTGCGCATGGCGCTGTCGACGTCGCGATCCGTAACTTCCTCGTCGCCGACTTTAGCCAGTGTCCCGGCGCCAAGCCTGCCGAAGCCGCCGCCGGAAAAAATGCTCTGGATATCCTGCATGGCGAAGCCGGCCAGGATGGCGACCAGGAACAGGACCATGATGACGGTCCCAACCGCGGAATTGGACAGGCGGCGAAAAACGGGGAGCATTTGGATCTCGTGCTTTGAAAAAGTTGAAGGCCGCTTTAGGGGCGGCTTCCACGGTCGGCAAGCAAGCTGAAGGGGGAATGGATGACTCGGCGCAAGCTGGTGGCAGGAAACTGGAAGATGCACGGCACCTCGGCCGAGCTGGCGGAAATAACCGCCATCTCGATCGCCGCCGAGACCGCCGGGGCGGATGTCGCCCTCTGCCTGCCCGCGACGCTGATCGAACGCGCGATGCGCGCGGCCCCGGGCTTCGCAATCGGAGGCCAGGACGTGCACCATGCGGACAAGGGAGCGCATACCGGATGCATTTCGGCGGCGATGCTGCTCGATGCGGGCGCCAGGCTGACCATCGTCGGCCATAGCGAACGGCGAGAAGCGCAGGGCGAAACGGACGCGGATGTGAAGGCCAAGGCGGAAGCGGCGCTGGCAGCCGGCCTAGCTGTCATCCTCTGCATCGGCGAAAGCGACGCCGTGCGCGAAGCCGGCGACGCCGTGCGGACGGTCGCGGCCCAGCTCGATGCTTCCTTGCCCGCCTCCATCGACGATCCGGTCCGCCTGTCCATTGCTTATGAGCCGATCTGGGCGATCGGAACCGGCAAGATTCCCTCGATGGGCGACATTAGCGAGATGCACGCTGCGCTTCGGGGGCGGCTTCAGGCGGCCTTTGGCGAGGCCGGTGCGCAGGTCCGCATTCTCTACGGCGGATCGGTCAAGGCTTCCAATGCGGCCGAGATATTCGCGATTCCGGACGTCGACGGGGCCCTGGTGGGGGGAGCAAGCCTGAAGGCAGCCGACTTCCTGCCCATTGTCCAATCGGCCTCCGACAGCGGCGAATAGAAAATTGTTCACTTGCCGATCACGTTTCGGCCGCTAAGGAACCGCGTTTCATTTCAAAGGGAAAGGGTCCCATGCGTCTCTTCGTTGCACTTGCTTCTGCTACTTTGGCGCTGGCCAGCCCGGCGTTCGCCCAGGCCGGCGGCGGTTTCACGGTCGGCGCCCAGGTTTTGGACGGCAGCGGCAATCCGGTCGGCACGATCACGGCCGTCAACGGCGACGTCGTCACGGTCAAGACCGACAAGGTCGAGGCCAATCTCGGCACCGCCAGCTTCGCCCAGCAGGACGGCAAAATCTACATCGGCATGACCCAGTCGGAGCTCAACGCAGCGGTTGAAAAGGACCATGCCGCGGCCGAGGCTTCGCTTGCGGTGGGCGCCGCGGTCAAGGACAGCGCCGGCGCTCCAGCCGGGACGATCGAGGCCATCGATGCGGAGTACGTGACGATCAAGCTGGACTCCGGCAAGTCGGTCCGCATTCCCCGCAGCGGGATCGCGGGCAGCGCCAATGGCGCCGTCATCGGCCTGTTGGTTGCCGACCTCGAAAAGTCGGCCAGCTAAGCCTCAAGGCCAGCGCGCGTTGAATAATCGGCGCGCGCTGGCTAAGGGCCACGCAACCTTCCTTATCCAAGCCCGAGAGCCCAGCCACCGATGTTCACCTTCCTGCTTGTCGTCCAGACGCTGATCGCGACCTCGCTTGTCGCGGTGATTCTCATGCAGCGGTCGGAGGGTGGCGGACTTGGCGTCGGCGGCTCCTCGGCGGGACTGATGACCGCACGCGGCGCGGCCGACTTCCTGACCCGCGCCACCGCGATCCTGGGCGGCATCTTCATCACCCTGTCGATCCTGCTCGCCGCCATTGCCGGCGTGACCCGCGAATCGCCGTCGGTCGATACGTCGCTGGCCAAGGAACAGCCGTTCCAGCCGAACGCCCCGGCCCAGCAGCCTCCTGCTGCTCCGACAGGCAACGAAACTGCGCCAGCGGTTCCGCTCGCCCAGTAACTTTTTTCGGTCAATTTGATTTGCGCGCTTGCCTTGATCGGCAAAGCGCCCCTAAGGCCCGACTCCCATGGCGCGGTATATATTCATCACCGGCGGCGTGGTCTCTTCGCTTGGAAAGGGCCTTTTGGCCGCCTCTTTGGGGGCACTTCTCCAGGCGCGCGGCTTTTCCGTCCGAATCCGGAAGTTCGACCCGTACCTCAACGTCGATCCCGGCACGATGTCGCCCTATCAGCATGGCGAAGTCTATGTGACCGACGACGGTGCGGAAACCGACCTCGACCTTGGCCATTATGAGCGGTTCACCGGGGTTTCGGCCCACCAGTCCGACAACATCACGTCGGGCCGCATCTACCGCGACATCATCGCCCGCGAGCGGCGCGGCGACTATCTCGGCGCCACCGTGCAGGTCATTCCCCACGTCACCAACGCCATCAAGGAATTCGCCCAGGCCGACACCGAGGGGCTGGATTTCGTCATCTGCGAGATCGGCGGAACCGTCGGCGATATCGAAAGCCTGCCCTTCGTCGAGGCCATCCGGCAGCTGAAGAACGACCTGGGCCGCGGCCAGGCTGCCTTCGTCCATACCACCCTGGTGCCCTATATCGCGGCGGCGGGCGAATTGAAGACCAAGCCCACGCAGCATTCGGTGCGCGAGCTTACCAGCTACGGCATCCAGCCCGATGTACTGCTGTGCCGCGCCGACCGGCCCATCCCGGAAAGCGAGCGGGCCAAGATCGCGCTGTTCTGCAACGTGCCGAAGGAAGCCGTCATCCAGGCGCTGGACGCCCGTTCCATCTATGACGTGCCGCTGCAATATCATGGCGAAGGCCTCGACGCCGAAGTGCTGAAGATCTTCGGCATCACCGATGCCCCGGATCCCGACCTGGTTCGCTGGTCGGACATCATGGACCGGGTCGATCATCCCGAAGGCGAAGTGACGATCGGTGTCGTCGGCAAGTATGTCGGCCTGCCCGATGCCTATAAGTCGCTGCGCGAGGCCCTGGTCCATGGCGGCATGGCCAACCGCGTCAAGGTCAACATCCGCTGGCTCGACGCCGAAATGTTCGAGCATGAAAGCGCCGACCTCGCGGCCGAGCTGGAGCCCTTGCATGGCATCCTCGTCCCCGGCGGGTTCGGGGAGCGCGGCAGCGAAGGGAAGATCGCCAGCGTGCGGTTCGCTCGGGAACGTGAAGTGCCCTTCTTCGGCATCTGTCTCGGCATGCAGATGGCCTGTATCGAGGGCGCGCGGAACACCGCCGGCATCGAAGCCGCTTCGACCACCGAGTTCGGCGAAACCAGCGAGCCGGTCGTTGGCCTGATCACCGAATGGATGAGCGAAGAGGGGCTGCAGAAGCGCTCGGCGGAAACCGATCTGGGCGGGACGATGCGGCTGGGTGCCTATCCGGCGGTCCTCAAGGGCAACAGCCATGTCGCGACGGTCTATGGCGCCACCGAGATCAGCGAGCGGCACCGGCATCGCTATGAGGTCAACGCCCATTATCGCGACGCGCTGGAAAGTGGCGGACTGATATTCTCCGGCATGTCGCCCGACGGGCAGTTGCCCGAAATCGTCGAACGGCCGGACCATCCCTGGTTCATCGGCGTCCAGTTCCACCCCGAGCTGAAGAGCCGGCCGTTCGACCCGCACCCGCTGTTCGCGGGATTCGTGGGCGCGGCAGTGAAGCAGTCGAGATTGGTATAATGAGCGTCGTTGCGAGGAGCGCAGCGACGAAGCAATCTACTCGTTCGAGCCGCAGCTCTCAGGATCTGACATTCTCCGGATAAAGATCGCGCCATTCGAATCGCTGCGATTCATTTGCGGTTAAGGCTGGGAGTCGTTACGTCGGCGGCATGCAGGGGAAGCTCGCCATCGCGATCATGTTGTCGGCACTGGTGCCGGCCTCGGTCTTGGCCGCTGAACCGGTCCGCCGCCAGAACTGTCCAAAGGTCGAACAGCCGCAACAGCGCCAACAGCAGGTGCAGCAGCAACAGCAGCGTGCCAAGCCGCAGGGATGCCCGGTCAATCGGACTATTCCGCCGGTCGTCGACCCTTCGCCGATCTACCTGCTCTAGCCCGACTTAGCCCCATTGCCGCCACGCGACTCGCACCCTAATTGGGCGCGATGAGCAACGTCATTTCCAGCCGCCTGATCGTCCTTGGGTCCGGTCCCGCCGGCTATACCGCCGCCATCTATGCCGCCCGGGCCGGCCTGTCGCCGATCGTCATCCAGGGCATCCAGCCGGGCGGTCAGCTGACCACCACCACCGACGTCGAAAATTATCCCGGCTTCCGCGAGGTCATCCAGGGCCCGTGGCTGATGGAGGAGATGCAGGCCCAGGCCGAGCATGTCGGGACCAAGGTGGTGTGGGACCATATCGTCTCGGTCGACCTGTCGCACCGGCCGTTCCGGCTGACCGGGGACGGCGGCGCGACCTATTTCGCCGATTCGCTGGTGATCGCGACCGGCGCGCAGGCGAAATATCTGAACCTGCCGTCGGAGGAACATTTGAAGGGTCGCGGGGTGTCCGCCTGCGCGACCTGCGACGGTTTCTTCTACCGGGGCAAGAAGGTGGCGGTGATCGGCGGCGGCAACACCGCCGTCGAGGAAGCGCTGTACATGACCAACCACAGCCATGACGTCACCCTGATCCACCGCCG
>JBJMUA010000042.1:0-42538 GCA_045811425.1 Sphingomicrobium sp. | reverse complement strand
TGCGGACGTGATCCGGTTCCTGAAACTGTTCACGGACCTGCCGCTGGAACGGATCGAGGAGTTGGCACAGCTTCAAGGCCAGGCGGTCAATGACGCCAAGATCGTGCTCGCCAATGAAGCTACGGCGATGTTGCACGGCGGAAAGGCTGCCGAGGCGGCGGCGGAGACGGCGCGGAGGACATTCGAGGGAGGTGCGGCAGGGGGCGAGTTGCCGACGCTGTCCAGCGCCAATGGGCTTCCCATCGTCCAGGCACTCACCAATATCGGTTTCACGGCGTCAAACGGTGAAGCCAAGCGCAAGATTGCCGAGGGCGCCGTTAAGCTGGACGGCCAAACGATCCTCGATCCGCAGATGATCGTTTCGGTCGGAGATGCGCCATTAAAGCTAAGCCTGGGCAAGAAGAAGCACGGCCTGCTGACTCAATAGTTCCCCTGCCTTCGCAGGGGAACTAACCAGATCTCAACAGCCCCACCGCGGCATCCCGTTCGAACAGGTACAGACACAGCCGCGCGGCTTGCCCTCGCTCGCTGGCAAGGCCCCCGTCGCGGTCGAGCAAGAGGCGCGCGTCCGCCTGGGCGACCGGCGCCAGATCGGCGACATCCTCTTGCGACGCCACCCTGAACACCTGCTCGCCCGACTGGCGCGTCCCCAACACTTCGCCCGGCCCCCGCAACTTCAAATCCTCCTCGGCGATGCGAAAGCCGTCGTTGGTCTCCCGCATCAGGCCCAGGCGCGCCCTGCCCGTCTCGCTGAGATTCTGCCCGCGAAGGAGGATGCAGCGGCTCGCTCCGGCACCCCGCCCGACACGGCCGCGCAGCTGGTGGAGCTGCGCGAGGCCGAACCGCTCGGCGCCCTCGACGATGATGAGCGTGGCATTGGGCACGTCGACCCCGACCTCGATCACCGTTGTCGCCACCAGTAGCTGCAGTTTGCCGGAGGCGAACGACGCCATGACGTCATCCTTCTCCGGTCCCTTCATCCGCCCATGGACCAAGCCAACGCGATCGTCGCCGAAGCGGAAGCGCAACAGCCTTGCCCGCTCCTCTGCCGCGGCGGCATCGACCGCCTCGCTTTCCTCGACCAGCGGGCAGACCCAATAGGCCTGGGCGCCGGCGGCAAGGTGGCGGCCAAGGCCGTCGATGACATCGCCAAGCTTGGCATCGCTTATCACCAGCGTTTCGACCGGCGTCCGTCCGGGAGGCATCTCGTCGATCCGGCTGACGTCCATCTCGCCATAATGGGTCAAGGTCAGCGTGCGCGGGATCGGCGTCGCGGTCATCGCCAGCAGGTGCGGCGGGCGATCGGCCTTCTCCGACAGCAGCAGCCGCTGCGACACGCCGAAACGGTGCTGCTCATCAATCACGATCAAGCCGAGCTTTTGATAGACCACATGCTGCTGGAATATGGCGTGTGTGCCGACAAGGATGTCGATCGATCCGTCGGCAAGGCCCATCAGCACCGATTCCCGCGCCTTGCCCTTCTCGCGGCCCGTCAGGATTGCGATCCTTACGCCGATCGCCTCACACTGCCGCTGCAGGGTGGCGAGATGCTGGCGGGCCAGAATCTCCGTTGGGGCCAGCATCGCTGCCTGCGCCCCGGCCTCGACCGCCTCCAGCATCGACAGCAGCGCCACCAGCGTCTTGCCTGAGCCGACATCGCCCTGGAGCAGCCTCAGCATCGGCTTGTCCTGGGCCAAATCGCCGCGGATCTCACCGATCACCCGCTGCTGTGCGCCGGTTAGCCGATAGGGAAGCTGCAGTTTGCCGCTAAGCCGCCCGTCACCCTGCAGCGGCAGGCCTTTCTTGCGCCGTGCGACCTGGCGGAGCAGCAGCAGGGCCAGTTGATTGGCGAAAATTTCATCATAAGCCAGACGTTTGCGGGCGATTGTTGTTATCGGATCGGAATGTACTTCCGCCATTGCGGCGTGCCACGTCGGCCAATGGTCGCGCGCCAGTTGCGATGGCTCGATCCATTCGGGAAGCTGCGGCGCCCGCTCAAGCGCGGTCAACGCCAGTTCGCGCATCCGCTTGTTCGAAATACCCTCGGTCAGCCCATAGACCGGCTCGCGCAGCGGCACCTCGCCGACTTTGGCCGGCTCGAGCACCTCGGGATGGACGATCTGCCATTCGTTTCCCCAGGCATCGAGCCTTCCGATCACGGTGCGCTTCTCATTCAGCGGCAGCTGTTTCCTGGCCCAGGCCGGATTGTTGAAGAAGGTCAGGGTCAATGTGTTGTCATCGGCGTCACGGGCGAAGATGCGCAGCGGAGCCTTGCCCGACCCCGCGCGGACCTGGACCGGGATCACATCCAGCACGACGATCCGGCCAAGCAGCGCAGCGGCGGCTGCCGGGGCGCGAACCCGCTCGATGGTCCCGGTCGGCAAATGATAGGCAAGATCGATCGCCCGCCTAAGGTCAAGCCGCGCCAGCGCCTTGGCAATGCCCGGCCCCACGCCCTTCAGCGCTTCCACTTCGGCGAAGAGCGGGTTCAACAGTTCTGGCCGCATGCCGGCGCACACTAGCGCCGGTTCTTGCGACTGCCTACATGGGCCGGAATGAACCCGCTGCGAGTCCGCTGCGGGTCCATTCGCGTTGGAGGAATGCCGGTCATGGACGAACAGTTAAGGGCGCTGAAGTACCGTGCCTGGCATCGCGGGACACGCGAAGCCGACATGATGATCGGCGGCTTTTTCGACAGCCATCATGCATCGTGGGACGCCAACGACCGGGCGCTGTTCGCGTCTCTGCTGACCGAGCAGGATGTCGACATCATGGCCTGGGCGCTCGGCACGGAGGACATGCCGGAACGTTATCGGGGTCCGATGATGGACGCCTTCCAGCGCCTGGACTTCATCAAGGTGAGCAAGTGAGCGAAGCCCTCGATCGCATCCTGAAGGCCGATACGCCTTTGACCCTGGCCGGCGTTCCGGCGGGGTTCCTGCCATGGCTGGCCGCGGACCTGGCGCGCGCAGCGTACGGCACGGGTCAGGGCGGGCGGGCTATGATCATCGCCGCGGACGAGGCGGCGATGCGGGCGTTGCAGGATACCGTGCCGGTGTTCGCGCCGGAGGTGGAGGTGCTGGGCTTCCCGGCCTGGGACTGTCTTCCCTACGATCGCGCCTCCCCGGCACTTCGGGTGATGGCCGAACGGCTGGCAACCCTGGAAAAGCTCCAGGCCGGGCGCAAGGGCCCGCAGCTCCTCATCGCCACCGCCAATGCCGCGATCCAGCGCATCCTGACGCCATTCCGGATCCGGCAGCTGACCCGCCGCCTGGCCGAGGGCGAGCGAATCGAGCGCGACAAGCTGGTCGAGCTGCTGGTTGCCAATGGCTACCAGCGGACGGACTCCGTTCACGACGCCGGTGAATTCGCCGTGCGCGGCTCGATCGTCGACCTGTTCCCGGCTGGCGAGGAACAGGCCATCCGGCTCGACTATTTCGGGGACGAGATCGAAACGATGCGGCGCTTCGATCCCGCCGACCAGCGCAGCACCGGCAAGGCAGAGGCCTTCACCTTGATGCCCGCGAGCGAGGCATTGCTCGACGAAGAGACCATCAAGCGCTTCCGGGCCCGCTACCGCGAGCAGTTCGGAGCCAACGCCACCGGCGACCCGCTTTACCAGGCGATCAGCAGCGGGCGGCGGCTGGCGGGAATGGAACATTGGTTGCCCTTGTTCGAGGAGAAGCTGGCGACCTTGTTCGATCATCTTGGCGACCATGACGTGATCGTGCGGGATTCGAATACGGACGGGTCGCTGGAAGCTCGGCACGACGCGATCGACGATTATTTCGCCAATCGCGAGAAGGCGATGGTCGCCGAGCCAGGCAGCTATCGCGCCCTGGCGCCATCGACGCTCTATTTGTCGAGCAAGGAGTGGCAAGGCGCTCTTGAGGAACGGCCGATCCACCTCGCCACGCCGTTCATCCAGCCGGAAAGCGAGAAGGTCATCGATTTCGGCGTCGACGGCCCGCGCGACTTTGCTCCCGAGCGGACTCAGGGCACCAACGTCTACGAGGCCGTCACGGCCCATGTCGCAAGGCTTCGGAAGGACAAGAAGAAGGTCGTGCTGGCGAGTTATACCGTGGGCGCTCGCGAGCGCCTGGCCGGCCTGCTCGAGGATCATGGCCTCAAGAGCCTGAAACTGGCGGAGAGCTGGCAGGAAGCGCTCGGCGCACGCACCGATGCGGCGCTGATCGTGCTTCCCCTGGATCATGGCTTCAGCGCGCCCGACGTCGCCGTCCTCACCGAGCAGGATATGCTCGGAGACCGCCTGGTCCGGCGCAAGAGGCGCCGCAAGAGCGCCGACGCGTTCCTGGCGGAACTGGCGGCCCTCACGCCCGGCGACCTGGTCGTGCACATGGAGCATGGGATCGGCCGCTACGAGGGGCTGACCTCGGTGATGGTCGG
Organism: Sphingomicrobium sp.; assembly: GCA_045811425.1. Taxonomy (GTDB): domain Bacteria; phylum Pseudomonadota; class Alphaproteobacteria; order Sphingomonadales; family Sphingomonadaceae; genus Sphingomicrobium. The sequence continues at coordinate 38,131 of JBJMUA010000042.1, read as the reverse complement.
CAAGGCGCCGCACGATTGCGTCGCGCTAAGCTACTCGGGCGGCGACAAGCTCTACGTGCCGGTCGAGAATATCGACGTCCTGTCCCGTTACGGCGGTGCGGGCGACACCGCGAACCTCGACAGGCTTGGCGGCGAGGCCTGGCAGCGGCGCAAGTCGCGGATGAAGGAGCGGATCCGCGAGATCGCCGGCGAGTTGATTAAGACCGCCGCCATTCGCGCCACCCGCGCCGGCCAAATCGCCGCTACGGACGAAGCCACCTATCCCGAGTTCGTCGATCGCTTTCCCTATGAGGAGACCGACGACCAGGACCAGGCCATCGTCGAGGTGCTGGACGACCTTCAGAGCGGCAAGCCGATGGACCGCCTGGTGTGCGGGGACGTCGGTTTCGGCAAGACCGAGGTGGCGCTGCGGGCCGCTTTCGTCGCGGCCATGGCCGGGTATCAGGTTGCGCTGATCTGCCCGACCACCCTGCTTGCGCGGCAGCATTATCGTAATTTCGTGGAGCGCTTCCGCGGCTTCCCGATCGAGATCGGACGGCTATCCCGCCTGGTTCCCGCAGGCGAAGCCAAGGCAACCAGGGAGGGCATCGAAAAGGGCATAGTCGACATCGTCATCGGCACCCACGCCCTTCTGTCGAAATCGATCAAGTTCAAGAAATTGGGGCTGGTCATTGTCGATGAGGAGCAGCACTTTGGCGTTGCTCACAAGGAGAAGCTCAAGGCGCTGAAGGAGGATGTCCATGTCCTCACCCTCACCGCCACACCCATCCCGCGGACCCTGCAGATGGCGATGTCGGGGCTGCGCGAGCTCAGCGTCATCCAGACACCGCCGGTCGATCGCCTTGCGATCCGCACCTATGTCGCGCCCTGGGATGCCGTGGTGATGCGCGAGGCCCTGCTGCGCGAACATTATCGCGGCGGGCAAAGCTTCTTGGTCGCACCGCGCATCGCCGACCTGCCCGACCTGGAGGAATGGCTGCGCGAGGAGGTGCCCGAGGTGAAGGCGGTTACCGCCCATGGCCAGATGGGCGCGGGCGAGGTCGAAGAGCGGATCGGCGCCTTCTACGACAAGAAATATGACGTGCTCCTGTCGACCACGATCGTCGAAAGCGGGCTCGACATCCCGTCCGCCAATACCCTGATCGTCCACCGCGCCGATCGCTTCGGCCTCGCCCAGCTTTACCAGCTGCGCGGAAGAGTCGGGCGGTCGAAGACTCGCGCCTATGCCTATCTGACGACGCCGACCGACCGGGCGCTGACGGAGGGCGCGGACAAGAGGCTGCAGGTGCTGGCCAATCTCGACAGCCTTGGCGCGGGCTTCCAGCTGGCCAGCCACGACCTCGACATCCGCGGCGCCGGCAACCTGCTCGGCGACGAGCAGTCGGGCCATATCAAGGAAGTCGGCTTCGAACTCTACCAGTCGATGCTCGAGGACGCGATCCTCGAGCTCAAGTCGGGCGCGGGGGAGCGGCGCGAGGAATTCACGCCGCAGATCAACGTTGAGGCGCCGATCCTCATTCCGGAACATTATGTGCCGGACCTGGATCTCAGAATGGGGCTTTATCGCCGGCTCGGCGAGCTTGAGGACCGGCAGGAGGTGGAAGCCTTCGGCGCCGAGCTCATCGATCGCTTCGGGAAATTGCCGCAGGAGACGAAGAACCTGCTGCAAATCGTTGAAACCAAGATCAATTGCAAAAAAGCGCGCATTGCGAAGCTCGATGTCGGCGCGAAAGGCGCGGTCATCACCTTCGCGCCAAACGGCTTCCCCGACCTCGCCGGCCTGCTGGCTTATGTCGAACGGCTGAAGGGTGCGGCGAAGCTGCGGCCCGACAGCAAGCTGGTGATCAGCCGCGACTGGCCCACTGGAGACTCCCGCCTCAACGGCGCGCTGCAGATTTCGCGAGGGCTGATGCGTGTGTTGGCGGCTGGCGAGGCAAAGGAACTGGAGCCAGCCTAGGCGGCGCTGCGCTGCCCGGCGGTAACAAACCGTTCCAGCTCCGCCTGGTCGAGTGGCGCGGAGCCGAAGAAGCCCTGGTAGAGGTCGCAGCCCCATTGTTCGAGCAAATGAAGCTGGGCGAGGTTTTCAACGCCTTCGACGACCACCTTCAGGTTCAGTTCCCGGGCCAGGCTGATCATCGCCTTGACGATGATCCGGTCGCGGCTGCCCCCGACGATATCGGCAATCATCGCCCGGTCGATCTTGATCGCATCCAATGGCAGTGAAGCCAGATAGGCAAGGCTGGAATAGCCGGTGCCGAAATCGTCGATCGCGATACGGATGCCGGCCGCGCGCAGCCGCGCCAGACGCCCGGCAACCTCCAGGCTGTCGGCCATCAGGCTGCTCTCGACGATCTCCGCCGTTACCTGTTCCGGCTTCAAGCCCGCGGCCTCGATCTCGGCTAGCAGCCATTGTTCGTAACCGGGCCGGTCGAGGTCGCGCGGCAGCAGGTTGAGCGACAGGCTCAGGCCGGCAAGGGGACCCCGCCAGCTTCCGACCGTCCGCAATGCCTTGCGCTGGAGAGCGCGAGACAGCCGTTCGGAGAGACCCACCGCCTCGGCGCGGGCAAATAATTGCTCGGGGCAGTCTACTTCGCTCCAGCGGGCGAGCGCCTCGACCCCGGCGATGCGGCCGCTGGCGGGCTCGATCTGCGGCTGGAAGAGCAGCTCGATTTGGTCGCGGCGGATGGCCTGCTCGAGCGCGCGGTCACGTTTGGGAGCAACAGGCGCGGTGACCCCCCGGTCCGACGCCCGCTTGCCCCCAAACGCTGGCCATAGCCATCCTCGCATGCCCCGGCACTTAGCTGGCAAGTCCTGCCCTCCCAATGCGCCTGTCGGGCGCGCTCCGTTTCGGGACAGTGGCGCGGCGTAACGAAATGCCTATGTTGAGGCTCATGACCGCCGCCCGTCCATCGACCTCTTCTCCCGAGCGCGACCTTGCCGCGCAGGGTATCGGGCTGGTCGCATCGACCGGGCAGGCCGCCAAGGCGGCCGAGGCTCTGCTGCGCCGCCGCTACAACTGGGCGGAGGCTGACAAGGCGGACACTTTGGTGGCGCTGGGCGGCGACGGGTTCATGCTGCAAACGCTTCACGCCATGCTGGAGGATAGCGAAGCGCGACCGGTATTCGGCATGAACCGCGGCACATTCGGCTTCCTCATGAACGAGTGGCGGCTCGACAATCTCTATGAGCGAATCCAGTCGGCCAAGCATATCCGCGTCGCTCCCCTCACCATGAAAGCCACGACCATCCAGGGCGAAACCTGGATCCATCCGGCGATCAACGAGGTGTCCCTGCTGCGCGAAACGCGCCAGACCGCCAAGATCGAGATATGCGTCAATGGGCGGGTGGTAATGCCGGAACTGGTGGCGGACGGCGTGCTAGTGGCGACGCCGGCAGGCTCGACCGCCTATAATCTCTCCGTCCACGGCCCGATCCTGCCGCTGGCGGCGAAGATGCTGGCGCTGACCTCGATCAGCCCGTTCCGGCCAAGGCGCTGGTCGGGAGCGATCCTCCCCGACGATGTTTCCGTGCGCTTCAAGGTGCTGGAAGCCGAAAAACGGCCGGTCGCGGCAGTGGCCGACCAGTTCGAGGTCCGGGAGGTCTGCACGGTGGACGTCTCGCTGGATCGCGAGCGGTCGCTGACCCTGCTGTTCGACCCGGAGCATGCGCTCGACGAGCGGATCGCGATGGAGCAATTCGCTCACTGATTCCGAGATTCGCGGCCCGCTCATATTTTCTGAGGCAGGAAGCGGTCCTCGGCGCTTGCAACGTGCGTCGGGCACGCTATTAGGCGGCGTCGCTCCCGCAAGGGAGCTGCTCCCCGGTAGCTCAGCGGTAGAGCGTTCGACTGTTAATCGAATGGTCGCCTGTTCGAATCAGGCCCGGGGAGCCATTTTCTGCAGCTCCCAAAATACGAAGCGGCCGGGCGCAGGCCCGACCGCTCCGGCGAAGTGCGTTCATGTCCCCGGAGAGACCACCCCGCAGCCTTATCAACAGCAGCCTTGGCGCAATGATCCAGAGGCTATTTCGGCCTGTTTCAACGCGGGACAATCCTCCCTGATGCGTAGCAATGGGGAGGTGGCAGTCCGCAGGACTGACGGAGGGGCCCCTCCACCGCCTTCGGCGGTCCCCCTCCCCACGCCTTCGGCGCAGGGAGGAACCTAGCCCTCGATCGCGGCCATCAGCGAGGCGTTTCCGCCCGCCGCCGTGGTGTCGATGCAGGTCACACGCTCGGTCGCGAAGCGGGCGACATAATGGGGGCCGCCGGCCTTGGGACCCGTGCCCGACAGCCCTTCCCCGCCGAACGGCTGGCTTTCGACCACGGCGCCGATCTGGTTGCGGTTGACGTAGAGGTTGCCGACGCGGGCGTTGGCTTCGACATATTGGCGGGTGGTGTCGATCCGGCTCTGCAGGCCGAGCGTAAGGCCATAGCCGGTGGCATTGATCTGGCCGATCAATTTGTCGAGCTCGCCCGATTTCCAGCGGATGACATGGAGGATCGGGCCGAAATGCTCGCGATCAAGCTCGGCAAGGCTCTTGATCTCGTACATCGACGGCTTGACGAAATAGCCGTGCGCGGCGCTTTCCGGCAGCTCGATTTCCGCTAGCAATCGGCCATTTTCCTTGAGCTCGGCGAGATGCTTTTCGAGCGCCGCCTTGGCACCATCGTCGATCACCGGCCCAACGTCGGTGCGGACGTCGGCCGGATCGCCGATCGTCAGCGCCTCCATCGCACCGCAAATCATCTCCAGCATCGAATCCGCGACGTCGTCCTGAATGCACAGGACCCGTAGTGCCGAACAGCGCTGCCCGGCGCTCTGGAATGCGGAGGAAATGACATCGCGCGTGACCTGCTCGGGAAGAGCGGACGAATCGACGATCATGGCGTTCTGGCCGCCGGTTTCGGCGACGAACGGAATGATCGGCCCGTCACGCTCGGCCAAAGTGCGGTTGATCATGCGCGCCGTCTCGTTCGAGCCGGTGAAAACGACGCCCGCAAGCCTCGGATGCGCCGTCAACGTTCCGCCGACGACCCTGCCGGAGCCCGGCGCCAGCTGGACCACCTCCTTGGGGATGCCCGCCCGGTGCATCAACTCTATCGCAAGCGCTCCGATCAGTGGGGTTTGACCGGCCGGCTTGGCGATCACGGCATTGCCCGCGGCCAGCGGCGCCGAAGTCAAACCCGTGAAGATCGCCAGCGGGAAATTCCATGGTGAGATACTGGCGAACACGCCTCGGCCGTGCAGTCGCAATTCATTATGTTCGCCGGTCGGACCGGGCAGTGGCAGCGGCCTGGTGAACTGCCGGCGCGCTTCGGACGCGTAAAAACGCAGGAAATCGACCGCCTCGCGGACTTCAAGAACAGCGTCGACCAATGTTTTCCCAGCCTCGCGAATGCAAAGCGAGAAGAATTCTTCGGCATGCTCCTCGAACAGATCTGCGGCGCGGTCGAGCAGCTTTGCGCGAGCTGCTCCGCCCAGCGCATCCCAAGCGACCTGCGCCGCATCGGCGGCATGCACCATATGATCGACCTCGGCGGCGCTTGGCTCGAACACCGTGCCAATTTCGATCCGGCGATCGTAGGGCGAGGTGATCGGGCGGGCCTTGCCCTTCCCGAGCGTAGGCTTCGCGATCCAGCGCCGAGTTTCGAGCGCCTTCAATCGCATAAATAGCGGATCACGCACCAGCGGGTCTGACAGGTCGCATCCTGCGCTGTTGCGGCGCCCTTTGCCAAAGATTTCGTTGGGCAACGGGATGGCCGGATTGCGCTTGGGCTCGATCTTTGCCAGCTCGGCGACCGGATCGCGAACCAGCTCATCGACCGGGATGTCATCGTCGGCGATGCGATTGACGAAGCTGGAGTTGGCCCCATTTTCGAGCAGGCGGCGGACGAGATAGGCAAGCAGCTCCTTGTGGCTGCCGACGGGAGCGTAGATCCTGACCGGCGTCGGTTCATCGCCGATGGCCTGCTCCAGCTTCGCCAGCTCCTCATAGAGACCCTCGCCCATGCCATGCAGCCGCTGGAACTCGAACGGCGTCTCGCCGGCCAGCGCCTTGATCGCGCCGATGCTGTTTGCGTTATGGGTCGCGAAGGCCGGGTAGATGCAATCGCTGGCCGCCAGCAGCCGCTTGGCGCAGGCGAGGTAACTGACGTCGGTCGCGACCTTGCGAGTGAAGACGGGATAGTCGGTCAGGCCGCCGACCTGGGCGATCTTAATCTCGCTGTCCCAATAAGCGCCCTTGACCAGCCGCACCATCAGCTTGCGCTTGTGCTTGCGGGCGAGCTCGACGACCCAGTCGACCAGCGGCACGGCGCGCTTGGAATAGGCCTGGATGGCAAGCCCGAAGCCGCCCCAGCCCTTTGCAAACAGGGTATCTTCCGCGATCAACGCCTCGATCAGGTCCATCGACAGCTCGAGCCGGTCGGCCTCTTCGGCATCGATGGTGAAATGAACGTCGGCGGCCGCGGCCTGGAGCGCGAGCCTTTGCAGGACCGGAAGGATCGCCGCCTTGGCTTCCCCCGCATGGCTCCATTCGTAACGCGGGTGAAGTGCCGACAGCTTGACCGAAATGCCGGGGCTTTGACGGAAACCGCCCTTGGCCACCGCCGCGATTGTGTCGAGCGCATCGCCATAGGCCTTGGCATAGCGGGCGGCGTCCGCATGGGTCTTGGCGGCCTCGCCCAGCATGTCGAAACTGTGGCTCCAGCCCCTTGCCTGCTCGGGCGCGGCGCGCTTCAGAGCCTCGTCGATCGTGCGGCCGAACACGAACTGGCGGCCGAGGATCTTCATCGCCTGGCTGACCGCCGTGCGGATCACCGGCTCGCCCAGGCGGCCTACGGCGCGACCAAGCGCAGCGCGCCAGCTGTCAGACTTGTCGTTGGCTTCTTCGAGCACCTTGCCGGTCAGCAACAGCGAGAAGGTCGCTGCGTTGACGAAGGTCGATCGGCTGTCCCCAAGCTTTTCGGCCCAATCGGGGCCTGACAGCTTGTCAGCAATCAGCTCGTCGGCCGTCTCCGCGTCGGGGATGCGAAGCAGCGCCTCTGCCAGGCACATCAGGGCAATGCCCTCGTCGGATCCCAGGTCGTAGGCTTGCAGGAACGCATCCAGGCCTGCCGCCTTATGCCCGCGCACCGCCTTCACGAGGGTGCGGGCAATGGCGTTTGCCTCACCCTGGTGCGAGGCGCTGAGCTTCGCCTGGGACAGGCGCTCGCGCACGACATCCTCCTCGTCGGGGCGATACGCCTGACGAAGCGCGGTGCGGTCGATCATCGGTTCAGGCCGCCTGGCCGTGACAATGCTTGTATTTAAGGCCCGACCCGCACGGGCATGGCGCGTTGCGACTGGCCGGAGCGACGATCGTTTCGCCGTCTGCGATCTGCTGAGGCAGCGGCGGCTGCGGGCTAAGCAGCGGTGGAAGGTTCGACAGCAGTGCACCGCCCGCGTCGAAATCGGCGCTGTCATCCTCGCCGGACAGCGGATCGATGTGGTGAGTGATGAAATCCGGCAGCGCGAATGCGCCCGCCGGGGTCATCTGCACCGGCTCGTCGAACTGCACCTGGGCACGCATCAGCAGTCGCGTCACATCCTCGCGGATCGTCACCAGCAACCGCTCGAACAGCAGGAAGGCTTCCTGCTTATATTCATCGATCGGCTTCTTCTGTGCGTAGCTGCGCAGGTGAATGACGGCGCGCAGCGCGTCGAGCGTAGCCAGATGCTCCTTCCAGTGATGGTCGAGGGTCTGGAGCAGGATATTCTTTTCCACCTGCACCCAGCGGTCGTGCTCCACCATCTGGATCTTGGTCAGCATCTTCTCGTCCGCCGCCTGTTGCAGGCGTTCGACCAGGATGGTCTGCTCGACCTCTTCTTCCTGCAGCCACGAGTCGAGCGGCGGATTGAGGTCGAGCACCTCGCTGACGCTTTCCTTGAGGCCATCCACATCCCACTGCTCGGGGTAGGTTCCTTCGGGGCAGCTGGCCAGGACCAGGCCGAGGATGGTTTCGGTGCGGAAATCCTCAACCACGTCGCTGACATGATCGGCGTCCATGATCTCGGCGCGCTGCTCATAAATGACCTTGCGCTGGTCGTTCATCACATCGTCGAATTCAACGACCTGCTTGCGGATGTCGTAGTTGCGAGCCTCGACCTTCTTCTGCGCGGTCTCGATCGCCTTCGAGATCCACGGGGAGACGATCGCCTCGCCGTCCTCGAGATTCTTGTTCATGAGGCGCGCAAAGGCGGTCTGCGGGCCGAAGATGCGCAGCAGGTCGTCGTCAAGGCTGAGGTAGAAGCGCGACAGGCCGGGGTCGCCCTGACGGCCCGAGCGGCCGCGCAGCTGATTGTCGATGCGCCGGCTTTCATGGCGCTCGGTGCCGAGAACGTACAGACCGCCCGCCTCCAGGACCCGCTGCTTTTCCGCTTCGATCTCCGCCGCCATCTTCTCGATCGCCTTGTCGCGCGCAGCGCCCTCCGGCACGTCCTTGAGCTCGTCCTCGATGCGAAACTCAAGGTTACCGCCGAGTTTGATGTCAGTGCCGCGGCCGGCCATGTTGGTGGCGATCGTAACCGCCCGCATACGGCCGGCCTGCGCGACGATGTGCGCCTCCATCTCGTGGAAGCGCGCATTGAGCACCGAATGCTCGATGCCCTGCTCATTCAGATATTCGGAAAGCATCTCCGACTTCTCGATCGAGACGGTTCCGACCAGCACCGGCTGTCCCTTTTCCTGCCGCCCCTTGATCTCCGTGGCGATGGCCGCGAACTTGTCGGTGATGTTCTTGTAGAACTCGTCGTCCTCGTCGATCCGCTGGACCGCCACATTGGTCGGGATCGTCACCACATTCATGCGGTAGATGTCGAAGAATTCGGGCGCTTCGGTCGCCGCCGTGCCGGTCATGCCCGACAGCTTCGGATACATGCGGAAATAATTCTGGAAGGTAATCGAGGCGAGCGTCTGGTTCTCCGGCTCGATCTGCACTCCTTCCTTGGCTTCCACCGCCTGGTGGAGGCCGTCGGACCAGCGGCGGCCATCCATCATTCGGCCGGTGAATTCATCGATGATGATCACCTTCTCGTCTTTGACGATGTAGTCGATGTCCCGCTTGAACATCTTGTTGGCCTTGAGGGCCTGGTTCAGGTGATGGACCACCTGGGTATTGGCGATGTCGTAGAGGTTCTGCCCTTCGATCAGTCCGGCGGTTTCGAGCATGCGCTCGGCCTTTTCCGTGCCCTCCTCGGTCAGGACGATGCTCTTCTGCTTCTCTTCCTTTTCGTAATCGGCCTCGACGAACTGCTTCACGATCGCATCGACGCTCATGTACAGTTCCGACTTGTCATCGGTCGGGCCGGAGATGATCAGCGGGGTGCGCGCTTCATCGATCAGGATCGAGTCCACCTCGTCGACGATGGCGAAATTGAACGGCCGTTGCACCATCTGCTCTCGGCTGTACTTCATATTGTCGCGCAGATAGTCGAAGCCGAGCTCGTTATTGGTCGCGTAGGTGATGTCGCAATTATAGGCGTCGCGCCGTTCGACATCGGACAGGTTGGGAACGATGACGCCGACCGTCATGTTCAGGAATGTATAGACCTGGCCCATCCAATCGGCGTCGCGCTTGGCCAGGTAATCGTTGACGGTGACGACATGGACGCCCTTGCCGGGGAGCGCGTTCAGATAGACCGCCAGGGTCGCGACCAAGGTCTTGCCTTCGCCCGTCCGCATCTCGGCGATCTCGCCGCGATGGAGGGCGATGCCGCCGATCATCTGCACATCATAGTGGCGCTGGCCAAGCGTGCGCTGGGCAGCTTCGCGAACCGTCGCGAAGGCTTCGGGAAGAAGGTCATCCAGCTTTGTGCCTTCGGCCAGACGCTGGCGGAAACGCTCCGTCTGGCCGCGCAATTCCTCGTCGGTCATGGCCGAAATGGTCGGCTCGAAGCCGTTGATCGTCTCTACGATTTTGCCGAGCTTGGCGACGTAACGGTCGTTGGCCGAACCGAAGATGCTTTTGGCCAGGGAGGCGAGCATGTGGTGAAATAATCCTCAAAAAGCCGGCTGCCGCGGGCAGGAGAAAGGGCGCCCGCAAGCAGGCGCTGTTGCGGCGCGATGTAGGGAGCAGCCCCTGCCTAGTCAATTGACCCGCGCGCGCGGGAATCCTACCCCGGATTCATGAATGACTGGACGGGCGGCTGCCTCTGCGGAACGGTGCGCTTCGAACTCGACAGCAAGCCCTTCGATGCCGGCTGGTGCCACTGCCGTACCTGCCAGCTTAACAGTGGCGCTCCGGCGATGGTGTTCGCGACCGTGCCGCTCGCCGATTACCGGTTTACGGCAGGTGAAACCGCGGTTCGGCGGGTCGCATCGAGTGGTTTCGGGCACCGGGCTTTCTGCGGAGAATGCGGCACGCCGCTTTACACCCATGTTGAGCATCAGGCCGACACGCTCGACTTCAGCGTCACCACGCTTGATGAACCGGGACTCGTGCGCCCCGGCTTTCACATCTTCTGGTCGAGCCGAGTGCCATGGATGGCAGTCGACGACGGCCTGCCGAAATATGATCGCTTCCGGCCGAATACGGTAGGATTGGAAGGGACCGAGCCTCCCGCCTAGCCGGCCTGGCTGTTCGCTGAACTCGAAAGCTGGCCTTCCAGCCACTGCTGGATCTGGCTGCGCGGCGCGGCGCCAACTTTCTGGGCGACGGCCTCGCCATTCTTGAACAGCAGCATCGTCGGAATTCCACGTACCCCGTAGCGGCCCGGGACATCCGGGTTCTCGTCGATGTTGATCTTGGCGATGGTCACCTGATCGCCCAGGTCAGCAGCAATCTCCTCGAGCGCGGGTGCGATCATCCGGCACGGGCCGCACCATTCCGCCCAGAAATCGACGAGCACCGGCTTGTCGGCGCTCAGCACGTCGGCCTGGAAACTCTGGTCGGTAACGGTCTTGGTATTCTGGCCCATGTGGGACTCCTTCACATCAGATTGGCGTCGGATATGGGAAGGGACTCGGCAATCCTCAACCGGGGAGGGTAATCAGCATCGGCCCGGCTGTGTAGAGCAATGACGCTTCGATCCTCCGATCCGGGAAAATTGCCTTCAGTGCCGCCGAGTAAGCCTCCATCTGGGTGCGATGTGCCGCCGGCACGGCGCCGAGGCCGGCGGGAACGGCCTGTCCGGTCTTGAAGTCAATCACCCGAACCAGGTCGGTCCCGATGCAAAGCCGGTCGACGGTCCCGGCAATGACCCGTCCGTCCGGCAGGGTCGCCGCGATCGGTGCTTCCCCCAGCGAGTCCGCGCTGAACAGGTCGGCGTAGGCCGGGTCGGCGATCAGTGCGCAGGCGGCATTCGCCATATCCTGCCGCTCTTCCTCCGGCACGCCCGATCGTTCCAGCCATCGCAGCGCCAGGCGATGCCGATCATCGAGCGGCACCCCTGGCAGCCGTTCGAACAATGCATGCAACAAGGTGCCGCGCCGGGCCGCGGCGCGCATCTCCGGCGATGGCGGCGGAGCGATGTCCCGGTCCCCCACGATTTGTGAAGGAGCCAGCGGCCGCGGCGGGCGCGCTTCGATCGGTGCGGGCTGCCGAAGCCAGCCCGGCACGGCAATCCGTTCGAATATTGCCCTTCCCGCTCTAGCCCTTGGTTGTGCCGCGCCTTCATTCTCCCACACCAGCGCCGGGCCCCAACCTTCCAGGTCATGCGGTGCCGCGCCCAGCGATTGCATCGCTCTGGTGGCGGCGGCATGCCAGCTGCCCTGCGGCACGTCGCGCTGCGGTTTGACCCCGGCAATCACCAGCCGCTCGGCCGCGCGCGTCAGCGCCACATAGGCGAGCCGCCAATGTTCTTCCTTGTCCGCTTCCTTTGCCCTGTCGATCAACGTCCGGAAAATCGGCATGCATTCGTCCTTGCGGGGGCGGATGAGAGGAACATCGCCGACGCCCGGCACCCGAACGTCCATGATCGTCGACGGCCCCCCGACCTTATCCGGATCGTGGGTCGCGTCGGCCAGGATCACCAGCGGCGCTTCCAGCCCCTTGGCTCCGTGGACCGTCATGACCCGCACTGCATTGGACGGGGCGGCGGGATCCCGCTTCACCTCCACCTCGCCCTGACCGAACCAGGCAAGGAAACGGTCAAGCGATGCGATTTCCTCCTGCTCGAAGGCGATCGAACTTGCCACCAGCTCCTCGATTGGATCGCGCGCCGCTTCACCCAGCCTCCCCAGGAGCTTGCGCCGACCATCATGGGGGCCCGACAGGATCGCCTCCAGGAATCTGGCAGGCGTCACGAAGTCGGCCTGTCCCAGCCATCCGGCAAGGATCGCATGAGCCTCCGACCAGTGGGGTTGTTCATTGCGGCGGTTGGCCAGCTCGGACCAAAGCTTGCCCTTGCGCCCAAAGGCCAGCCCATAAAGCTGGTCCTGGTTCCATCCGATCAGCGGTGAAACCAGCAACGACGCAAGGTTGAGGTCGTCCAGCGGCTGCACCGCGAAGCCGATCGCCGAAAGCAGATCCTTGACGGCGAGCGGCTTGTGGAGGTGTAGCCGGTCGATCCCCGCGACCGGCACCCCCTGGGCATAGAGCCGCGCAACGATCAATGATGCGAGTTCTTTCCGGCTTCGCACCAGGATCAATATGTCCGCCGGTGCCAAGGGCCGCTTAGTACTCGCCATGACGGGAGCTTGCGCGAGCCACCGGCTAACCTGCCTGGCGATGGCGTCCGCGTACAGGCGGTCGCGCTCATCGATCCACCCCTCCTCCCCTTCTTCGGCCTCCTCGTCGAGGGATGCTTCAAATGGGTGCCACACCTCGACGCGCCCCTGGCGCTCCGCATGAAACGGCTGATGAATGTTGGGCGGCTCGCCAAGGCCCATCTGACGGAAACCTACGTCGGCGATCAGCGCGTCGACCAGCTGAAGCACCGCGGGCGAAGAACGGAAGCTCGCATCGATCGACAAATCGCGAAACTCGCGGGCGCGGACCTCGGCCTTGTCGGCGGACTCGATCAACAGCGCCGCCTTGGCAGATGTCCTGGCCCTGAATTTCTCATATTCTTTGGGATCGGTACCCTGGAACCCGAAGATCGCCTGCTTGTAATCCCCGACCATGAACAGGGTTCGCCACTGGTGCTCGGCCTCCGGGTTGCCGGTAAAGAATTCCTCCCCCAGCGCCTCGACGATCGCCCATTGGTCGGCATTGGTGTCCTGCGCCTCGTCGACCAATATGTGATCCGTGCGCTGGTCCAGCTTATATCTTACCCAATCGCCCATGCCTGGCTGTTCAAACAATTGCCGGGTCCAGCCAATCAGGTCATCGAAATCGGCAACGCCCCGGGCGCGCTTCGCCTGGACATATGCGCGCGCAAAGGCCTGCCCGGCACGCAGCCCCGCGGCCTGGGTCTTCGCCAGATCGGCTGCACAGATGAAGGTCCGGGCGGAAAGCCACCAGTCGGCGAACTCGGCGACCAGCTGGTCATAGTCCGGCTCCGCCGCGCGTTGCCTGGGCTGGACCTTGCACGGCTCGCCCTTGGCGGTGACCAGGCCGGAGCCGATCTCGGCAAGCAGCGCCTTCCGATCCTTCGCCGTCGCGGCCAGGAATGCCATGAGGTTTCCAACGATCCTGTCGGCCGTGGCCGTACCCCAGGCGCGATTGGCTTGGAGCAGCCGTTGGAACAGGCTGATGTCGATCTCGTCGTCGCCCAGGCGCCGCAGCATTTCGGCTTCGGGATCGCCGCCCTCGACGCCGATCAGTTGGAGCAATTGCGCTTCGATCGCCTGCGGATCGCCAAGCGACGTCATGGACTCATGCGCTCGGGCGCAGGCCATGAGGTAGGACTCGGCGCCACCCTCGCCGAGCCGCCGGCTGAGCGCGGAAACGTCGTCGATTAGGCGCTGGTCGCGATTGGCCTCGGCACTTTCCAGCAACGCGGCCAGGGTTCGGCGGGCAAGCTCATCCTCTGCTCGCCCTTCGATTGGGCGAAATCCGGGCACGATGCCCGCTTCTGCGGGGAATGATGCCAGCAGGGCCTGCGCGAAGCTGTGGATGGTCTGGATGCGCAGGCCGCCACCCGGCGCATCGAGCACTTCCGCAAATAGTCGCCGGGCGTGCTCGACCGCCGGCGGGCCGTTATCCTCGCCCAGCGCGAACAGCTCCTTTTTTAGGGCTTCCTCGGGCAGCCTTACCCAATGCGCCAACCGCTCGCCCAGGCGATTGGACATTTCCGCGGCGCCAGCCTTGGTGAAGGTTAGGCAAAGGATGGTCGACGGAGCTGTCCCGCGCAGCAGCAAGCGCAGCACGCGCGATGTCAGGACATGGGTCTTGCCCGTTCCCGCAGATGCGGACAGCGCGGCATGAACCAATGGGTCCGACGCCGCAGCCTGCGCTCCCTCTAGAAGGTGGAACGGTTTCAGGCGGCTGGTCATCGAACCGCCCTTTCCAATGCGGCTGCTTGCGAATAGTGACTTGGGCGACGGCAGAGTGAGAGGATCGAATGAGCGATACCGACAAGCGTGACGAAGAACGGCGAGCCAAGCTGGTGAAGGCCGGTGTCGCGGTCGGTATCGGGTCGGCCGCGATCGTCGCGGCCCTGCTTTATGCCTCGACGGTCAGGAAGAAGGCCAAACCCACCCCGCCGCAAGGCGACGCAACCGACTGAGCCAAGCCCGCTATTCACGGCCATACCATTCCTCCAGCCGCATCAGCTGGTCGTATTCGCCGTAGGGCGCGTAGGCCGGATTTAGCTTGGCGGTGAAGGGCTCCTCACCAGTCAGCCATTTGGCGATGGCCTCGGTCAAATGCGCCAGCGAATGCGCCAGGAAGGCTTCGGATCCAGCCTTTGCGTCGGGGCAGTATTTCTTGCCGAACCGGTCCTTGTCCTTGGCCAGCGACCAATATTCATGGCTGCCGGGTTCACCTTTGATCCCATCGAACCCATCGGCACGTGCGATCAGGCCGAGCAGGCCAAGCTGAAGCGCAAAGCCGGCCTCGACCGCCTTGGACCTGGGTGGTTGCCCGGTCTTGTAGTCAATGATTGCCAGCCTGCCGTCGGCCATCCGGTCGATCCGGTCGGCACGGCCATGAACGATCACTCCCTCGATTTCGGCTTTCCCTTCCGCTTCCGCGGCCATGGGGCGGCGGCCTTCCGCCCGGTTGCTCCGCTCTTGCTCGGCGATCCAGTCGATCGCTTCCAGCAAGCGCGGCCGCCACAGGGCCCGCAGCATCGGGTGGATTGCCTCGCCTTCAACGAGGGTGCGGGCTCTTATTAGCAGGCGATCGGGATCGCAGTCGTCCTCCTTCATCCATTGCTCGAGGACTGTATGGACGGCCATGCCCTTCCATTGTGCGCTATGGTCCGCATCCACGGGATCGAGTTGCTTCAGCTTCAGCATGGCGCTCGCGTAGAAGGCGAAGGGATCGGCCTTGAGGCGATCCACCTGGGTCACCCAAATCTCTCGCGGCCGTTGGTCACGCGGCGGGGCGGGCGCGGGACGAGGCGCGAACTCCACGGCATCGCTGGCATCGATTGCCAGCGCAAGCCTCTCAAGCCGCTGGTCTCGGGTCATGCCACCGGTCATCGCCTGCAGCCGGAGCCACAGGCGCGATGCAATCGTCGGAGACTTGCTGTCTCGACGGGCGCGGGTCAGAAGGACGCGCGGCGCGCCCAGCGCGCTCATGAAATCATGCGCGGCAAGGCCGATGCGGAACTGAAGGCCGGGCAATCCCAGAGTGCGCCGGATCGGCGGGGCCAGCCATGGATCGGGACTGGGCGACGCCGGCCATACGCCCTCGTTCATTCCGCCGAGGATCATGAGATCGGCCTTCTGCAAACGTGCTTCCAGCAATCCCCAGATGGATATTCGCGGATGGCCGCCATAGGGGCGCCGCACCGCCATTCCTTCCATAAGCGTTCGAAGCAGTGGCACCACGTCATTCGGTGCCATGGCGATCTTCAGGGCATCGGGTGATTGCTCCAATTCCGTCAGCAGCTCCGCTGCCAGCCTTCCATCGGCTCCCCGCCAGGCAGCGTCACCCGCGAGCTGGCCTGCCATTTCGCGCAGGCTGGCCGCCAGGTCCGCCAATGTTCCGGCGCCAAACCCTTCCGCCAATTTGACCACAGTTGGCCGCACGACGTGCCAGGTCCGATCGGATCCTTTTTCCTCAAACCATTCGTCGAGGCCCTCGATTCCGGAACGTGGACGAGGTCCGCGCAAGGCAAGGTCGAGGCGGCGCACCGCCTCCAGCCACATCAACCGCTCCTCGCCCTCACCCCCAACCAACGGATGCTTGAGCAAGGCGAGCAACGGGACAGGGGCAAGATTTTCGACAACTGCCGCTGCCACCGCCAGCAACAATGTTCCCGCAGGAGCGGATGATAGTGGCCGGCCGGCACTGTCGTCGGCATCGATGCCCCACCGCTCGAGGTGTGCCGAAACGCGAGCGGCAAGATGGCGATCGGGCGTCACCAGGGCGGCCGTCTGGCCCGGCGTTTCAATGGATTCACGCAGTGCAATTGCGATGGCCTGGGCTTCGCTGGCCGGATCTGGCAACTCGGCGACCCGTACGCCCGTCAGCCTCCGCTCGGGTGCAGGCAGCCTGGTCCACTTGTCGCTGAACCGGGGCGCTGCCAAAGCATTGATGGTCGCACGCCCACGCGCGGCCGACGATGCCGCTCGTCCACCGCCGCGCCACGGCAATACTTCCGCTCGCGCCACGCCGATCCAATGCAGCAGGCGCTTCAGATGATATTGCGGATGGTTTTCTTCAGCTCGACCGTCCTCGTCAGGCCCAAGCGCATCCCATTCTTCTTTGGGCATGGAGCGCTCGTCCGCCAGGGCGGGCAGGACTACCGCTCCCTTGTCCAGCCGCACCACGGACTGGAGCAGCGCGGCGACCGCTGGCGCTGACGTCGTAATGCCCGCCGCGAGTGTAAAGCCTTCGGGCGGATTTTCCGCCCAGCGTTTTGCCAGCGCATGCAGCAACCTGCTCCGCCGTTTGGCTAGATCGATCACGCCCCGCTCGGCCAGTTGCGCCGGCCAGCGGTCCAATACTGCCCGAAAACGTTCGATTGATTGCAGCCAATGGCCGGCCAGCTCGGGGGATTCCGTGACCGCTTCGGCAAGCTGCGACGCCGGAATTTCCTCGATGTCCAACTGGTCCATGGTGCGGGCCAGTTCGGCAGCCAGGCGCATTGCCTCAGCCGCGCCTTCGCCTTCGGCACGGATCAGCCGCGCCAACAGCAGCTGGCGTTCCAAGGGACCGATTGCCGGCGGTACTTCGTCTACCAGGCTCAGCGGGTCGAGTGCCCCGCCGATACGCTCCCCGATATCCGGATCGCCGATCGCGATCAGCCGGGGCAATACCAATCCGCCATCGCTGGCTCTTACGAAGGCTTCCGTGACGGTCCGGACGGCGCGATTGCTTGGCAGCAATATCCGGCCATGTGCCAATGCCAACGGGTCGCGGCCGACCGCGTTGATCAGGCCGGTCGCGAGCGCGTCGGAAAAGCTGCGATGGGCAGGGATCGAATAGACGAGCGGGGTGCCGGACACCCGGCGCTGGAACAGGCCCGCTTCAGCCATGCTCTAATGCGCGCTCGGTCGCCTTGATCGCGGCCGGATTGCCAACATCGAACCACAGGCCTTGGTGGACGGCCCCGAAGCACCGGCCTTCGGCGATGGCCCGATCCCACAACATATTTGTTGAAAATGGCCCGTCCGGGGCATCGCGCAGCATCCGTTTTGAAATGATCTGGATGCCGGTGAATACGAATGGCGCAACCTTTCCCGTCTCGCGCCGAACTAGCCGGCCGTCGGCGCTCATGTGGAAGTCGCCCTGCCCTCTATGGTTGCCCGCGCGCGCCTGCGGAACCAGCAGCAGTAGCGCATCCATGTCCGCGTCGCGCCAGAGGGAAGCGAGCAGATGGAGCGTGTCGGCCGGTCCGTCGACCCAGTAGTTGTCGCTGTTGACCACCAGGAACGGATCGGCACCGATCATCGGTTCGGCCTGGATCAGCCCGCCGCCCGTTTCCATCAACTGTTTGCGCTCATCGCTGATCTTGACGTCGAAATCTTTGGCGCGGGCTTTCAGATGGGCTTCCAGCGCATCGCCCAGATAATGGACGTTGACCACGATCTTAGCGACACCAGCAGCCCGCAGATGATCGAGCACATGGTCGATCAGCGCCTTGCCCGCCACTTCCACGAGCGGCTTTGGGCGGGTTGCCGTGAGTGGACGCATCCGCTTGCCCAGGCCGGCTGCGAGCACAAAGGCCGTGTCCGGCACCTTGGCCTCAATCTCCGGCCGAACCGCAAGCGCCCGCGCCTTTCGGTTCACGCCGAGGCTTCCCGCCAGGCCGCGGTCCGGGCCGAGGCCGGGATATTGGCATCAAACCATTGGCGCACCGGCGCCAGGCCCGGCTGCGCCAGGTCGCGCTCGAGGAGCCCCCACATCCGCGGCTGGAACTGCGTGTAGTGCGGCTTGTTGTCTCGCTTCCACAACCGGCAAAAGACACCCAATATTCGCGTATTGCGCTGCGCCGCGAGTGCCCAATAGGCAGGCTCGAAACGCTGGTCCGCGCCGGCGTTGGCAAGGTAGCGATCGATCATGTCGCGCTCCAGTTCCGGTGGAACGTCGCGCCTCGCATCCTCCAGCACGGACACCAGGTCATAGGCTGGGTGACCGGACAGCGCGTCCTGGAAATCCAATAATCCGAATCGCTCAATGCCGCCGCGGCCGTCGAGCAGCATGACATTTTCCGCATGGTAGTCGCGCAGGACCGTAACCGGCCCCAGCCCATCGTTGGCCACCTGTTCGAGCACCTGGCGCCAGGCCGCATCCCAGGCCTCAACGTCAACCGGTTCGAGCCCGACGGCTGGAACATACCAGTCCGGGAAAAGCCTCAGCTCGGTCAGCCATTCCTGAAGCCCATGCGGCGGCAGGCCGGGCATCGGCGGTTGCCGGTGAAGGTGGACCAGCACGTCGACCGCCGTTTCGTACAGGTCGCGCTCGATCCCGGGTTCGGCGTCCAAGGTTTCGCGCATCCGGGCATCGCCAAGGTCGTCGAGCAGCAGCAACCCCTTCTCAAGGTCGGCAGCCAGGACGCGTGGCGCGGCAAGCCCGATCTCCTGCAGCCATCCAGCAATGCGGACGAACGGCCGCGGATCTTCGTGAGGCGGCGGCGCGTCCATAAGCACCGCTCGCCGCTCACCGGCGTGGATACGAAAATAGCGCCGGAAGCTCGCATCTCCAGCCAGGGGCAAAATGCGTGCCTCATCCCATCCATGGCGGGCGAGAAAATCAAAAGCGGCGGTGGGCGGAATCATCGGAGCGGCCATCGCCCCTCCCATGACGTTGGCACCTCCGCTGTCAAGGCACGTGCGCCATCCTCCCCCACTTGAAGCGACAGAGCGAGCGCTTCCGACCAAATATCCGGCCCGGCATGTTCGGGCCATTCAACGATCAAGACACCTTCATTGCGTATGTCTTCCAGTCCCAATTCCTCGAGATCCGACACTTTTTCAATGCGATAGAGGTCGACGTGCCACACCGGAGGGTCGAGTGCGTCATAGGGCTGCACGATCGCAAAGCTGGGACTTGGCACTTCGCCGACATGGCCCAGGGCAGCCAGGACGCCGCGGACCAAGGTCGTTTTCCCCGCCGACAAAGGACCGGACAAGGTCACCACATCGCGGGGCCGCAGTACGGCAGCAAGCTTGCGTCCGAACGCAAGCGTAGCCTTCTCGTCCTTCAGCTTCATTGCGGCGCCCGCGGAACGGTGATGGTGATGCTGGTTCCCTTGCCGAGGGCGGATTCGAGTTCGACGGTGCCGCCGTGCGCCTCGACAAACTGGCGGGTGAGCGGCAGGCCAAGACCCAGTGCGGCCTCACCCCGGGCCACGCCCGTCTTGTGAAAGCGGGCGAATACCTGTTCCTGCTGCTCGGGCGCGATACCCGGTCCATTATCGACGACAATGATCGTGGCACTGTCGTCATTGCCGCTGGCCTTCAGCCAGATGCTTCCGCCCTCGTCGCTATAGGCGACCGCATTGCGCAGGATATGCTCGACGGACTCCCTCAGCCTGCGCGCATCGCCAATCACGCTGCCGGCGCTGGGATCGAGCGCAAGGTCCAGCTTCTGCCCCTTTTCATCGGCGCGAAGGCGCAGTGACTCGGCTGCCGCGCGGCACATGCCGGCAATGTCGACGCGCTCCCGCTCCAGCACCACGCCCTTGGTATCGCCCTGGGTCAGGTCGAGCACATCATTGATCAGCTTCGACAGGCGCTCGACCGATTCCAGGATCGCGCCGACATAGTCTGCCGCCGCGCCGGGCAATTCGCCCGCATAGCCGGCCTGCAGCATTTCCCCGAATCCGCCGATGGAGGTCAGCGGAGTGCGCAACTCATAGCTCATATTGGCGACGAAATCGGTCTTGACCCGATCGGCCTCCTCGAGCGCGGTAGCCCGTTCGCGCAATGCCGCCTCGATCCGGCTGGAGTCGGTGACATCGATCATCGTGAATAGCGCATTCCCGTCCGGCAGCGGGACGGCTGCGAAATCGAAATGACGCCCATCGGTCAAGGAGACGCGGCCCGTGCCCGACTGCCTGCCGCTGGTCGTCGAACGGACCAGCTCGCGTACCTGGGCCGCGGCCGTCGGATTGACCAATCGCTTGGCCATTGCCGGTACAAGCTCATCGACGCGCGGGTGCTCAGCCAGCCAGCTTTCATCCAGGTCCCACAATTCGCTGAAGCGCCGGTTCCAGAGGTACAACCGCCCATCGGACGCGAACACGCTGATCACCTCGAACAGATTGTCGAATGTCGCGGCGCGAACGCGAAGCAAGGTGTCGCGCGCCGATGCCAGCCGGACCTGTTCGGTGCGGTCCTCAAAGATCAGCCTGAGGCCGCCATCGGGAAGCGGCTGGCCGAGGATCCGCAGGTGATCGCCGTTGGAAAGCATCCAATCTTCCTCGATCGCCTCCTCAGGCGAGGTGAACCAGCCCCGGCGTTCGGCCTTCCAGGCGGGGAAGTCCCGCACCTCTGGCAGGCGACCATTTTCGCGCATCCTCTCAAGCACCCGATCGAACTCGGGTCGTTCGGCCAGCCATTCCGGCTCCAATTGCGCCATGATCGCGAACGGCCGGTTGAAAAACGCCAGCTGCCGTTCGCCGTCGAACTGGATTGCGCCGGCGGTCATCCGGTCGGCCAGCTCGCGCTGCGATTCCTGATGGTGCGCAAGCTCGATCCGGGCATCTTCCAGGTCCTGGATGTCGATGGCGAAGCCGGCGACTGCGCCCGTCGCCAGAGGAACGTCGACGATGCGCAGCATCCGGCGTTCCTGTCCGATGGTCGCGGGCTGCATGCGCGAATAGGGCTTGCCCAGCTCCAGCGCCTTGCGGGCCCCGGCCGCCGCGCTTTCGGCGCCGGTCGCATCGATCAGCTCCGCGCCCTGCTCGATCACCTCTGCTGCGTCGCGGCCCTCGACGGCGGCGACAAACGCGGCATTGACCAGGCCAAGGCCAAGGTCGGGTCCGCGGTACCACATCGGGAAGGGTGCGCTCTCGATGAGGTGGGTCAGCGCATCGAGGGCACCCTCCGTCTGCTGGAGCCTGCGGGCCAGCCGCTGACGGTCGGCGTCCGCATCGCTGATATCGAACAGCCAGACGAGAACCGTCCCGGGCCGAGCCGGCGGCGGCGCCAGGGCAGCGCGTACCTCGATAACACGATCTCGACCGGCAAGGCGCAGCTGGTGGCGGGGCTGTCCACCGCCCAGCCGGACATCGGCGAGAATTGCCGCAAAGCCATCCAGGTCCTCGCGGTCAATGCCCCACTCGTCGCCGGCGAGATCGCCCAATTGTTGCGGCGCTGAAGGCAAGCCCAGTTCCTGGATGAGCTTGGCATCCGCATCGACCCGGCCATCGCCATGGACGAGCACGGCCCGAGCCGGCGCCGCGTCGAGCAAGGAACGCATTGCTCGTGCCCCGCCTAAAACCCTTTGCGCGCGGCGAAGCCGTCTCGCCGCGACGACCGCAAGCGCGGCCGCGATCGCAACCCAGAGGGCAGCGATGATAATGATGGCCGCTGCTGCCTTTGCGCCTACGATCACGCTGCCCGGACCCCACACTTCATCGGGATGTCATAAGGCGCAGGCCAAGTCATGCAAAGCAGCCGACATAACTAGTGACAAATTAGTAACACCGGTTTCAAAAATCGCTCATTGCCCTCGGTAACGGTTGAAATGGGCGGTCGCCCGGGGCCAACCGTTCGCCCATAACTTTTCGATAATAATTGGTCAGGGGTGTCCAAACATGAGTAAATTTAAGCTGCTGGGGACGACGTTCCTACATTCCACGATGTTCACCAGCGCGCTTGCGCTTGCCGCACCGGCAATGGCCCAGGACGCACCGGCCCCCGAGCCGGCAGCAGAGCCCGCCGCAGCACCGGCCACGGCTGATGCCGACCAACCGGTCGACTGCGTTGCGACACCCAATGCCCCGGAATGCGGCACCATCATCGTCACCGGTTCGCGCATCGCGCGCCCCAACCTTGATTCCCCCGTCCCGGTGACCGCGATCAGCGGCGAAGAATTCTTCCAGACCGGCCAGGTTTCCGTCGGCGACGTGCTGAACGAACTGCCGGCGCTTCGCTCGACCTTCACCCAGTCCAACTCGACCCGGTTCCTCGGCACCGCGGGCCTCAACCTGCTCGATCTGCGCGGCCTCGGTACGGTTCGCACCCTGGTGCTGCAGAACGGCCGCCGCCACGTCGGCGGCGACGTGCTGTCGAGCGGCGTCACGCCCGACGTCAACACCATGCCGACCGACCTTATCGAGCGCGTCGAAGTGGTGACGGGCGGCAACTCGGCTGTTTACGGCTCCGACGCCATCGCTGGTGTCGTCAACTTCATCCTGAAGGACGACTATGAAGGCGTGCAGCTGCGCGGCCAGGGCGGCGTCAGCAAATATGGCGACGCCGGCTCCTACTTCATCAGCGGCCTGTGGGGCACCAACTTCGCCGATGACCGCGGCAATATTGCGGTCAACGCCGAATATGCGCGCCAGGACCAATACTTCGGCGCTGGCCGTCCGTACATTCGCGAGAATGACGCGTTCCTGGTGGTGGATTCCGATCCGGCCGGCGCTCCGAACGGCAGTGATGGCGTTCCCGACCGCCTATTCTTCCATGACATCCGCTCGGGCAGCCTGACTAACACCGGCGCGCTTCGATTTGGCGGAACTCAGGCGGGAAATAGCTGCGGCCTCGATCCACTGGGCTCGCCATATCCCTGCCTTTATATCTTCCAGCGTGACGGGACGCTTGTTCCCGCCACCGGCACCCGCGCGGGCGTAACGCCGGGCAGCTTCCTCGGCGGCAACAGCGAAAGTTTCCGCGGTGGCAAACAGTTCCAGATGTCGCCGCAGCTTGATCGCTATAATATCAACCTGCTCGCCCATTATGACGTTTCGGATGCGTTCACGCCGTTCATCGAGGCAAAATATTCGCGCACCGACACAGTTGGCACAGGCAGCAATGGCCCGGCCTTCACCCAAGGCACCACCTTCTTCGACCCGTCGGCTTTTGTCTTCGGCGGCCCGAACCGTGAGCAGGTCCGCCTAGACAATCCGTTTCTGAGCGATCAGGCGCACGACCTGATCTGCGCGGAGCGCGCGCGCACCATTGTTTTTGACCCCGACACCGGCCTCCCGATCGGCCCGCTCGGATGCGCCAACTCCTCTCGGATTTCAATTCGCGAAAACTTGCTCGGCCTCGGTGCCCGTACCGAGAAAGCCAAGCGCGAGACCTTCCGTGTCGTTGGTGGTTTCCGCGGCACCTTCTGGGACGACTGGAATTACGAAGTATCCGGCAACTACGGCCAGCTCAGGGAAAAGACCAAGATCGAAGGCAACCTGGACGTCCAGCGCTGGCTTCTGGGTATGGACGCGGTCGACCAGGGCCTGGTCCAGAACGGCGTTGCCAACGGCAACATCGTCTGCCGCTCGCAGATCAACCCCGCCGCAGCCATTGGCTATTACCCGTGGGTCTACGGCACCGATCCGAACGCCGATGCCCGACTTGCGGCCGACGTAGCGGCCTGCGTTCCGATCAATCCGTTTGGCGGGAACTTCTCCCAGGCGGTTCGGGATTATGTGCTGGCCGACTCGACCACCAAGGGCAAAACCAAGCAGGCTGATTTTCTGGCCTTCATCAGCGGCGATACGAGCACCTTCTTCAACCTTTGGGGCGGTCCGATCGGCTTCGTGCTCGGCGCGGAGTATCGGGAAGACGACCTGTCCTACAAACTCGGTCGCGATGTCGAGCTGGGCTATACCTTCTACAATGCCATCCCCAGCTTCGATGCACCGAAGAGCAAGGTGAAGGAAGCGTTCGGCGAAATCCGCATCCCGATCGTCAAGGACGTTCAGTTCCTCGAGGAACTGGAACTCAGCGCCGCGGCTCGCGTGTCCGATTACAGCATCGGCAATACCGGCACGGTGTGGGCCTATAATGGCAGCGCGGTGTGGTCGCCCGTCAAGGGCCTCCGGTTCCGCGGCAACTATGGCCGGTCGGTTCGCGCACCGAACCAGGTCGAGCTGTTCTCTCCCTTCGGACAGAACTTTGCTCCTGGCTTCGGCGATCCTTGCTCGTCCATCAATCTCGGCTCCGGTTCGTCGAACCGCGCAGCGAACTGCGCCGCTGCGGGCCGTCCGGGCGGGACCGACGCGACGATCAACCCCAGCTTCGGAACCGAACCCGCGCCGCCACCAGGCCCGTACGACTTCCGCTACAGCTCATCGCTGGAAATCCGGAGCGGCGGCAACCCGGAACTGGAAGCGGAAACGTCGGACAGCTACACGCTGGGCCTCGTAACAACGCCGGTCTTCCTGCCGGGCTTCTCGCTGTCGGTCGATTACTACAACATCAAGGTCAAGAAGGTGATCACGGGCGTTGCAGCCCAGACCATCGTCAACAATTGCTACGACCTGTCTGCGGGCAATGCGTTCTGCGATCTGTTCGAACGCGCACCTCCGGGTGGCGCCAACTCCGGCGAGCAGGAATTCCGGATCCTCGAAGGAAGCCTGATCCAGGGCCCGGTCAACTTCGCCAAGCTGGTCGCCAAGGGCGTCGACGTGGAAGTCGCCTACCGCGGCAACCTGTTCGATTTTGCGAAGATCGACACACGGTTTACCTACACCCACGTGCTCGATCTGTCGCAATATCTCGATCCTACCGATCCCGACCGCCAGGACGTCATCGTCGGCAAGCATGGCGGCGAACTGGGTGACCCAGAGGACTCGTTCAACTGGAACGTCAACCTTATCCGCGCACCCTTTAACTTCGGCTACCAGATGCGTTACCTTTCGCCGATGTACCTCAATACTTATGAGGACTTTAACAGCGTCCAGGATCGCGATCCGGAAAATGCCGACTATGCCGACCAGAAGAAATATCCTTCGGTCTTCTACCACGATGTCCGCTTCAGCATCGATGCGACCAAGGATTTCAACTTCTATGTCGGCGTCGACAATTTGACGAACAAGGAGCCGCCGTTGGGCCTGACCGGAATCGGTGGGTTCAGCGCGATCTACGATGCGCGCGGCCGCTTCTTCTATGCGGGCGCGATCGCCAAGTTCTAACGACGGGACTTCTCCAACCTATCGGGGCCGGGCTTTCGTCCGGCCCCTTTTTTGTGCGGGCCATTTGATTATGGTTGGCAAATGTCGATCGAGGCCGCCGTCCAGACCGCCCTGTCGCGCCGCGATGTGGGCGAGGCGCATCGCCTGCTCGCCGAAGCCGGCGACAAAGGCGATGCAGCTGCTGCCTTCGAGCTGGGACGATGGTTCCTGTCAGGCCAGATCGTTCCGCGCGATCTTACAGTTTCCCGCAACTGGTTCGGCAAGGCGGCTTCGCTGGGGCATCCGCGCAGCCAGCTGATCCATGCGGCCCTGCTCGGCAATGGGATTGGCGGAGCTCGCGATTGGCAGTCCGCCCTGGGCGAACTCCGTCGCGCTTCGGCCCAAACGCCGCAGGCGGCCGAGGAACTGCGCCTGCTCGACCTGATGGCGATCGACGACCAGGGCAATCCCGGCTCGCTGCCCGCCAGCGAAGCTGTTTCCGACTCTCCCACAATCTATTGGGCGCGAGCATTATTCAGCGCGGCGGAATGCGATGCGTTGGTCAGCTTCGCCGCGCCCCTCCTCAATGCCTCCGTCGTCGTCGATCCGGCAACGGGCCAGATGCGTGCGGATCCCATCCGCACGTCGGAAGCGGCGATGTTTCCCTGGATCGATGAAACGCCGTTTATCCATGCCCTCAACCGAAGGATCGCGGCAGCAAGCGGAACGATGGTCGAGCAGGGCGAGCCGCTGCAGGTGCTTCGCTATTCACCGGGGCAGGAATATCGAAGCCATTCGGACGCCCTCGCCGGCGCCGAGAACCAGCGCATCATGACGGCGCTGGTCTATCTCAATGAGGATTTTGAAGGCGGCGAAACCGAGTTCCCGGCACCCGGCCTCAAGCTAAGAGGGGGCGTCGGCGATGCCCTGTTCTTCCGCAACGTCGATCGGCACGGCCAGGCCGATACGCGCGCGACGCACGCCGGCCTGCCCATCACCGCTGGTCAGAAGTGGCTGGCCTCCCGCTGGATCCGCGAGAGGCCATTCGGCCGCTGACGATCAGTAGCGATAGTGATCCGGCTTGAAGGGGCCTTCCGTCGAAACGCCAATATAGGAGGCCTGCTTGTCGGAAAGCTTGGTCAGCTTGACGCCTAGCTTGTCGAGGTGAAGCGCGGCGACCTTTTCGTCGAGGTGCTTGGGCAGGACATAGACGTCATTCTGATACTGGTCTGACTTGGTCCACAGCTCGATCTGGGCCAGCACCTGGTTGGTGAAGCTGGAGCTCATGACGAAGCTTGGATGGCCGGTGGCATTGCCGAGGTTCACCAGGCGGCCCTTCGACAAGACGATGATCCGCTTTCCATCCGGGAACGTGACCTCGTCGACCTGCGGCTTGATTTCGGTCCACTTGAAGTTGGCCAGCGCGCCAATTTGAATCTCGCTGTCGAAGTGGCCGATGTTGGACACGATCGCCATGTCCTTCATCTCGCGCATATGATCGAGCGTGATGACGTCCATGTTGCCGGTGGCGGTGACGAAGATGTCGGCGCGCTTGGCCGCCTCTTCCATTGTCAC
Organism: Sphingomicrobium sp.; assembly: GCA_045811425.1. Classification (GTDB taxonomy): domain Bacteria; phylum Pseudomonadota; class Alphaproteobacteria; order Sphingomonadales; family Sphingomonadaceae; genus Sphingomicrobium. The sequence continues at coordinate 10,952 of JBJMUA010000042.1, read as the reverse complement.
GACCTCATAGCCCTCCATCGCCGCCTGCAGTGCGCAGATCGGGTCGACCTCGGTCACCAGCACGCGCGCGCCACCGTTGCGCAACGATGCCGCCGAGCCCTTGCCGACATCACCGAAGCCGGCGACGCAGGCGACCTTGCCGGCCAGCATCACGTCGGTGGCGCGGCGGATGGCGTCGACCAGGCTTTCCTTGCACCCGTAGAGATTGTCGAACTTCGACTTGGTGACGCTGTCGTTGACGTTGATCGCCGGGAACGGGAGCTTGCCCTGCTTGGCGAGGTCATAGAGGCGGTGCACGCCGGTGGTGGTCTCTTCGCTGACGCCCTTGATCGCCTCGACCGTCTTGGTGAGATAGCCGGGACGCTCGCTAAGGAAGCGCTTCAAGGTCGCCACGAAAATCTCTTCTTCCTCGTTCTGCGGCGTGAACAGGGTCTCGCCTGCCTCGGCGCGCGCGCCCCACAGCGCGAACATGGTCGCATCGCCCCCGTCATCGAGGATCATGTTGCAGGTGGTGTCCTGGCCCCAGTCGAAGATCCGGGCGGCATAATCCCAATATTCCTCGAGCGTCTCGCCCTTGACGGCAAATACCGGCACGCCTGAAACTGCGATGGCGGCGGCGGCATGGTCCTGGGTCGAGAAGATGTTGCACGAAGCCCAGCGAACTTCGGCGCCGAGCGCGGTCAGGGTCTGGATCAGCACCGCGGTCTGGATGGTCATGTGCAGCGAGCCCGTGATCCGTGCGCCCTTCAACGGCTGGGACGCGCCATATTCCCTGCGAAGCGCCATCAGGCCCGGCATCTCGGTCTCGGCGATCTCGATTTCCTTGCGGCCAAAATCGGCGAGGGAAATGTCTTTGACAATATAGTCGCGGGTCAGGGTGTCGGCGGTAGCCACGCTCAGCTCTCCAAAGAAAAGAGGGCGGTCCGGCCGCCCGAATGATCCGCGCTGCCCCCTAGCGGCAGGACGACGTCGAGGCAAATCCAAAGCCGTTGCAAAGCTGTGGACAGCGCGCCAGCGAGGCTTCATGCACCCGCCATGGCGAACAGTTCGGAGACTATGAGCTACGAGGAGCTGGAAGCACGAGCTCGCGTTCTGGAGAATGAGCGAAAGCTCGTCGAGGCCAGGGACGCTTATGATGCCGCGCTGCGCCTGGAGCCGATGTCGCAGCGGGCGGCGGAAGGCCGGGCCCGCATTGCCATCCAGCTCAATGAGGAGTGTGCCGCCGATCATTGCGCCCGAGCGCTGGCGTTCCACGACGCGGATCCCGAGCTCCAGTGCCAGATGATCGAGACGGCGGCAGTCGAGCTGGGGAGCGCCGCGATCCCGCTGTTCGAATCTTTCCTGGATCGCCATCCCGACAATGTTACCGGCCATGAGCTGCTGTCGGATCTGCGTGCCCAGGCGGATGCCGGCGATGCCTTCCTCAATTACAAGCGTGCGCTGGATGCGGATCCCGGAAACAAGCCGCTTCTCACCTCCTATTGGAACATGCTGACGCGATCCGGCCGCCTGGCTGAGGCCTTGGATTCAATGGATGCCAACCGGTCCCTGTTCGAAGGTGACCGCGAATTTGCGTTGTTGGAGGTCAACACCGCCAATCATGCCGGCCTGACCGACCGGGCAGGCCAGTTGCTCGATCGGCTCGACGACCGGCCGGATGCGCAGCTCGCTCGGGGCCAGCACAGACTGCAGACCGGCCGGCCGGATGAAGCGGCAGATCTTTTGGAGAGCGTGATCGATGCCCAGCCAGGCAATCTCAACGCCTGGGCCTTCCTGGAAATAGCCTGGCGGCTGACCGGCGATCCGCGCCACGGGTGGCTGGCGGACCAGCCCGGGCTGGTCGACGATCTCCAGTTGTCGCTTACTGATGCCCAGCTGGAAGAAATTGCGGCAATGCTCCGGACGATCCATCGTTCGCGGTCGCAGCCGATCGGCCAATCGGTTCGCGGAGGCACGCAAACGCTGGGCCAGCTTTTCTTGCGGAGCGAGCCGGAAATACTCCAGCTGACCCAGGCGCTGACTGCCGCCATTCGGCAATTTGTCGGGAATTTGCCGCCCGCCGATCCTCGCCACCCGCTGCTGAGACACCGCAACATGGGAATGGCGTTCGGGCCAAGCTGGTCGGTACGGCTCGCTGGCGGCGGTTTCCACGCCGCGCATTTCCACCCCGGCGGCATACTTAGCTCGGCTTGCTACATCCGCCTTCCGGATGACCTGGCTGGAAGCCCGGAACAGTCCGGCTGGCTCGAAATTGGCCGGCCGCCGCCTGAGCTGGGATTGGAACTGCCGCCGCTCGCGACCTTTGAGCCCAAAGAAGGACATCTGGTGTTATTCCCCAGCTACCTGTTCCATGGCACCCGCCCCTTCGCGGGAGGAGAGAGGCTGACCGTGGCATTTGATCTTGTCGCGGTGCCGATGACGTGAAATTCAGCGGGCGGCCGACCCGATCGGCGCCGGCTATCGTTGCAGGAGGGTCTTTCAATGTCGTTCGTGCGGGTTACGGTGAAGCCGGATACGCTTGACGACGAAAACCGGAAATTTACCCAGCATCCGCTTGGGCAACCCCTGTTCCTGAACAGCGTACCGAAGAGCGGCAGCCACTTGTTGCGGAACATCATTCGCATGTTCGTGCCGGTCGACAGCCAGTATGATGCGCAGTTCATCCAATATCATTTCCTCCAGCAGCATCTTGCCGCCTTTGACCCCCGCCGGAACATGCTCAGCTGGGGACATCTGTTCCACATGGATGCCACGAAGGCGGCGCTGGCCGGTGTTCGCCACATCATCCTCGTCCGCGACCCCTATCAATGGGTACTCGCCCAGGCTCGATTCCTGCTGAGCAACGAGTTCCAGGCCCCAGGCTTCGAACCGCTCAAGAGGCCCGACGTACCAGTCGAATTGGTCCTCGACCTCGTGATTGAAGGCAGGAAGCCGCAACTCCCGCCGCTCGCTGTTACCTATCATTTCAATGCGGTCGCGTGGCTCGATTCCGGCGTGCACCTAGTGCGGTACGAAGATCTGATCCGCGCTCTGGGCGACCTCGACAACGAAGCGGCCGAGAAATATTTCACTGATTTGCTAAAAGCCTGCGGCATCGCGCGGCCGGAAGACTGGCGCGATCGGGTCCGGATCGGTTCCGACCGCAAGCAAAGCGGAACCGCGCGAGAAAACCTGACCGGCGTCGCGTTGAAGATCCCGGAAACCCTGCCTGACTTGCAAAAGCGCCGGATTGATTTTGTCGCGCCGGGACTGCGGGCGCTGCTCGGCTATGAATGACCGGCCCGATGCTCGGAAAGGACCCGAACGATGGAACTCCGCCTGAATCCCTTTGCTGCCGAGGGCGGCCTGATGAAGCAGTTCTTCGAGTTCTCGAATGCCGTCAACAACTGCGGGATCGAGCCCCAATTGCTCGAGCTGGTCAAAATCCGTGCCTCGCAGATCAACGGCTGCGCCAACTGCCTCAACATGCACACTTCCGATGCCCGCAAGGCTGGGGAGAGCGAGCAGCGCCTCCACCTGCTCGCGGCCTGGCACGAGGCTCCAGTGTTCAGCGACCGCGAGCGAGCCGCGCTGGCGTGGACCGAGCATCTGACCCTCGTCGCCGACCGGCGGGCGCCCGACGCCATCTATGCCGACCTGGACGCCCATTTCAGCAAGCAGGAACAGGTCAAGCTGACCATGATGATCAACGTCATCAATGGCTGGAACCGGCTGGCGGTCGGCTTCAACCTCTATGATCCAAGCCTGGGATGGCCGGCGAGTAACTGATCAGGCGACGCCCCCGGCGCTATCGAGCAGCTTCGGGTCTATCCCTTCCGCGCGGAACGTCGCTTCCCATCGCTCCGCGGTTGGCGTTTCGAACAATATTTCCTGGCGCCCGTCGGCCGCGAACCAGCCCGGCCTGGTCATTTCCTCATCGAGCTGCCCCTCGCCCCAGCCGGCATAGCCCAGCGCAACGATATAGCGGCTCGGACCCTTGCCATCGGCTATGGCCTTCAGGACGTCGATCGTGCCGGTCAGCGCGCCCAGCCCGACCACCTGGATGGTGTCCTGCCCGCCCCAATCATCGCTGTGTATGACAAAGCCCCTGCCAGGCTCCACCGGCCCGCCATGCATCACCGGCCCGTCCGGCGCCTTGCCGGGGTCCAGACCGAGTTGCTGCAGCAAGCCGCGAACGCCGATGCCGGCCCGTTGATGGCCGATGCCGATGCCGACCGCTCCATTCTCGTCATGGACGCACAACACAATGACCGCATGCTCGAACCGCGGGTCGCCGATGCCGGGCATGGCCAATAGCAACTTGCCGGACAGGAAACGCGGACCGTCCATATTTGTAAAATGCGCTTCGGGCGGATTGGCTGCAAGCCTTGAGACTATCATTCGTCCTGCCTATGTCCCGGGCCGGACATTTCGAAGCAGGAGATACCCTAATGGCCATCCAGGTTGGCGACCGCATTCCCGACGTCCAGCTGACACTCGCGACTCCCGACGGGCCGGTGCCGGTCAAGAGCGGCGACTATTTCGCGGGCAAGCGCGTGGCCCTGTTCGCGGTGCCGGGCGCCTACACGCCGACCTGCTCGGCACGCCACCTGCCTTCCTATGTCGAGAAGGCCGCCGAACTGAAAGGCAAGGGCATCGACGAGGTTGTCGCCACCAGCGTCAATGACGCCTTCGTCATGGGCGCGTGGAACCGCGAACAGGGATCGTCGGACATCACCATGCTGGCCGATGGAAACGGCGAGTTCGCCGAAGCGCTTGGACTCACCATGGACGCGTCGAAATTCGGCATGGGCAAGCGCAGCCAGCGTTACTCCGCGATCATCAATGACGGCGTCGTCGAGCAGCTCAACGTCGAGGCTCCGGGAGAATATTCCGCCTCCAGCGCCGAAACGATGCTCGGCCAACTCTAATTTGCCTCTTCTCGCCTCCCGGTAGCAACGAGCGGCCCTCATCGCGCGTTGTTTGTCGGGGGCCGAGTTAAGGAGTGCAAAATGCCGAGAAGGAACAGAGATTCGAGAGGCCGCTTCAGCGGCAATGGCTTTTTCGACGCGGTTCGCGACCGGCCCGGCGCAAGTGCCGCCGTGGTTGCGGGAGCTGCAGGCATCGCCGCCGCGGGTGCTTTCCTTTGGACCCGCCGAGGTCAACTAGGCGAGGCAGTCAACAGCGGCCTTGATCGCCTGAGCGAGTTCAAGGCCGAGCGCATGGGATCAGGCCAAAGCCAATCCGAGATCGCCGAAGAGGCGCTGACCCTCAAGGAAACCGGCAAGAAGTCGAAGGGTCCGCGCGGGCCGATCGCCCAGCAGGACATCAAGGCCGGGATGGCTACCGTCGAATGAAAGATGGGGAGCGGCGAGCCCGCTCCCCTCTTCACAAATTCACCAGCCGCACTGCTTGCCGGCATTCTGCTTTTCCAGCCATGCCTGCAGCGGGGCGAAATATTCCAGCATCGGCCTGGCCGACATTTCCCGGCTGCCGGTGAACGCTTGAAGGGCGTCCGGCCAGGGTTTTGAAGCGCCCATTGCCAGCATCTGGTTCAGCCGCTGGCCGACCTCCTTGTTGCCGTAGAAGCTGCAGCGGTGGAGCGGCCCCTTCCAGCCCGACATATCGCAGGCCGCCTTATAGAATTGGAACTGCAGGATGCGCGCCAGGAAATAGCGTGCATAGGGCGTATTGCCCGGAATGTGGAACTTGGCGCCCGGGTCGAAGTCGGCTTCGGTTCGCGCTACGGGCGGCGTGATGCCCTGATACTGGCGCTTCAGGTCGACCCAGGCCTGGTTGTAGTTCGCAGGGGTGATCGACCCGTCGAACACGCCCCAGCGCCATTTGTCGACCAGCAGTCCGAATGGCAGGAACGCGACCTTGTCCATCGCCTGCCGCAGGAGGAGGCCGGTGTCCTTGTCGGCCGATGGAACCTTCGACCGATCGAGCAGCCCAATCTGGACTAGATATTCCGGGGTAATCGACAGGGCGATGAAATCGCCGATCGCCTCATGGAATCCGTCGTTGGCGCCGTTCAGATAAAGATAGGGCTGCTGATTATAGGCCCGCTGATAATAGTTGTGGCCCAGTTCGTGGTGGATGGTGACGAAATCATCGCCGTTGACCTTGGTGCACATCTTGATGCGCAAGTCTTCCTTGTTGTCCAGGTCCCAGGCCGAGGCGTGGCATACCACCTCGCGGTCGCGCGGCCGGACAATCTGACTGCGATCCCAGAAGGATGCCGGCAGCGGCGCGAAGCCGAGCGACGAGTAGAAGCCCTCGCCGATCTTGACCATGGCGACCGGGTCTTTCTTCTTGGCTTCGAGCAGCTTGCCGATGTCATAGCCGACATCGCCCGAGCCCTTGGGCGCAACGACGTCGTAGATATTCCCCCATTCCTGCGCCCACATATTGCCTAGCAGGTCGGCCCGGATCGGCCCGGTCGCCGGTTGGATCGCCGAGCCATATTTCTGGTTGAGCTTTGTCCGGGTGTAGCAATGGAGCTGGTCGTAGAGCGGCTTGGTTTCCGCCCACAACCGGTCGTACATCGCCGAGAATTCCTCCGGCGTCATGTCATAGCCGGACCGCCACATGGCGCCGGTGTCGGCATAGCCAAGCTCCTTCGCGCCGGCGTTGGCGATGCTCACGAGGCGCTGATAATCGCCGCGCATCGGGCGACCGACATTTTCGTGCCAGCTCTGCCAGATCTCCGCCAGTTCGGCCGGACTGCGGAGGCTGCCCATCAGCGCTTCGGCATCATCGCCGGTGATTGTCTTGCCATTATGCCGCGCCCGGCCCTTGCCATAGGTCGACTGCAGGCGGGTCGCGATCTCATTGAGCTCGGCGGCGGCGCCTGGTGTCTGCGGAGCGGCGAGCACCAGGCCGCCGCGCAGGATGTTGAGCTTGCGGGCGGTATCGAAGTCGAGGCCCGGCACCTGGGCATATTTGGCTGCCTCGGTGGCATATTTGACGCCCTTTTCAGTCCCGATCGTGCCGAAATAGGCGGCCAGGGCGTCGGTATCGTCATTGATGTAGGTGGCGTTGACCCACGCCGCACGCCCACCAATCACGCTGAAGTCGTACAAATCCTTCTCGACCGCGGCCACGAAAGCGCGGGCGTCCTCGACGGTTGGGGCGGCACCCGCGGGTGCAACCGCGGGCGCCCCGTTCGGCGCCGTGGCGGCCATCTCGGCCGGCGGGGTGGCGGCGCAGCCGGCCAAGGCCAGCGCGACCAGCGATACGGAAGCGGCAAATTTCATCATCAGGCGTCCTTGTCCCATTACCTGTGTGTTTTCGCGTGGGTTAGGACTGGAACCAGCCAGTGTCTTCGTCAAGCGGGTGATGAATTTCTCAGCTGGCGGACAGGAACTTCGCGATGGCTTCGCCCAGCGGAGGCTTGGTGACCGAGCTCATATGCGTGCCCGGCACCTCGGCATAATCGGCGTCAGGCAGGATAGAGGCCAGTTCCGGCGCCGAACCATTATCATCGTCCTGGTCACCACTCACGACCAGGGTCGGCATGGTGAAGGCATCGACCATCGCATGCTTGTCTTCACGGTCGCGCATCGTGCCCAGCAGCAGCCGCGCGGCCTCCCGATCGATCTTCATGGTCTTCATGAACTGGATCGCAAGCCAGTGGGGGTCTCCCCGGCTGGCCCGGTCGAAAGTTTCGATGGCCTCGACATAGAAGCGGCTGCGGCGATCCCAGTTGGTGAGCACATCGAGTCCGGTCCCCGCAAGGATCGCCCTGCGCGGCTCCACGCCGGCAATCACCGCCTCAATCGTCGTGCGCGCGCCTAGCGAGAATCCCCCAAGGTCGAAGTCCTTAAGGTCGAGCTGGTCGATCAGTTCAACAAGGTCGCGGACCAGCACCAGCTGCGGATAATGGACGTGCTCATGCGGCTTGCCGCTAAGGCCATGCGCGCGAAGATCGGGCATTATCACCCGGAAGCCCTCGGCCGCGATGCGCTCCGCATGGCCGAACTTGATCCAGTTCATCTCCGCGTCGGAAAACAAGCCGTGCAGCAGGATGACCGGCCGTCCCTCTCCGCACTCCCGCCAGGCGAGCCGGATTCCGTCCGAAGCGGTCCAATGATGGGTGGCGACGTCAATCATAGCTGATCGGCTCGGGTGATAGCCGACATTTGGGCTAGGTTCATATAGCGGCATTAGGACTGGCGCGCGGCAAGGCGAGAACACGCCTGCGCCAGCGCGCTGAGGGTCGTGTAAATCAAAGTCTGCGGGGAGGTATTCGTGGCAATTTCCAGGTGTCGAATAATCATCGGCTTGTCTGCCTTGGCATTGCAACCCGGGTGGGCGTTTGCCCAGCAGTCGCCGACGGCCAGCATCTCGGAAATGGCGAGCACGCCGCTGGTCCGAGTCAATATCGCGGAATCCCTGAGGACGCCTCCTGACGAGGCGAGCATGACGGTTGGAACGCAGGCCCAGGCGGCGACGGCCACCGAGGCTGTGGCGGCCAACAAGACAAAGACCGAAAAGCTGCTGGCGACCATTCGCGCCGCTGGGATTCGCGAGCGCGACATCCAAACGCAAGGCATTCAGCTGCAACCAGACTATCGCTGGGACAATGAACCAGGCGGGCGCGGACGGCAGACGCTGATCGGATATATCGCCAGCAATTCAGTACAGATCAAAACGCGGAACATCGATACGCTGACATCCCTTCTGGATGCGCTGACGACGGGCGGCGCGGATTCCGTTTACGGCCCGAACTTCTCAATCTCCGACCCGGCACCATTGCGGAAGGAAGCCCGTATTCGCGCAATGGCCCGAGGTCAGGCGGAAGCGACCGAATATGCCCGCAATAATGGGTATAGTTCGGTTCGGCTGCTCTCGGTCGAGGAGGGCGTCTCGTATCGCGGAACCGAAGTGATCGTTACCGGCTCGCGGGTCGGCAATGCGTCGGCGCTCCCGCCACCTCCACCGCCGCCGGCACCTGAGCGCGATGGCGGCGTTGTGGCGCCCGGTCAGCTGGAAACCGGAGTTTCGCTCAACCTGCTTTACCGGATGGAACGCTAGGGCGTGGCCGTGCGGCGCGAAATTGTTGCGCCGCCACTGTCGGGTTATGATCAACCTGGAGACGCGCAATGATCCCCATCATCACCGCCTTTGAAAACTCTCCCGATCGCGGCCGGGGCCTGGCGCGCGACATGCATGTTCGGTGGGCACTGGAGGAAGTGGGGCAGCCTTATGACGTTCGCCTTGTTTCGTTCAGGGAGATGAAGGAGCCCGCGCATCGGGCGCTTCATCCGTTCGGGCAGATTCCGACCTATGAGGAAGGCGACCTCGCGCTATTCGAGTCTGGGGCGATTGTCCTTCATATTGCCGAGTGCCATGCCGGCCTGTTGCCGGAGGATGCCAATGCCCGGGCTCGCGCGATCATGTGGATGTTCGCCGCGCTCAGCACGATGGAGCCGCCAATCGTCGATCGCCAGATCGCCGTGCTGCTAGAGCGGGATAAGAACTGGCACGAGGAGCGACTGCCAATCGTCGAGGACCGCATTCGCGACCGACTGGGACAGCTTTCCAGCCGCCTTGGCGATGCCGAGTGGCTCGATGGCGAATTCAGCGCCGGTGATTTGCTGATGGTGGAGGTTCTGCGCAGGCTGAGCGGATCCGCCCTGCTGGACGAGTATCCGAACCTGTCAGCCTATGTCGCCCGGGGTGAAGCCCGGCCCGCTTTCAGGCGCGCCTTCGACGCGCAACTCGCGGTTTTCCTGGCTGCATCGAGCGCCTGATCCGCCACGATCAATTGGGCATCTTGCCGGTCGCCGCGATCCATTTGTCGACCAGCTTCTGATGCTCGTCGGTGCGCATTTCGGGCAGGCCTTCGGTGTTGAGCCAGGCGCGGTGCATGCTTTCCGTGCCGAAGTGATGCCTCGGCCGGAACACCGACGGATCGTCAAACGCGGCGACCGTCAGGTCCATCTTGTCTGCGCCCTGCTTGAACATGAAACCTAACGAAGTCCCGCATCGGGCGCAGAAAGGCCGGCGCGCGATCGGGGAGCTGTCATACCAGTCCGGCTCGCTCTCCCAGCGGACGTTGCCCAGCAGGGCGTTGACGAAGGCGATCGAAACGGAGCCGGTCGCCTGCTGGCACATGCGGCAATGGCAAAGATAGGCCTCGTCAGGCTGGACCTCAGCTTCGAACCGGACCCGTCCGCACGCGCATCCGCCGGTTATCCTCTGCCCATCGGCCATCACCAGGCTCCCACTTGCAACAGCTTGATCCCAATGGATAGCGCGCCGCTTTGGTCCCGGCTATGCCGCTCGTCGTGCCCGAACCGCTCGAACCGCAGGAGATCGTCGGAACCGCTCGCTGGCTGGCCCAGGCTTATGACTCCGGATCCGACCTGGCGCGGTTCGTCGCCATGGAGGCGGAGGACTATCGCGCGGCCTCCTTCCTCGACGACCGGATGTTCCAGCAGCAGCGGGACGTAAGGGTGTTGCCCTGGGCGGGTGTTGAGGCAGCGATGGCGGACGCTGGGCGCGAGGATGCGCGCTGGATCTTCCACATCGGCCATGTCGGTTCGACCCTGGTCGCGCGGATGCTGGGCGAACTGCCTGGTGTTCTGGGAGTGCGAGAGCCGCGGATCCTGCGCGATCTTGCGCTGCTTCCGTCCGACCGGCGGGAAGCAATGGCCCCGCACGTTCGCCGGCTAATGGCGCGGACATTCGCGCCCGATCAGAGGGCGCTGGTCAAGACGACTAGCTTCGTCAGCGAGATCGCACCGCTGCTCGTCCAGACCGCCGGGCGCGCCATTTTCATGTTTGCCGGGGCACGTTCCTACATCGAGACGATCCTGGCCGGAGAGAATTCGGTCAAGGAGCTGCACGCGCTTGCCGAATTTCGCGGGCAACGGATGATTGGGCGGCTGCCGCCGATGGTGACACCGACTGATGCCCATCGCGCCGCCCAGGCATGGGCCTGTGAAATGACGGCCCTGGAAGGC
>JBJMUA010000041.1:0-13746 GCA_045811425.1 Sphingomicrobium sp. | reverse complement strand
TATCCTGGGTGCCGTTGCCGTGATGATAGTCGATATCGAGGATTGCCACGCGGCGCCCCGAACGCCGCGCCTGTTCCGCGGCGGTCGCGGCATTGTTGAGATAGCAATAGCCTCCGCAATAGTCGCGGCCGGCATGATGACCAGGCGGACGGCATAGGGCGAAGCTGGTTTGGGTCTCCCCATCTAATATTGCCGACAGGGCCGTCAGGGCGGTCTGCGCGCTCCAATAGCAGGCTTCCCAGGTGCCTTCGGCGATCGGGGTGGCCGCATCGTAGCTGTACTGGCCAAGCTTGGCATCAATCCGGTCCAGGTCGAGCTTCCGCCGCCGGACGACCGGCCAGGTGTAGCCAATGGCATCGCCATCGCGTCCCGACGCCCGCCATTCGGTGAACGCCGACCGAAGGAATTCGACATAGCCAGGGTCATGGACGCCAAGCAGCGGATCAAGCCCGAAGTCGCGGGCTGGCCTCAGGCCGGTAAATTCGGATGCGATCATCCGCGCTCGCGAAGGCGTCTCGGCGTAGGGGGTCCATCCGCCATTGTGCAGTTCCTGCAGTGGCGCATGCGCGAGCTGCCGCTCGTCGAAAAAGGCGGGGATGGAACTCATGCTGTTAAATGCCCTGGGTGCCGGTGCCCTGCTGGCCCTCGTGGATGGACATAAGCGATTGCAGCAGCTCCTCGTCGCCGCTCGACATCACTGCCAGGACGACGGCCTCATCGCAGCCATCGGCGGCCAGGTAAGCGTGGCCCATGCTGGAATCGATGTAGATCGACTGACCGACGTCCAACGTCACCGCATCATAATATTCCGTGTTGACCGTGATCTTGCCGCTGAGGACGTAGACAAATTCCTCGCCGGCATGGTGGACCAGCTCGCCAAACTCCTCGGACGTCTTGGCGCGGATCTTCGAGATGACCGGTATCATCCGTTTCCGCCTGAGGTCGGTGCAAAGATAATAATAGTCGTAATTTTGCGTTTCGACACGGACCGCATGGTCGACATCGCAAAGACTTCGGCGCGCGGTGATGGCTGCAGGCGGCTCGTCGCTGGATTCCGAAAAGAGTTCCGACATGCGCAGGCCGAGCCGCTGGGCGACTTGGTACAGCTTGTCATAGGTAAGCGTCAGCCGGTCATGCTCGACCTTGGACAAGGTGGATACCGGGATCCCGCTTTTCTCGCTCATCTGCTTCAACGTCCAGCCTTCGCGATTGCGCACGCCGCGCAATAGCGCTCCCAAGGTCGGAACTGCTGAAGCCATGACTCACGGATTCCTTTCCGGTTGACGAATTTTCCAATCAGGATAACAGTGTCCCAATCAGAACAATAGGACTAACTCTATTGGCTGGCGCTGGCCGGGGCAATCCCGGCGACAGGGGAGGATTTAGCCATGAAATGGCGCGGAATGATGTTTGGATTGCTGGCGGTTGCCGCCGGCGCTGGCGTTGCGCAGCAAGCTGTAAAGCAAGCACCGACGACGACGGTACAACCGGCGCCGGCTCCGGCCGCGGGGGCCGTCGCGGCTTTGCCGGCCGGTGGCCATGAGCTCAGCAAGACGGATGTCGACGCATGGCTGGACGGCTTCATGCCTTATGCCATGGCGCGCGGCGATATTGCCGGCGGCGTCGTCGTGGTCGTTAAGGACGGCCAGGTCCTGACGCAAAGGGGCTTTGGTTTTTCCGACGTAGAGAAGCGCACGCCGGTTTCGCCCGAAACGACGCTGTTCCGTCCGGGCTCCATCTCCAAGCTGTTCACCTGGACCGCAGTCATGCAGTTGGTTGAGCAGGGCAAGATCGACCTTGACGCGGACGTCAACACCTACCTCGATTTCAAAATTCCACCGCGCAACGGCAAGCCGATCACGATGCGCAACATCATGACGCATACGGCCGGCTTCGAGGAAACTGTTCGTCACCTCATCCATGACGACAAGACCCCGGTGTTTCCGCTGGACAAGTTCGTGAAGGAAAGCCTGCCGAATCGCGCCTTCGACGCGGGAACGACGCCGGCTTATTCCAACTATGCGACCGCGGTCGCGGGCTACATCGTCCAGCGCCAGTCCGGCCAGTCTTTCGACGATTATGTCGACCAGCACATCTTTCAGCCGCTCGGCATGAAATATGCCAGCTTCCGCCAGCCGCTGCCGAAGAACCTGCAGCCGTTCATGTCAAAGGGCTACAAGGGCGCTTCCCAGAAGGCGGAGCGGTTCGAGATTGTCGATCCGGCACCGGCCGGAAGCCTTTCGGCCTCGGGCGCGGACATGGGCAGATTCATGATCGCGCATCTCAACAATGGCGCCGGCCTGTTGAAGCCCGAAACCGCCAAGCTGATGCACGAGTATCGCCTTGACGTGATCCCGGGCCTCAATCGCATGGCGCTCGGCTTCTACGAGCAGGGCATCAACGGCCATCGCGGCATCGCCCATGGCGGCGACACCAGCTTGTTCCACTCGGACCTGACCTTGTTCATCGACGATAACGTCGGCCTGTTTGTGTCGGTCAATAGTGCTGGTGGCGAAGGTGCTCCGCGCGCGCTGCGTGAACGCCTGTTCGATGAGTTCGGCAACCGCTACTTCCCGAGCCAGCCGGTTACGACCAAGGTCGATGACGCGACTGCCAAGAAGCACGTCCAGGAACTCGCCGGCAGCTATTTCAACAGCCGTGGCATTCGCTCCAACTTCCTGCACATGCTCGACCTGATCGGCCCGATCGCGATCGGTCCGGACGAGGACGGCAAGCTGTCGGCGCCGATGGTCACCAACACCGGTAACAAGCCGCGCCGATGGGTCGAGATCGAGCCTTACGTCTGGAAGGACGTCGACAGCGGTGAGAAGCTCGCTGCCAAGGTCGAAAATGGCAAGATCACCCGCTGGAGCTTCGATACCGTCTCGCCGTTCATGATGTTCGACCGCGTGCCCTGGTACAAGGATCCTGCATGGCTGGCTCCGGCGCTGTTCGCCTCGCTCGGCGCATTGCTGCTGGCGGCCCTTGCATGGCCGGCGGGCGCCATCGCCCGGAAGCGGTTCAAGGTCGCTGCAGCCCTTGAGGGTCGCCGCCTGCGCAACCAGCGGATCTGGCACGGCTGGCAGTGGCTGACACTGGCAACCATTTGCGGCTGGCTCACGTTCGTCACCGTTGGCTTCTCGAGCCTCGATCTTCTCGGCGGCCCGCTGGATCCGCTGCTGATCACCCTGGAGGTGTTGACGCCGATCGCCTTCATCGGCCTGCTGGTGCTGGCTGGCTGGAACGTTCGCCAGTCCTGGGTGGAGAAGCGCAGCTGGTACTCGAAGTCGTGGGCGGTGTTGATGCTGCTTGCTTCGGCCATCCTGCTGTGGGTCGTCCTGGCGTTCCACGTCATCAGCTTCGGCACCAACTACTAATGCCGAAGCTGGAGTTGGATGTTAGCGTCGAGACGTTGCGGCTTGCCCAGCCGTTCCGCATCTCGGGGCATGTCTTCACGGGTTCGGACGTCATCGTGGTCACACTGAGCGATGGCGACCTCAAGGGTAGGGGAGAGGGGGGCGGCGTTTACTATCTGGGTGATGACGTCCCCCATATGCTCTATTCGATCGGTGCGGTTCGATCAGCCCTCGAAGCCGGACCGACGCGGGAAGAGCTGCGTGCGATCATGCCGGCCGGCGGCGCGCGCAACGCGGTGGATTGCGCGCTATGGGAGCTGGAGGCCGCAAGGGCCGGCGTGCCGGTGTGGCAGCTGGCCGGCCAATCGGCTCCGCAACCGCTTCGAACCACCTTCACCCTTGGCGCCGACACGCCCGAGGTGATGGCGGAAGGGGCGCGGCATTATGTCGGTGCCAAGTCGATCAAGGTCAAACTGACCGGCGAGCTGGAGCTGGATATTGCACGGGTTGAAGCCATCCGCGCCGCGCGGCCCGACGTGTGGCTAGGCGTGGACGGCAACCAGGGCTTCGTCTTCGAGCAGCTCGACGAGTTGATCGCCGCGCTTGTGGAAGAGGATGTAGCGCTGCTCGAGCAGCCGCTGGCACGCGGCCGCGAGGCTGATCTTGAGGGCTATCGGTCGCCCGTGCCGATCGCCGGTGACGAGAGCCTGCTGACCCTGGATGACCTGCCAGGCGCGGTCGGCCGGTTCGACGTGGTCAATATCAAGCTGGATAAATGCGGCGGGCTGACCGAAGGGCTGTTGATGGCCGCCGAAGCGCGCCGGCTGGGGCTCGGCGTGATGGTCGGCAACATGGTCGGATCGAGCCTGGCGATGGCCCCGGCATTCGTTCTCGGCCAGGGCTGCGACATCGTCGACCTCGACGGCCCGACATTCCTTGCAGAGGATCGGACGCCCAGCGTCGTTTACGAAGCCGGGATGATCACCGCCGGCCCCGAAGTATGGGGCTCCGAGCGGGTCGCCGCCCTGTGACGGAGCAACCGGCCTGGTTTGGCCAGCCGCGCGGCCTCACCGTCCTTTTCCTCACCAACATGTGGGAGCAATTCTCCTACTACGGGATGAGGGCGCTGCTGGTCTATTACATGACCAAGCAGCTGCTGATCGGGCAGGCGCAATCCTCCTTCATCTACGGGACCTACACCGCATGCGCCTATTTCACGCCGATCGTCGGCGGGGTGATCGCCGACCGCTACCTGGGCAAGCGCCGTGCCGTCATCATCGGCGCCAGCATCATGGCGCTGGGTCATTTCATGATGGCCTTCGAGCCGCTGTTTTATGCGGCGCTCGCGGCGATCGCGATCGGCAACGGCCTGTTCCTGCCCAGCCTGCCAAGCCAGGTCGGCGACCTCTACAAGCGGGATGATCCGCGGCGCGGATGGGCGTTCAACGTCTATTATGTCGGGATCAACATCGGCGGCTTCCTGGCGCCGCTGATCTGCGGGACTCTGGGCGAGCTTTACGGCTGGCATTATGGTTTCGGAGCCGCCGGGGTAGGCATGGTCGCAGGTCTTGCGATCTATCTCGCCGGTCAGAAGCATTTGCCGCCCGAGCAGCCGCGCCAAGCCGCTGCGAATGACGATGCACGTGAGGGTTTCGATCGGCGCACCCTATTGGTCCTGCTGGGAATAGGGCTTTCGGTCACGGTGTTCCGCGCGGCCTATGAGCAGGTCGGCAATACGGTCGCGCTTTGGGCGGACAGCGGCGTCGACCGCGCGGCGGGCGCCTACCAGATCCCGATGACCTGGTTCCAATCGCTGAACCCGCTGTTCGTGATGCTGCTGACGCCGCCGCTGCTTGCCTATTGGCGGAGGCATAGCCACCGCGAAACGCGCGCCTCGCTGATCCGGCGGATGGCCCTTGGCGCAATGATCGTCGGCTCCGCCTATCTGCTGCTCGCGGCCATCTCGGCGGTCAGTGGAGCGGCACTCGCTGGATGGGCCTGGCTGGCTCTTTTCTTCCTGATTTTCACCTTCGGCGAACTGTTCATCCTGCCGACGGGCCTGGGCCTGTTCGCGCGCCTTGCACCGCCGCATCTCGGCGCGACGACAGTCGCTTCCTGGTTTCTGGTCATATTCTCCGGAAGCCTGACCGCCGGTCTGGTTGGCACGCTCTGGAGCGATTTTGAGCCCGCAACCTACTTCCTGCTCCTCGCCGCGATTGCCGGCGTGTCGGCAATCCTGCTGCGGGCAATGAGCACTGTTGCCGATCCGCCAGAGGGCGAGAAAATCGTTTCCAAATCCGATTGACAATTTTCTGATCAGGACAATAGTGTCCTTATCGAGATTAACACGGCGCAAAAAAGCGCTGCTGGCGCGAAGCGGGCAGGAGACCCGCAGGCGCCGGGAATGGGGAGAAAATCATGATCAGCCGCACTACACTGATGCTTTCGACGGCATTTGCAGCATTGGCAGTACCAGGCGTTGCTGCTGCGCAGGAATCGGCCGTGGCCGCAACCGCCGAGGCTGCCCAGGATCCGGCTGCTGCCGAGCCGGCAAATGAAGGCCCGGATGTCATTGTCGTTACCGCGCAGCGGCGCGTGCAGACGCTCATCGAGGTCCCGCAGTCAATCTCCGTGGTGGGCGGCGACACGCTTGAGCGGCAGCAGGCGACGAGCTTCGCGGACTATGCCGCGCTCGTCCCCGGCCTCAGCATCGATCAGGACAATCCGGGTGAAGCCCGCGTAATTCTGCGCGGCATCAATACCGGATCGGTCGCTTCCACGGTCGCCATCTACGTAGACGACGTTCCGTTCGGTTCCAGCGGCGGCCTTTCCAATGGCGGTGTGCTGGCCGGCGACTTCGACACGTTCGACGTGGCGCGAGTGGAAGTCCTGAAGGGCCCACAAGGGACTTTCTATGGTTCGAACGCACTTGGCGGCGTGATCAAGTTCGTGACGGCTGAGCCTGAGCTCGGCCATTTCGAAACGCGCGGCCAGGCGGGAGTGGAATTCACCAAGAATGGCGGGGCCGGCTGGCTCGGCAATGCGGTGGTCAACGTACCGCTTGGCGACAAGGTAGCGGTTCGCGCTACGGGATTTTACCGCGGTCGCCCCGGATACATCGACGCCACTGGCCGGGACGCGAACGATATCAACGATTCCAAGAGCTATGGCGGGCGCGTATCGCTGCTGGCCGAGCCGACGGACAAGCTGACCATCCGACTGACGGCATTGGCCCAGAACATCCGCGCCGACGCACCGTCATTCTACGATGCCGATCCGGTGAGCTTCGATCCGGTAAACGCCACCACCGGAGAGCCTAGCGACGATTGGACGCAATATTCGACGATCAAAGAGCAGCAAGACGTCGATTATCGGCTTTATTCCGGCACGTTCACTTATGATTTCGGCCCGGCCAGCCTGACGTCGGTGACAAGCTACGGCATTCTGGATAACCGGCAGCTGCTCGACGCAACCCTTCAACCAACACGCAACACCACCAACCTATTCTATAACCTTTTCGGTGCCGCCACCGGCCCAACCGGACTAGCGCTCGAGTCGGATATCAAAACGACGAAGTTCACCCAGGAAGTTCGGCTGGCGTCGCCAGACTCTGACACAATTGAGTGGCTCGTCGGCGGCTATTACACCCATGAGAAGGGCGAGCTGTTCCAGAACTTCGTTCCCTTTGACCTCGCCAGCCAATCCGAAATCGACCACGAGCTGGACCTTTCAGGCTTGGGGCCGGTGTTGGGGCTTCCACCAGCACTTTGGCCACTTTGGGTTGGGTTCGTCACCCCCGAATTCGCGGTTGTCACGCTCGATTCCAAATATAAGGAAATCGCCGGTTTCGGCAGCGTTACCTGGCACGCAACACCGCGCTTCGATGTGACTGCTGGCGCTCGGTACAGCCATAACAAGCAGAAGTCGGAACAGTTCACTAACGTCCTCGGCGGTGCGCCCCTTCTTGGCAGCCTGGAGACCATCAACGGCAAATCCGATGAAAGCGTCTTCACCTGGTCGATCGCGCCGCGATATGAAGTGAATGACCTGGTGTCCGTCTACGGCCGGGTTGCCAAAGGCTATCGTCCCGGCGGCCCGAACGCCATTCCGCTCGGCGCGCCTCCTGAAGTTCCAAATACGTACGATGCCGACACGATCATAAGCTATGAAGCGGGCATTCGTGGCGAAAGCCAGAACCGCATGTTCGGCTTTGACGCGTCGATTTACTACAACGATTGGAATGACATTCAGCTCTTCACGCAGATCAATACGGATGTCGGCCCCTTCGGCGTCAATGCGAACGGCAGGGGTGCGCGCAGCTACGGCGCAGAGCTTGCCCTGACGGCACGTCCCACGCGCGGTCTCAACCTGGAGGCCAACCTTGCCTATGTGAACGCCAAGCTCACCGACGACACCGTCCTGGTGGAGGGGGGGCCGAACATACCCGGCGGCCTCGATGGAGACCGCCTGCCAAATACCCCGGAATGGTCGGCGAATCTCTCGGCTGACTATGAATGGGCGGTTTGGAACGGCGCGCGTGCCTATGTTGGCGGAAACGTGCGGTGGGTCAGCGATCAGTTCACAAATGGATTTAGCCCGGAATACAGAGCTGATTTCGGTGAGCGTCTCGAGATTGATAGCTATGCGACCGTCGACCTTCGGGCCGGAGTGGATTTCGGCAGGTTTAACCTGCAGCTCTACGCGAAGAACCTCTTCGACAAGGATGGCTTCACCAGTCTCGCCTATCCGCGGGTCATTCCGACCACGCTGGAGCCGACGAGCCCGGAGAATGCCCTGGTCACTGCCACTGCGTTCCGGCCGAGAACCATTGGCCTGACCGCAGGCTTCGAGTTCTGATCCAATGGGGGTCGCGGCCGATCCAGTAGACCGATCGGCGCGAGTGTCGACGCACCAGGCTGCCCCGCTCGGGCCGTATCTGCTATTCCTCGGCGATACGGTTGAGCGGGGTTATGCCAAGACCGCCTTTGGATTGCGCGATTGGGCGCCCGAGCGATGCATCGGGGAGCTTGTCCTGCCCGGTGCGACGGTGACCACTGGTATTCAGCAGCTAAGGCCGGTCGAGGCTTATGCCTGCGGTGCCCGCGCGCTTCTGATCGGCGTGGCAACGCCTGGCGGCGCCATCCCAACGCACTGGATTCCATCCCTTCTGGACGCGCTGGCTGCTGGTCTCGACATCGTTTCCGGCATGCACGCCAGGCTGTCGGATATCCCGCAGCTTTCCGCGGCAGCAAAGGCCCTTGGCCGGCGCCTGGTCGACGTCCGGGTCCCACCTGAGAATATTCCGATTGCGACCGGCAGGAAGCGTAGCGGAAAGAGGCTGATTACGGTCGGCACGGATTGCGCGCTGGGTAAGAAATATACGGCCCTTTCGGTCGCCCGTGGGCTTCAGGCGCGCGGGCTGGACGTCACTTTCCGGGCCACCGGGCAGACGGGCATCATGATTGCCGGCGCGGGCATCCCGATTGACGCCGTGGTGTCCGACTTCATTGCCGGCGCCGCGGAAATGCTGACGCCGGACGCTGCGCCCGACCACCTCGATGTCATCGAGGGTCAGGGATCGCTGTTCCACCCGGCCTATGCGGCGGTATCGCTCGGGTTGCTGCACGGCAGCCAACCCGACATGTTCGTTGTCTGCCATGAGCCGGGCCGAACCCATGTCCTCGGCTATCCCGATTTCAAGCTGCCGACGGTGGATGAGACGATTTCCCAGACGCTTGCGCTAGGCAGCCTGACCAACCCTGCCATCCGCTGCGCCGGCGTCAGCCTCAACACTTCAAATCTCACCGACGGCGAAGCGGATCGCTTGATCGCCGCCGAAACGGACCGGCTCGGCCTGCCGGTCGCGGATCCAATCCGTGGCGGCGCTGCATTCGAGCTGCTTCTCGACCGCTGCCAGGGCTGACCATGAGCGACACACAGCCCGTGCGTTCGTCGCGTTTCCAACGCTTTTTGCTGCCGGGCCTCGCGTTTAAGGCGGTTGTGATCGGCGGAGGCTATGCCACCGGGCGGGAACTCGCCGAATTCTTCCTGCCGAGCGGGGCATGGGGCGGGCTCGCCGCGATGGGGCTCTCCACCGTCATCTTCAGCCTGGCCTGCATGGTCACCTTCCTGTTCGCCCGCCAGGTTGGCGCTCGCGACTATGTGACCTTCTTCAAGCAGCTGCTTGGTCCCGGATGGGTATTGTTCGAAGGCGCCTATATCCTCTTCATCATCCTGATCCTCGCCGTCTATGGCGCCGCCGCAGGGGCGATCGGCGCGGCCGTGTTCGGCGTGTCGGAGATATGGGGCACCTTGACGCTGGCGCTGTCGATCATCGGCATCGTGACCTTCGGCAACACCTCGGTCGAACGCATGTTCGCCTATGTCTCCTACCTGCTTTACGCGGTTTACGCGCTGTTTGTCCTACTCGCGTTCAGCCGGTTCGGGGAGCAAATCCAGGCAGCCTTCGCCACCGATACCACCGTCGGCAGTTGGGTAGCGGGCGGAACCATCTATGCCGGCTACAACCTGATTGGCGCGGTCGTCGTCCTGCCGGTCGTCCGGCACCTGACCAGCAGCCGTGACGCGGTGATCGCCGGGCTGCTGGCCGGGCCCCTGGCGATGATCCCGGCGGCGCTGTTCTTCACCTGCATGGTCGCCTTCCTGCCCGACATCGCTGGCGCAACCCTGCCGTCCGACTTCATGCTGCAGCGGCTCGACCTGCCGCTGTTCCACTTGCTGTTCCAGCTGATGATCTTCTCGGCGCTGCTGGAAAGCGGGGCAAGCTCCGTCCACGCGATCAACGAGCGCATCGCCAAGGCGCTGCGCGTACGGCGCGGCATCGAGCTTGGCCATCGGGCGCGTCTGGCCATCGCGCTCGCCCTGCTGGTCGGCTGCATGTTCCTCGCCGACCGCTTCGGCCTCGTTGCGCTGATCGCCAATGGCTATCGCGCCCTTGCCTACATCCTGCTCGCCATCTTCGTCCTGCCGCTCATGACCCTGGGCGTCTGGCGGTTGTGGCGCCACCAATCGACACTTGCGGAGGTTGCATGAAAATCCCGGTTTCCATCCTGCTGATCGCGCTCGCCGCCGCGAGCCCTGCAATGGCCGCGCCACCGGCCGATTTCGATGCCCGTGTCGAGGCGCTGCGCCGCGCCTCCGAAACGCCGGGAATGGCGATCGCGATCGTCGAGGACGGCAAGACCGTGCTCGCGCGCGGCTATGGCGTTCGCAAGATCGGCGGGAACGATGCGGTCGACGCGGACACCATCTTCATGACCGGCTCCACCGGCAAGGCCGTGACGGTCGCGGCGCTGGCTACCCTGGTCGATGCCGGCAAGCTTGGCTGGGATGACAAGATCGTCGACAGGCTACCGGGCTTCCAGATGTACGATAGCTGGGTCACCCGCGAGATGACCGTGCGCGACCTCCTTACCCATCGCAGCGGCCTTGGCCTCGGCGCGGGCGACCTGATGTTCGTGCCGCGCAGCAAGCGGACGCGGGCGCAGATGCTCGAAGGGCTCAAGCACATCAAGCCGGCGACCAGCTTCCGCAGCGGCTATGCCTATGACAACATCCTCTACACGGTGGCGGGCGCGCTGATCGAGGCAGTGAGCGGCCAGAGTTACGAAAGCTATGTCCGCGATCATGTCTACAAGCCCGCGGGCCTGCTGACCGCGACGAGCGACGAGCCGACGCGCCTTGCCACCATCAACCGCGCCTATCCGCACGGCCGCATCGGCGGTCCGGTTCGCGGTCTCGCACCCCAGCAGCTGCTGGATGAGACCGATCAGCTGGGCGCCGCGTCGACGCCGGCCGGCCTGCTGGCGATGAGCGCCAACGACCTCGCCAAATGGCTGAAAATCCAGCTGTCGCACGGCAAGATCGAGAATGGCGGCCGCTTGTTCAGCGATGCGTCCTCGGCCGCGATGTGGAACCCCGAAACGATCGAGCCGATCGGGCCCGTGCCGCCGGGTTTCGAAGCAACCAAGCCGATGTTCAGGGCCTATGCCCTCGGTTGGGAAGTTTCCGAATATGGCGGCGCCAAGATCATTTCCCACTCCGGCGGTGTGTTTGGGTTCATCACCATGGTCGTGCTGATCCCGGAAAAGAATGTCGGCTTCGCGATCACCATGAACGCCGAGGAAGGCGCGGTTCGCCGGGGGCTCACCAATGAGCTGCTCGACCATTATCTGGGCCGGCCCTTTGCTGACTGGCCGGCGCGCTACAAGGGCCTGGTCACCACCATGCTGGCCAATGCAAAGGCGGCAGTGGAAACAAAGGCGGCCGCACCAGCCAAGATCGGACCTTCGCTGTCGCTCGACCGCTACGCCGGCCAGTACAAGGACCCGTGGTACGGCAGGATCACGGTTGCGCAGGGCAAATCCGGCCTCGGCATCAACTTCGAGGAAACGCCGCGGATGAGCGGGCCGCTGGTTCACTACCAATATGACACGTTCATCGCCCGCTTCGAGGACAAGGGGATTGAGCCGGCCTATGTTACCTTCGGCCTGGATGCCGAAGGCAAGGTCGACCACATCACCATGAAGCCGGTATCGCCGACGGCGGACTTCAGCTTCGACTATCAGGATCTGGATTTCAGGCCCGTGGCGTCGGCCACTCGCTGATCAGGGACCAACTGGAGGGCATCATGGTCATTCGCACCGGAGTTGCAGTTGCCGTGCTCGCGGTTGGCCTTTTGCAAGGCTCCGTCGCCAATGGCGCGGAGCCGGCAGCCTATGATGTGCTGATCCGCAACGGGATGATCTACGACGGTAGCGGCGGCCAGCCATTCGCCGGCGACATCGGCATCAAGGACGGTCGCATCGTCTATGCAGGTCCATCGCGCCCGGCGACTGCCGGCAAGGTCGTGGACGCCAATGGCTTGGCAGTCGCGCCGGGCTTCATCAACATGCTCAGCTGGGCGACTGAATCCCTGCTCGTCGACGGCTTGGGGCAGAGCGACCTCAGGCAGGGAATCACTCTCGAAGTGATGGGCGAAGGCTGGTCGATGGGCCCGCTCAATGACCGGATGAAGAAGCAGGCGGTCGAGCAGCAGGGCGATTTCAAATATCCGATCGAATGGACCACGCTCGGCGATTATCTGAGCCTGCTCGAGCGGCGGGGCACGGCGTTGAACGTGGCTTCCTTCGTCGGCGCGACGACCGTCCGCCAGCATGAGCTGGGCGACGGTGATGTCGACCCGACCCCGGAACAGCTGGCGCGGATGCGCTCCCTGGTCCGGCAGGCGATGGAGGAAGGTGCGCTCGGTGTAGGCTCATCGATCATTTATCCGCCGGCGACATTTGCCGAGACGGATGAGCTTGTCGCGCTGACCACCGAAGCGGCCCAATGCGGCGGCAGTTACATCAGCCACATGCGCTCCGAAGGCGATCGTCTGCTTGAGAGCATCGATGAGTTGATCGAGATTTCGCGCCGCTCCGGCGCTCCGGCGGAAATCTACCATCTGAAGCAGGTCGGCCGCGCCAACTGGGCCAAGATCGATCAGGCGATCGCCAAGGTCGAGGCTGCGCGCGCGGCAGGCCTCAAGATCACCGCCGACATGTACACCTATACCGCCGGCGCCACCGGGCTTGCCGCATCCATGCCGCCCTGGGTCCAGGATGGCGGAAACGAAGCCATGCTGAAGCGCCTCAAGGACCCGGCGACGGTCGAGCGCATCAAGAAGGAAATGCTGCAGCCCGGCAAGAATTGGGAAAATCTCTATTTTCATGCGGGTGCCGATGGCGTCCTCCTCGCCAGCCTGACGGAGCCGTCGCTGAAGCCGCTGATGGGCAAGACCGTGGCGGAAGTCGCCAAGATGCGCGGCGTCACCCCCGAGCAGGCGGTCGTGGACCTCGTGCTGGCCGACCAGGGCCGCTCGGGCGCCATTTATTTCCTGATGAACGAGGACAATGTCCGGCGGCAGGCGGCGATCCCCTGGGTCAGCTTCGGTTCGGACGCCGAGGCCTCGGCACCCGAGGGGGTGTTTCTGAAAACCAGCACGCATCCGCGCGCCTATGGCAATTTTGCGCGCTTCCTGGGCAAATATGTCCGCGACGAAAAACTGGTGCCGCTGAACGAGGCGGTGCGCCGCCTGACGTCGCTGCCCGCGAGCAATCTGGGCCTGCGCGATCGCGGCCTGCTGAAGGCCGGCATGACCGCCGACGTCGTGCTGTTCGATCCGGCAACGATCGCGGACCACTCCACCTTCGCCAAGCCGATGCAATTTGCGACTGGTGTGCGCGACGTGTTCGTCAACGGCGTCCAGACCCTGAAGGATGGAGAGCCGACAGGCGCCAAGCCGGGCCGCTTCGTGAAGGGTGCCGGATGGACGGGATGGCCCGACGGCGGCGCGTGCAAAGGCGGAGCGAGGAAGTAGCTATCCGCT
>JBJMUA010000040.1:0-58130 GCA_045811425.1 Sphingomicrobium sp. | reverse complement strand
GCGTTGACCGAGTTAAGGACCGGCTGCTCGTCTCCCGTCGGCGGCGGCAGCGCGCGGGCAGGCGGCAGCTTGGTCGATGTCGTTTGAGCGGAAAGCGCTAGCAGCAGAGTCATCATCACTCGTCACATCCTGAACACGCCGAACTGCGCCCGTTCGGGAATCGGCGCGTTCAGCGTTGCGGCGAAGGCGAGCCCGAGCACGTCGCGGGTTTGCGCCGGGTCGATGATGCCATCGTCCCACAGCCGGGCGGTCGCGTGCCACGGGTTGCCCTGCGCCTCATAATCCTCGCGGATCGGCTGCTTGAATTTCTCTGCCTGCGCGGGCGTCCATTTGTCGGCGTCGCGGTGGACAGTGGCGAGGACGCTCGCGGCCTGCTCGCCGCCCATCACGCTGATCCGCGAATTCGGCCAGGTGAACAGGAAGCGCGGCGAGTAAGCGCGGCCGGCCATGCCGTAATTGCCGGCGCCGAAGCTGCCGCCGATCAGCAATGTGATCTTGGGCACGCTGGCGGTGGCAACGGCCGTGACGAGCTTGGCGCCGTGCTTGGCGATGCCCTCCGCCTCATATTTGCCGCCGACCATGAAGCCGGAGATGTTCTGCAGGAACAGCAACGGTGTGCGGCGCTGGCACGCAAGCTCGATGAAATGCGCGCCTTTGACTGCGCTCTCGCTGAACAGGATTCCGTTGTTGGCGAGGATCGCTACGGGGATGCCCCAGACGTGAGCGAAACCGCACACGAGGGTCGAGCCGTAGAGCGGCTTGAACTCGTGGAATTCGGATGCGTCGACCATGCGGGCGATGATCTCGTGCACGTCGTACGGCGCGCGGACGTCCTCCGGGATGATGCCGTACAGTTCCTCGGCGTCGAACAGTAGCGGACGCGGCTCGCGCAGCTCCAGACCCGCGCCGGCTTCGGGCTGAAGCGTCGACACGATGTCGCGAACGATGGTCAGCGCGTGTTCGTCGTTCTCGGCGAGATGATCGACGACACCCGACTTGCGTGCGTGCAAATCGCCGCCACCCAAATCTTCGGCGCTGATTTCCTCGCCGGTCGCGGCCTTCACCAGCGGCGGGCCGCCGAGGAAGATCGTGCCCTGGTTGCGGACGATGACGCTCTCGTCGCTCATCGCCGGGACGTAGGCGCCGCCGGCGGTGCAGCTGCCCATCACGCAGGCGATCTGCGGGATGCCCTTCGACGACATCTGCGCCTGGTTGAAGAAGATGCGGCCGAAATGGTCGCGGTCGGGGAACACCTCCGCCTGGTGCGGCAGGTTGGCGCCGCCTGAATCGACCAGATAGATGCACGGCAGCCGATTGGCCTCGGCGATCTCCTGCGCGCGGAGATGCTTCTTGACCGTCATCGGATAATAGGTCCCGCCTTTTACCGTTGCGTCGTTGCAGACAATCATCACCTGGCGGCCCGACACCCGGCCGATGCCGGCAATCATGCCCGCGCCGGGCACTTCGCGGTGATAAAGATCGCAGGCGGCAAGCTGGCCGATCTCCAGGAACGGCGAACCGGGATCGAGCAGCCGCTCGACACGATCCCTCGGAAGCAATTTGCCGCGCGCCAAGTGACGCTCGCGGGACTTCTCGTTCCCGCCCTTGGCAGCCTTGGAGACATCCTTGCGCAATTTCTCGGCCAGCGCGCGGTTGTGTGCCGCGCGAGAGCGCGCTTCCTCGCTCGAAAGATCGATCTTCGTATCGAGCCGCGGTGCGCTCATCTGGCCCAAGTCCCCGTTTGTCGAAACCTTCTAGAGCCCTGCGCGTAGCGTCCCCAATGCGACTTGCAAAGCGGCGGCGACAGACTGCTGCATTACAGGAGAGAGAAATGCGCACGAAGATCCTCGCCCTGCTGCTCGCCAGCGCCGGGCTGACCGTCACTGTCGCCGCCTGCCGCCAAGGGGCAGATAACCAGGTCGAGCAAGCGGCGGTCAGCGCGTCGGGGCTCAACCTCGCCGCGATGGACAAGAGCGTGAAGCCGGGTGACGACTTCTACGCCTATGCCAACGGCAACTGGATGAAGACCACCGAAATCCCGGCGGACCGCAGCTCGGTCGGTGGGTTCTTCATCGCCGACCAGCAGCGCGAAAAGAATGCCCGCGCGCTGCTCGACGGCATCCTGCAGTCCAGCCCTGCCGCGGGCAGCGACGAAGCGCGCATCCGCGATTATTACAATGCCTATCTGAACACCGACGCGATCGACAAAGCCGGCATGGCACCGGCCAAGGCCGACCTCGATGCGATCGCCAGGATCGGTGACAAGCGCGCGCTGTCGGCGGCGATCGGATCGACCCTGCGCGCCGACGTCGACCCGCTCAATGCCACCAACTTCAGCACCGACAACCTGTTCGGCATTTTCGTCACGCAGGGCCTCAGCACGCCGGGCGAGCAAATCCCCTACATCCTGCAGGGCGGCCTCGGCATGCCGGAGCGCGAATATTATCTGAGCTCCAGCGCCGACATGGCGGGGCTTCGCACCAAATATCGTGCCTATGTCGAAACGGTGATGAAGGAGGCCGGCAACGCCGATCCGAAGGCGGCCGCCGACCGCATCATCGCGCTCGAGACGAAAATCGCCAATGCCCATGTCACGCGCGCGGAGAGCGAGGATTTCGCCAAGGGGGCCAAGATCTGGACCCGGGCAGAGCTGGAAAAGAATGCGCCGGGCCTCGATTGGGCAGCGCTGCTCGGCGCCGCGCAGCTAGGCAGCGTGCCGAAATTCCAGGCCTATCATGCCGGTTCGATTCCGCGGCTGGCGGCGCTGGTCGGATCGGAGCCGCTGGACGCATGGAAGGACTGGCTGGCGTTCCATACGCTTAACCAGCAGGCACCCGTGCTGCCCAAGGCAATCCGCGACGCAAGCTTCGCCTTCAACGGCACCGCGCTTGGCGGCGCCACCGAGCAGCGGCCGCGCGACGCGCTGGCGCTCAACTCGGTCGGCAACAACCTCCAGGACGCGGTCGGCAAAGCCTATGTCGCGAAATATTTCCCGCCCGAAAGCAAGACCGAAATCCAGGGCATGGTCGACAAGATCAAGTCCGCATTCGCCACGCGTGTCCAGGCGCTGGACTGGATGGCGCCGTCGACCAAACAGGAGGCGCTAAAGAAGGTCGAAACGATCGTCGTCGGTGTCGGCTACCCGGACAGCTGGCGCGACTATTCGTCGCTGCCGATCAGCCCGACCGACGCCTACGCCAACCTCAAGAATGCCGGGCTGTACGAATATCGGCACCAGTTGGCCAAGATCGGCAAGCCGATGGACCGTGCGGAATGGTGGATGCCGCCGCAGCTGGTCAACGCGGTCAACCTGCCGGTCCAGAATGCGCTCAACTTCCCGGCCGCGATCCTGGTCCGACCCTTCTTCGACCCGAAGGCCGACGCGGCGTTCAACTATGGCGCGATCGGCGGCGTGATCGGCCATGAAATCAGCCACAGCTTCGACAATAATGGGGCCCTGTTCGATTCAACCGGCCGGCTGCGCAACTGGTGGACGCCGGCGGACTTCAGCCGCTTCCAGCAGTCTGGCGATGCGCTGGCCAAGCAATATGACAGCTACGAGCCTTTCCCCGGGCTGCACGTCAACGGCAAGCTGACCCTGGGAGAAAATATCGCGGATGTTGCCGGCCTGCAGGCTGCATACGAAGCCTATCGCGCCAGCCTGAACGGCAAGGAAGCGCCTGTGCTCGACGGCCTTACCGGCGATCAACGCTTCTTCATTGCCTTTGCGCAAAGCTGGGCGACCAAGATGCGCGACGAGGCGCTCAAGGCCCGCCTTGCGACCGACGGACATGCTCCGGGCAATTATCGCGCGCTGACCGTCCGCAACATCGACGCCTGGTACAAGGCGTTCAACGTCCAGCCGGGCGACAAGCTTTACCTGGCAGAGGATCAGCGGGTCAAAGTTTGGTAATGGCTACCCTCCCCAGCATCGCAAATCGGGTCGAACGGCCAATCTGACGCTTCGCCGCCACCTGCTGGTCTGCTATGGATATGCTCTTTCCCAAGCGTTGGAGGCGAGCATGACTCATTGGGAATTCAAGGGCCGCGAGCTGGTCAATTGCACCTGCGAATATGGCTGCAACTGCCAGTTCAACGCATTGCCCGACAAGGGCCATTGCCACGCGGTGGCCGGAATCCAGATCGACGAAGGCCACCATGGGGACACTCGGCTCGACGGCCTCAAGATCGCGGCCATTTTCAAATGGCCGGGGGCGATCCATGAGGGCAATGGCGAGGCAATCGCCTTCGTCGACAGCCAAGCCGATGAGGCTCAGCGCGAGGCGCTGCTCAAGATCATGACCGGCCAGGACACCGATCCATTCGCAACCATGTTTGCGGTCTATGCCTCCACTGTCACCAACATGCATCCGCCGGTGTTCACCGACATTGATTTCGAGGTCGATGTCGAGGGGCGGCGCGGCCGGCTCAGCATTGCCGACTATGTCGAAATGACCGGCGAACCGATCCGCAACAAGGTGAGCGGCGAGGAGTCGCGAGCGCAGATCGTCCTGCCCGCCGGTTTTGAATATGCCGTGGCGGACATCGGCAGCGCATCGAGCCGCTCGACCGGTCCGGTGGAGGTCGAATTCAGGGACAGCTACGGCCAGTTCGCCAACCTTCACCTCAACAGCCACGGCGTGGTGCGCAGCTGACGGCAGAACCTCGAACTGCAGCGGAGTGGATTGCGCTGCGCAGTGGCGTGGTCACGGTTTTCGCTTTGGCCGTCGTGACCATCGTCGCCTGGGCCTACCTGCTGAGCGGCGCCGGTATGGGATCGATGACGGGCATGGAGGGCATGGCGAGCCAACCCGGCTGGGCGCTGGTTGCTGCAATGTGGGCGGCGATGATGGTGGCGATGATGTTGCCAAGCGCCTCCCCCACCATCCTGCTTTACGCCCGCGTCCACCGTCATTCGAACGGGCCCGGTGCCGCGCCGCCAACCGCGGCATTCCTCGGTGGCTATATCGCCTGCTGGCTGGCTTTCGCGCTAATCGCAGCGACGCTGCAGGTCGCGCTTGGCGGCATGGAACTCGTTAACCGCAAGGCAGCGGCTGTGGTGCTGATCGCCACCGGCATCTACCAATTGTCGCCGGTCAAAGACGCCTGTCTCGGCCGCTGCCGCTCGCCGGCACAGTTCCTCTCGCGACATTTCGCCCCGGGCGCCATGGGCGCCGCGCGGCTCGGCCTGATTCATGGCGCCTACTGTGTCGGCTGCTGCTGGCTGCTGATGGCGCTGCTTTTTGTCGGCGGAGTGATGAACCTCGCCTGGGTCGCCGCGCTGGCCCTGCTCGTGGCGGCCGAGAAACTGTTGCCGCGCGGCAGGTGGATCGCGCGGATCGCAGGCGTTGCCCTGATCGGTTGGGGCGTGTTCCTGCTTGCTGCCTAGGCCCCGATCAATTCCCTACCGATCAGCATCCGGCGGATCTCATTGGTGCCGGCGCCAATGTCGAGCAGCTTGGCGTCGCGCATGTAGCGTTCCACCGGCCAGTCCTTGGTGTAACCGGCGCCGCCCAGCGCCTGTACGGCTTCCCCCGCGACCTTGAACGCGCTTTCGGATGCCAGCAGGATCGCGCCAGCCGCGTCGAACCGGGTGGTCTTGCCCGCATCGCAATTCTTGGCGACCTGGTAGACGTAAGCTCGGGCGCTGTTCAGCGCGACATACATGTCGGCGACCTTGGCCTGCATCAGCTGGAAGGCGCCGATCGGCTTGCCGAACTGCTTGCGCTCCCGCACGTAGGGAATGACCACGTCGAGGCAGGCCTGCATGATCCCGAGCTGGATTCCGGCGAGCACCGTACGCTCATAATCGAGCCCGCTCATCAGCACCCCGACCCCGCCATTTTCGGGGCCCATGATATTCTCCGCCGGCACGAAACAGTCTTCGAACACCAGTTCGGCGGTCGGTGAGCCCCGCATGCCGAGCTTGTCCACCTTCTGGCCGATCGAGAAGCCTTCCATGCCCTTCTCGATAATGAATGTGGTGATGCCGCGGCTGCCGTCCTCGGGCGAAGTCTTGGCATAGACAACCAGCGTGTCGGCGTCAGACCCGTTGGTGATCCAGAATTTGGTGCCGTTGAGCCGGTAGCCGTTGCCGGACTTTTCGGCCTTGAGCTTCATGCCGACCACGTCGCTGCCCGCCCCGGCCTCGCTCATTGCCAGCGCGCCGACATGTTCCCCGCTGATCAGCTTGGGCAGATATTTGCGCTTCTGTTCCTCATTGGCCCATCGCCGGAGCTGGTTGACGCACAGGTTTGAGTGTGCCCCGTAGCTGAGGCCGACCGACGCCGAGGCGCGGGCAACTTCTTCCTGGGCGACGACATGTTCGAGATAGCCGAGGCCGAGGCCGCCCCACTCCTCCTCGACGGTGATGCCGTGCAGGCCGAGCTCGCCCATTTTCGGCCAGAGCTGCTTGGGAAATTGGTCCTTCTCGTCGATTTCCGCGGCGATCGGCGCGATCTGTTCGCGAGCGAAGCGCTCGGTTGTCTCGCGGATCGTGTCCGCCATTTCACCTAGGCCGAAATCGAGGCCGGGCATGTCGCTCATCCATTCTCTCCTGTCGCCGGCGCGCTAGCAGAGACCAGAAGGGTTTGGAAACTAGAGTGTCGGCTCAGTCCTTGCCGCGCTCGGTGGTTGCGGGTGCCTGCGGTGCAGGTTCCGCCGGTGGCGGCGCGGTCAGTGGCTTGGTCGATCCGCGATGGCAGGTGAAGCAGGTGACCTTGACGTTCTTGAAGTCCTTGATGCCGAAATCCTGCTCGTTGATTCGATGAACCATCGCCAGCATCTTGCGGGCGATCAGCTTCTCCTTCTTGGAGTCCGAGGCGAAATCGAACGTCGAGAGCGGCTGGCCCTCGGTCCCGACATGGCAGTGGACACAGCGCACGCCGAGCGATTGGGCAAAGAATTTCATGGTGCTCAATAGCTGATCGCGGCCGATGTCCTTCGGAAGGACCTGCAGATTCTTGTATGGCGGTACCGCAACGGCGGGTGCTTGTGGGGCCGGTGACGGCTGAGCGGTTGCGATTGCCGCGAAGAAGGCCGCGCATCCCGTGGCGAGGAGCAGCTTTTCCCTGTTCATGGGACGACAACCTATCACGCAACGAAATGAAGGCAACGGGCCGATTGAACCAGCGACGCGGGAGGCTTATGTGCGCTGCAACACAAACAGCTTCCCCAGAGAGAAACGCTCATGTCCGACCCAATCGTCATCCTTTCCTCTGCGCGCACTCCGATGGGTTCGATGCAGGGCGCCCTGGCCGATGTCGCCGCCACCGATCTTGGTGCCACGGCGGTCAAGGCCGCGATCGAGCGCGCGGGCGTGAAGGGCGATGAGATCGACCGCATTTATATGGGCTGCGTGCTTCCCGCCGGCCTGGGCCAGGCTCCAGCGCGCCAGGCGGCGATCAAGGCCGGGCTGCCCAAATCGGTTCAGGCGACCACCGTCAACAAGGTCTGCGGATCCGGCATGCAGACGGTCATCATGGCCGAGGAAGCGCTGAAGGCGGGCAATGCCGACCTGATCGTCGCAGGCGGCATGGAGTCGATGACCAACGCCCCCTATCTGCTGAAGAAGCATCGTTCGGGCGCCCGCATCGGGCATGATACCGCCTATGACCATATGTTCCTCGACGGCCTGGAGGACGCCTATGAGCCGGGCCGGGCGATGGGTACCTTCGCCCAATGCACCGCCGACGAATATCAGCTCACGCGAGAGGAGATGGACAATTTCTCCATCGAAAGCCTGTCGCGGGCCAAGGCAGCGATAGACAACGGCGCATTCGCTGATGAGATCGTGCCGGTCGTAATCCAGGGTCGCGGCGGTGAAACCGTGGTCGATACCGATGAAGCCCCGGGCCGCGGCCGCCCGGACAAGATTCCGTCCCTGAAGCCCGCCTTCGCCAAGGACGGCACCATTACCGCCGCGACCAGCTCGTCGATTTCGGATGGCGCCGCGGCGCTTGTGCTGACCCGCCAGTCCGACGCCGATGCCAAGGGGTTGAAGCCGGTTGCGCGGATCGTCGCCTCTGCGGCCCACGCCCGCGAGCCGTCCGAGTTCACCATCGCCCCCGCCGGCGCCATCGAGAAGGTGCTGAAAAAGGCCGGCTGGAGCGTCGACGATGTCGACTTGTGGGAGGTCAACGAGGCCTTCGCCTGCGTCGCCATGTTCGCCATGCGCGACCTCGGCATTCCGCACGAGAAAATCAACGTCCACGGCGGCGCGACCGCTCTCGGCCATCCGATCGGCGCCAGTGGCGCGCGTCTCATCGTCACCCTGCTCGGCGCCCTGAAGGCCAAGGGCAAGACGCGCGGCGTCGCTTCCCTGTGCATCGGCGGCGGCGAAGCCACCGCCGTCGCGGTGGAGTTGGTCTAAGCCGTCATTTCTTCCCCGCATAGGCAATGCACTCGACTTCAAGCAGCGCGCCGAGGGCCAGCCCGTCCGCGCCAAAGGCGCTGCGTGCGGGGAATTTTCCGTCCGTGAAATAGGTCACATAGACTTTGTTGAAGGCGGGCCAGTCGGCCATATTGTCGAGCATCACCGTGCATTTGACGACATCGCCCCAGCCGAGGCCAGCGGACTTCAGCGCCGTTCCGAGATTATCCATCGCGAGCTTTGCCTGCGCCTCCAACCCCTCGGCCAGCTTGCCATCAGGCCCGATGCCGAGCGATCCCGATAAATAGACGCTGTCGCCGGCCCGGACGGCGGTGGAGAAGGGCAGCCGCTGGCCATTGAGGCTGGGTTCACCGATGCGTTCGATGGGTGGACGGTCTTGAGCGTTTGCCATGGTGGAAAACAAACCTAGGGCGATTGCGATTGCAAGTTTCAATTGTGCCTCCCTCATCTGCTTCCCTGCGAAGGCAGGGGCCCAGTCCGGTGCCGGAGGCGCCGCCTTGCGGCGCGTCTGGACCCTGCCTACGCAGGGGAACATTAATCGTCGAACACTTCCCCATCGTCGACGCCCCACAGGTCGGCCTCGGCGATCCAGCCTTTGCGCTTGCCGATCTGGATGCGGCACCAGGTCCCGTCGCATTTCTCGAGCCGCCCGACCACGCCATGCTCGGCGCGATAGCGGACCGGAGCATTGGCTTCCGGCTTGGTGCGGATGTCGCGTGGCTCGCCCGGCTTGACGATGCCGGTCCTGCGGTCGCTCAGCAAGGTCACCAGCATCCAGCCCTGATCCCCATCCGGATCCTGGACTTTGCGCCAGTTGGGATA
The DNA here is from genome assembly GCA_045811425.1 of Sphingomicrobium sp. Taxonomy (GTDB): domain Bacteria; phylum Pseudomonadota; class Alphaproteobacteria; order Sphingomonadales; family Sphingomonadaceae; genus Sphingomicrobium. Next base: position 48,916 of record JBJMUA010000040.1, on the reverse strand, counting down.
GACCTGGATGACGCGGATCGGCAGGTCGCGGCGCTTGTATAGCCAGGTGCCCGGATAGTTCCGACCCGGCCCGGTGCGCATCATCGCTTCACCGCTGGCGATCGAGGCCCAATAGGGTGGCTTCTTTTCCTGGGCGTCCGCCGCCGTCGCGAACGCAAGTCCAAAAATCGTCATTCCCGCGAAGGCGGGAAGCCAGATTTTTCTTTTGTTTCGCTGGGTCCCCGCTTCCGCGGGGATGACGAAACCAAGGGACATCAGGCCCCCGTCAGGATGCGGTCGACGAGTTGCTTCACCGTCGGAACGAACCCGTTCGAATAAAATGGATCGTTCTTGAAGCGGAAGGCCGAATGACCGGCGAACATCAAATTCTGCTCGACGTCGCCGCCATGGGCAATGTCCTGCAGGGTCTTCTGGATGCAGAAGCTGCGCGGATCCGCCAGCCGGCCGGTCGAATTCTTCTCGGTGTCTGCCCAACTCGAAAAGCTGCACTGCGACAGGCAGCCCATGCAGGCGGCTTGGTCGACGCGGATCATCTTCTCTTCCTCGGGCGTCACGAACACCAATGTGTCGTCCGGCGTTTTCATCGCATTGGTAAAGCCGGCGCCGAACCATTCGCGAGCGTGCTGAAGATCGCCCTTGGTGACCCAGTAATTCTTCTTGCTGCCGATCCCGACATCCAATTCGAAATGATGGTCGCCGATCGGCTCCTTGGTGAAGGCTATCTGCCGCTCGCTGCGCGCCTCCAGCTCACGCAGGAAGGGATTGCGCACCGCCGAGGAGTAGAAGCCGGTCGGGGAGAAGCGGTGGAGCAGGATGTCGCCTTCCTCCAGGGTCATCAGCCGGGACTTCCATCCGGGCGGGATGGGGCTTTCCTGGGTCAGCAGCGGGCGGGTACCGAACTGGAAGGCGATCTGGCCGAGCTCCGGATTGTCGATCCAGTCGTTCCACTCGTCGAGCCGCCATACGCCGCCGGCCATGACGATCGGCACGGCATCGCTAATGCCGCCTTCGCGCATCACGTCGCGCAGTTCCTTGACGCGCGGATAGGGATCCTGCGGCTGCCGTGGGTCTTCCGCATTGCTGAGACCATTGTGGCCGCCCGCCAGCCACGGGTCCTCATAGACCACGGCGGAGAGCCATTCCGCCGCCTTCGAATAGGCCCGCTTCCACAAGGCGCGGAAGGCACGGCCCGAACTGATGATCGGCAGATAGCTGACGTTGTATGAGGCGGCGATTTCGCTCAGCTTGTAGGGCATGCCCGCGCCGCAGGTGACGCCGGAGACCATGCCCTTGGTGCGTTCCAGCACACCGTGCAGCACCCGCTGCGCGCCGCCCATTTCCCAGAGTACGTTGATATTGATGGCGCCTTTGCCGCTGGCGATATCATAGGCCCGCTTCACCTGGGCGACCGCGCCGTCGATCGCGTACTGGATCAGTTCCTCATGCCGTTCGCGGCGGGTCAGCGCCTTGTAAACCTGGGGGATGATCCGACCTTCGGGGTCATAGCTGTCAGCATTGACCGCGGAGACAGTGCCGATGCCGCCGGCGGCAGCCCATGCGCCGGAACTGGCATGGTTGGTCGCCGAAACGCCCTTCCCGCCTTCGACCAGCGGCCAAACCTCGCGGCCGCCGTAAAGGATGGGCTTCAAGCCTTTGAACAACTGTCTCTCCCCAAATGGTTCGCGGTTCCTATAAGCCGCGGCGCCCTGCTTGGCAGCAAAAAATATCGTTATCTCGTTAGCACATAGTCGAGGCCGATATCGACGGCGGGCGCCGACTGCGTAATCCGTCCGACCGAAACATAGTCCACTCCGGTCTCGGCAATGGCGCGGATCGTATCGAGATTGACCCCGCCTGAAGCTTCCAGCGGAACTCTGCCTGCGACCAGCGCAACGGCTTCGCGCAATATGTCCGGCTTCATATTGTCGAGCAGCAGGCGGTCGGCCCCGGCCTGCAGCGCGGCTTCGACCTGATCGATCCGATCGACCTCGAGCTGGATCGGCAGGCCAGAGTTGAACGCTTTTGCCGCGCGCACCGCTTCGGCCACGCCGCCGCAAACACCGACATGATTGTCCTTGATGAGCAGGCCGTCGTCGAGCCGCATCCGGTGGTTTTCCGCCCCGCCCATTCGCGCGGCATATTTCTCCAGCGCGCGAAGGCCCGGAATCGTCTTGCGAGTATCCAGCAGGGTCGTGTCGGTTCCGGCGATGGCGTCGACATATTGACGAGTGAGCGTGGCAATTCCCGACAGATGCTGCAGCGTGTTGAGCGCCGACCGCTCGGCCGTCAGCATGGCGCGCGCCTTGCCTGCCAGCAGCAACAGCACTGTGCCCGTTTCGACCTGGTCGCCGTCGCTGGCCAGTTTCTCGATCCGCATACCGGCATCCAGCGCCTGGAAAAAGGCAATCGCGATGTCGAGACCGGCGACAACGATTGGCTCGCGGCAATTCATCTCCGCGGTGAAGCGCGCATCCTCGGCGATCGTCGCCTTGGACGTCACATCGCCGCCACTGCCGAGATCCTCGGCCAGCACCCGCTGCACAAATTCGTCGAGATCGAAGCCGGGAATTTGGTTCATCGCCTGCCCTAAGCGCGGGTTTGACGCGGGCGCAACCCAGCTTAAACCTGACGCATGGATCGCACTGAGGCCAATACCGGTACCCGCGACGTAGCCCAACACCTCCGCTTCGACGTTGCCGCGCTTGAGCGATGGATGGGAGACAATGTCGACGGCTTCGATGGTCCCCTGACTGTCAGCCAGTTCAAGGGCGGCCAGTCCAACCCAACCTATCGGCTGGACACGCCGTCAGGCCGTGCCTTCGTCCTTCGCCGCAAGCCACCGGGCAAGCTTCTGCCGGGCGCCCATGCGGTCGATCGTGAAGCCCGCGTCATGAGCGCCTTGGGAAAACAGGGATTCCCGGTGCCGCGCATCCATGGTCTGTGCGACGACGAAACTGTCATCGGCACGCCCTTCTTCGTCATGGACCTGGTCGAGGGGCGAATCATCTGGGAGGCCAGCTTCCCCGGGCTGTCACCGTCGGAGCGCACCGCGCACTTCGACGCGATGAACGCCACCATCGCGCGGCTGCACAGCTTTGATCCGGACGCGATCGGTCTTGGCGATTATGGCCGGGCCACCGGCTTTGTCGAACGGCAGGTCGCGCGCTGGTCCAGGCAATATGAGACGGATGTCGATGCCGGGCGCGTACCGGCAATGGACCGGCTCGTCGCCTGGCTAAGGGACAATCTGCCACCTGACAGCGGCGACGGGCGGGTCGTGCACGGCGACTTCCGGTGCGACAATATGATTTTCGCAGCCAATGAGCCCCGGGTCGTCGCCGTCCTGGATTGGGAACTGTCGACGCTTGGCGACCCGGCGGCCGACTTCGTTTATCATCTGATGATGTACCGGATGCCGGCCGGCGTTTTTACCGGCTTGAAAGGCCTCGATTTCGGGGAGCTCGGCATCCCGACCGAGCAGGAATATGTCGATCAATATTGCCGTCGGACCGGCCGAGGCAATTTACCACACCTCGATTACCTGACGGTGTTCGTTATGTTTCGCCTGGCGGCGATCTGCCATGGTATTCGCGGGCGGTTGGCGCGGGGGAGCGCGTCGTCGGCACATGCGCAGGCCACGGCGGCGCTGACCGAGCCGCTGGCCGAGCTCGCCCTTGAACAGGTGGCTATCAAGTGAAGGCCAGCTGTGCGTGGGCCAAATGCGTGAGTTGCGCCGCTTCAGACGATGGCGGGGTGCCGCAGCCGGTCGGCCAGGACCGGCGCATCCTCCTTGTGCCTTGGGATATTCTGATCGATACCTTCAGCGCGCGTTCGGAAGGTTGAGCAACCTATGACCATGTCGCTGGGCCTGTACGTAGGGATTTTCGCGGCGATCATTGTCGCGCTGATCGCCCGATCACGGCTGGTCAATCATGTGATGCTTGGGATCGCCGGATTGCTTGGGCTGCTCTACGGCCTGACTGCCCATGAGATGGTGCTGGGCAACATCCTGCCGGCCCTGATCCTGCTCGTCGCCGGCGTGCAAGTCGCCAGCGTATTAGGCGCCAATCGGGCGGCCGAGTTCACCGACGAGGAGCAGCAAATGCTTCAAGGCGTGCTGGCGGGACTTGGCCGTGCCCAGGCACGCCGCCTGATTGACCAGGGCCTGTGGATCGATGGACGCGAAGGCGAAGTGCTGATCCGCGAGGGCCATCCTGCCGCGCATCTCTATTATCTGGCGTCGGGCGGCGGCGACGTCCATTCGCGCGGAAAGCTGGTCGGCCGGATCGTCCCCGGCCAGCTGGTCGGCGAGGCGACCGTGCTGGGCGAGGCGGATGCGATCGCCACGATCACGCTTTCCCAGCCATCCCGCTTCTGGTGTGCCCAGGGGAACAGTCTCAACGCCTATCTATCGGCGAACCCCGACGCGCGGCATGCGCTGGAGCATAGCTTTACTGTCAGCCTGAGGCAGAAGCTGGACGCCATGAACCGCGCCGCAGCTCCTGCCGACCCGACCGCCTAGTTGGTCGGGAAGCCGCGCCGCTTCAACAGGGCATTGACCTCCGGGTCGCGGCCGCGGAACTGGCGATAGGCCTCGGCGCGATCGGTTTCATTGCCGGTCGACAGCAGAAAGGCCTTGAAAGCATCCGCGATCTTGCGATCGTAGGGGTTGCCGGTCGCCTCGAAAGCCTCCCAGGTGTCGGCATCCATGGTTTCAGACCAGAGGTAGCTGTAATAGCCGGCCGAATAGGAATCGGACGAGAAGAGGTGGCCGAACTGCGGCAGGCGATGCCGCATCACCATTTCCTTCGGCATGCCAAGCTTCGCGAGCGCCTGACGCTCGAACTTGTCGGGATCGACCACTCCGTCCGGCTGCGTATGAAGCATCATGTCGACCAGCGCAGACGACAGATATTCGACCGTTGCAAAGCCCTGGTTGAATGTTTCCGATGCTTCGATCTTCTTGACCAGTGCCTCGGGCATGGCCTCGCCCGTCTGGTAATGGCGTGCAAATTTGTCGAGCACCGGCCGGGTCAGCAGCCAATTCTCATTCACCTGGCTCGGATATTCGACGAAGTCGCGCGGGCTGCCGCCGAGCGACGGATATTTCACGTCGCTGAGATAATAGTGAATGGCGTGGCCGAATTCATGCCACAGCGTTTCACCGTCGTTGAGGCTGATCAGCACCGGCTGGCCGGGTGACGGCTTGGTGAAGTTGTTGTTGTTCGAGCCAAGGACGATGTTGTCGCCGAGCAGGCGCGCACGGCTGCGATAGGTGGTCGCCCAGGCGCCCGACCGCTTGCCCTGGCGGGCATAGGTGTCGAGGTAGAACAAGCCGACAATATCGCCGCTTTTGGCGTTGGTGACTTCAAACGTGCGGACATCCGGATTGAAGACCGGCACCTTGCCCGTATTTTCGGTGAACCTCAGGTCGTACAGCTGCTCCGCCGACCAGAACATGCCCTTCACCAGATTATCGAGCGCCAGGTAGGGCTTAATCTCCTCCTGGCTGAGGTCGTACTTCGCCTTCCTGACCTTCTCCTGGTAAAAACGATAATCCCACGGCTCGATGGTGGTCACGCCATCCTTTGCCGCGAACGGCTTCATGTCGGCGACCTCCTGGTGCACCCGCGCAACGGCCGGCTTCCACACACGCATCATCAGGTCCATCGCCTTGGCCGGCGACTTGGCCATCGTGTCCTGCATCCGCCAGTCGGCATGAGTGGCATAGCCGAGCAGCTTGGCGCGATCCGAGCGCAGCTTCACGATCCTGGCAATCAGCGCATTGGTGTCATTGGCGTCGCCATTGTCGCCGCGCTGGACGAATGCACTCCATACCTTCTCGCGCAGAGCGCGATCGGTGCCGAAGCTCAGCACCGGCTCGACCGCCGAACGGGTATTGGCGATGGCGTAAGTGCCGGCAGGAAGACCCGCCTCCTTGGCGGCAGCCGCGGCAGCGTCCTTTACGTCCGACGGTACGCCTGCCAGTTCCGCCTCCGTCGCCTTGGTATAGGTCGACTCATCGGCCAGCAGCCTGGCGTTGAAGTCGGAGAACGCCGCCGCCAGTTGCTGGTTATAATCCGACAGCTGGGTCTTCTGGCTATCATTGAGCTTGGCCCCACGACGGACAAAACCCTCATAGGTGCGCGTCAACAGGCGAAGCTGCTTGGCATCGAGGCCAAGGCTGGTGCGCCGCTCGTAAAGGTCGGCGATGCGGGCAAACAGCTTCGAATTAAGGTTGATCCTGTCATACGCCGCCGACAGCTTGGGCGACCATTCCTTGTTGATCGCCTGCACTTCGGGCGTGGCGAGATTGCTGGTGTAGACGCCGAAGATCGACTGGACATAGTCAAGCCGTTCGCCGGATTTTTCCATCGCCTCGATCGTATTGGCGAATGTCGGTGCCTCGGGATTATTGGCGATCGCGTCGGTCTCGCGCAGCATTTCGTCGATGCCGAACTGGAATGCCTGCGGAAACTGCGCCGGCTTCACCTGGTCCCAAGGGGGTACGCCATCATAGGGCCCGGTCCATTCCTTGAGGAGGATATTGTCCGGAACGACGGCAGTGGTCGCGGCCGTCGAGGCAGCCTGGTCGGCGGCAACGGCCGGCGTTGCAGCGGCAAAGGCAATGGCGGCCGCGCCGCCAAGCAGGATCGTCTTCAAAATGGAACCCCTCCCAAAACGGAAATTTGTGCGTGCCCCTAGCGGGTTGGCCCTGAACGCCGCGCAACCATTTCGACAAGCGGCGGACAGCATCGATGAAGGACCATTTCCTCCCCAGCAATTCCTGGGGAGGGGGACCATGCTCAGCATGGTGGAGGGGTTCTAAAGTGTCGATCCAAAACTACCCCTCCGTCAGCGCTGCGCGCTGCCACTTCCCCCTGAATTCTGGGGGAGGATGAATTCCGCGAGCAGCAGCAACATTTTGGTATCGATCGCGCAGCCGTCTCTCCGCTTCTTCTCCACGAAATTGGAAATCTCAGATCGCGGCACGAGATGCACCTCGATCTCCTCATGCTCCGTGCCGCCGCCGTCGCCGATCCGCTTGAGGCCATGGGCGCGGACCAGGGTGAAGCCCTCCGACACCATGCCCGGCGAACTGAAGAATTCACCGATGACCTCGATATGATCGGCGGTGAAGCCGGTTTCCTCCTCCAGCTCCTTGATCGCCGTACCCTCGATGGTCGCCTCCGGATCCTCATCGCCAACCAGGCCGGCGGGCATTTCCAGGCATTTGCGTTCCCCCAGCGGGGTTCGCGGCTGTTCGACCAGCACGACCTTGCCATCATGCTCGGCAAGAATGACGACGGCATGCACACCCTTGCAGCGTTCGACATATTCCCATGTGCCGACCCGCACGATGCGAATATACTTGCCTTCCCATTCGACGATCTTGTTGTCGCTCATAGTTCAATCAGCTTGTCCGGGATCTCGTTCGTGTCGGTGCCGGTCTTGGGGAAATGCTCGGCCAGCACCTGACCGATGATCCCCACTGCCGCAACGATCCCGTCTCCCGGCCGACCGGCCTTCACGTCGGCGATGAGCGCCGCCATTGCCTCACCCCAGGTTTCGGGCGTCGTCACCTTGGTGATGGCCTCATCGCCAACGATCTCGGCACGGTGCTCGGCCATCGACAGATAGATGAGGATGCCGGTGCGGCCGATCGTCCGCCGCTCGGCGCCGGTCTTGAACAGCATCACGGCACGGCGCCGCACACGCCTTGTCTTGGTGGACCCCGGTGTCAGCAACATCCTGAGTGGACGCCATTTCAACAGGAAAAGCACGACCAGGAATTTCAGCAGTGCGAAGAAGAGAAGAAGGGTCAGCAGTTCGCGCAGGCCCGGCGCCGCCGACCAGCCGCTCAGCCGGTCATGCCATGCCTCGAGCTGCTGCGGCATGGCCGCGAAAAAGGCGAGGACCGCAACCATCGCCAGCACCGCCCAGTGCAGCCCGACGTCGTGATAGGCATCCGACTGGTCGGCGGCGATGGCAATGATCTCGCCGTCGCTTTTGTCCTCCGCCGCGGCGATCGCGACGCTAACCCGCGCATGATCCTCTTCGCTCAACTTCAGCATCACCATCCCCCCGAGGCGCCGCCGCCACCGAACGATCCGCCTCCGCCAGAGAAACCGCCAAAGCCGCCGCCTCCGCCTCCGCCGCCCCAGCCTCCGCCGCCCCAGCCGCCGCCGCGCCGCGAGCCTCGGCTCAGCGCGTCGAGGCCCCAGAGGATGACCCATGGGCTGATCCCACTGCGACGGCGATAGCGCCGCCCACCCGCGGCGCGCGCCAGGCTGCCGATGATCACGAAGAACAGGATCACGATGAAGATGACCGGAATCGGGTTGACGTCGCCCTTCTGCCGCCGGGCTTCCTTGGCCCCGATCTCCTGCGCGCGCTTCGCGGCTTCCGCTGCTGGCAGTTCCATCATGGTGACGATCTGGCCGGCACCGGCGGCGATCCCGCCGGGAAAGTCGCCCGCCTTGAACCTGGGCAGGATGCTTTCGCGAATGACGACGCTCGACACGGCATCGGTCAGGAATACGCGCGCGCCATAGCCGGTCTCGATCCTGACTTTCCGCTCGTTTGGCGCGACCAGCAGAATGACGCCGTCATCCTTCTGCTCGTTGCCGATCCCCCAGTCGCGACCGAGCCGATAGCCATAGTCCTCGATCGGCCGCCCTTCGAGGCTGCGGACGGTGGCGATGACGAACTGACGACCGGTCCGTTGCTCCAGTGCTTCGGATTTTGCGCTGAGATCTGCTTCCTGCTGCGGTGTCAGCAGGTCGGCCTGGTCAACCACCCTGCCGGTCAGCTTGGGGAAGGTCTGGGCATGGGCCGGCGAGGCGGCGAGCAACGCCGCCAGCACCAGGCCGGCCAGGAAGCGGATCATCTCAGCCCGCGGTATTGAAGTCGACCTTAGGCGCTTCCTGGGCTCCGGCCGCCGCCTCGAACGGCACCTTGGGCTTGGCGCCGTAGAAGATCTTGGCGCCGATCGCGTCGGGGAAGGTGCGGATGCGGGTATTATAAGCCTGCACCGACTCGTTATAGTCGCGCCGCGCGACCAGGATCGAATTTTCGGTGCCTTCGATCTGGCTCTGCAAGGTCAGGAAATTCTGGTTCGACTTGAGGTCGGGATAGGCTTCCTGGAGCCGCTGCAGCGGGATGATCGCCTGGGTGATGCGGTTCTGGGCATCGTTGAAGGCGCGGACCTTGGCCGGATCGTCGAGATCGTCGGCGCTGAGCTGAACGCGGGTCGCGTCGGCCCGGGCCCGGGTCACCTCGATCAACACGTTGCTTTCCTGCTTGGCATAGCCCTTGACCGTTTCGACCAGGTTGGGAATGAGGTCCGAACGGCGCTGATATTCGCTCTGCAGATTGCCCCACTTGGCGTTGACATTCTCTTCCGCGGTGGGAACCGAATTCAGCCCGCACCCGGCGAGGCCAAGCGCGGCGAGCGGCGCCAAAAGTCCAAAACGGCGAAGCATAGTCATGACCAAATCCCCCATCAGGGCCAGAGTGGCTTAGATAGGTAGGACACTCCCCTCCCCCTTTCAATCGCCGCCGGAACCGGTCAGGGTCGGATTTCCGATCCAGGACTTCGGGGGAATTCCATGCTTTCCGAATTCAAGGCCTTCATTGCCAGGGGCAATGTGCTCGACCTCGCGGTCGCGGTGATCATCGGCGCCGCATTCGCCACCATCACCAAGAGCCTGACCGACGACATCATCATGCCAATCGTCGGCGCCATTTTCGGCGGCCTGGACTTTGCCAATTATTTCACCGTGCTGGGACCGATCCCGGTGACGTTCAAGGGCGATCCGGCCAGCTATGCCGCGCTTAAGGAAGCGGGCGTGGCGGTGCTTGGCTGGGGTACGTTCATCACCGTGCTGATCAACTTCCTGATCCTGGCATTCGTCATCTTCATACTGGTCCGCGCCGCCACCAGGTCAATGAAAAAGGCAGAGGAAGTCCCCGCCGGGCCGAGCGAAGTCGAGCTGCTGACCGAAATCCGCGACGAGCTTCGCCGGCGCAAAATTTTACTTCGGCTTGCCGCTGAAGCCGGCCTCCTTGCGCAGCGCGTCGCCGTCCAGCAGCGCGCCGTCCATCACCACCTGGTCGACGTGGCGCAAGTCGCCGATAATCTTCTCGGGATCGCCATCGACAAGCAGCAGGTCGGCTTCCTTGCCGACCGCGATCGAACCGGTGCGCTGATCAGCCTTGACGTTGCGCGCCGCATCGATCGTGGCGGTCGCAAGCGCCTCCGCCGGGGTCATTCCACCCTCGACGTAAAGCTCGAGCTCGCGGACCAGTTCGATGCCGCTGCCGTCGGTACCGGCGACGATCGGAACGCCCGCTTTGCGCATCACCGCGACATATTCGAGCATATGCTTGACGCTGGCCACCGCGTCGGCGCGCGTCGTGCCCTCGGGCAGCGGGATCGGTCCGGACTTGAAGCCCCGCTCGGTCGCCGGCGGCAGCGTCCCGACGAACGCGGTATAGGCCGGCGAAACCTTGCCCGCTTCGGACACCAGCACGCCTTCGACCACAACCAGTGTTGGGTCGACCGCGATCTTGCGATCGGCCAGCGTCTTGATCACCGTTTTGGTCGGCTCGGCGTTGAAGTCGACGTCCTTGAAGTAGCGGCCAGGGCCGGTCATTCGGAGCGTCGTGTTCGACTTTGCCACCACGTCGTCCGGCATCGCCTGCATGGTGGCGAAATAGATGTGGGTGATCTCGTCATAGCCGGCGTTGACGGCATCGAGCGTCCGCATTCCCGCCGGAATATGGCCGTGAACATGCAGCCCGAGCTCATGCGCCAGCTTGGCCGCCGGCGGAATCCATTCCGGGTTCATCGAGGTGTAGAATTTGACGGCGGTGAGGTTGGCGTCCTTGACCTTGCGCACGGCAGCCAGCGTCTCGTCGAGGCTCGACACGGTAACGCTGCCCTGCGCCGCGAGCGGTCCCTTCTGATCGATGATCACTGAGCTGAACGTCTCGGGAGCAAGCAACAGCCCCTTGGCCCGGCGATCCCGCTGCGAAACCGCGAGTTCGATGCTGCCGCCCGGATTGCGGATCGAAGTCACCCCGAGCGCGACTTCGCTCAGCACATTGAAATCGTCCGAGGCGTGCATGTGGCTGTCCCACAGGCCAGGCACCAGCGTCTTGCCGGCGCCGTCGATCACGCGGGCACCGGCGGGAAGCTTGGGCAGCGCGGTGCCGACGCTGACGATCTTGCCGTTCGACACCGCGACATTCTGCCCCGCAACGAACCGCTCCTTGTCGGCGTCATAGATTTTGACGTTGCGGAAGAGGATCGGCTGGCGCGCATCGGCTGTCAGGAATTTCTTGGCGGTGGCCGGAGCGAGCTCGGCAATGGCTTCCTCCTGCGCGGCGATGATCGCCTTGAGGTTGCCTTCATAACCGGCCGGGACCAGCCCCAGCCCGCCGAAGAAGCCGAACAATTTGCCCTTCTCGTCCAGCCAGGCGGGCTGCGGGGACTGGCCGACCCCCTTCAGGAAATACAGCCGGATGGTTTTGGCCCCGTCCGGCCCGGTCACGCTCAGGGTGCGCGACGGTTCGAGCCGTCCGCGGCCCGACGGCAGCAGCGCCAGCCCGCCCTCGCCGGCGCGAAGGAACGGCGAAATTCCCGCATCATTGGCAAGGAAGGTCCCGCCATAGGGCAGGTACATCGCCTGGCCGGCCGGCCCCTCGCCTTCGTCGACGGGAGTCTTCCAGCGGCCGATCGCCTGGTCGATCGCGAATGTCTCGGCGGAATCGCCGCTCGGCGTCACGCCGCGAATGGTGACGCTAACCGGCTTTCCGGCCGCATCGAAGCGAATGACCTCGTCCTGCTCGAACACCAGGCCGCGCAGCAGGATGGATTCGCGATAGGCGACGCTGCCGTCGGGCAGGGTCCAGCGATATTCGTCGCCATGCTTGCCGGCCTCGGAAATCACCACGAAATGGTCGGCGCCCGCGGGAGGAACGAGCAATTGCTGCTTGGCAACCGGTGCGGCAGCGAGCGCGACGGGTGAAACGGCAAGGCTAAGCGCGATCAGCGCACGGCGATAGGTCATGATGGCGATTCCCCCCAATAATGGTTCGTTGCAGCCTGCGGCTTGCGGCGGCGCGCAGCAAGCCTGGCTTCGACCAACGGAGGAATTTAAAGGAAAGGTGGGAGGCTTCTGTTGCCCGGCGCCTCCCGTGCCGCTGGAATCCCCTTCTGTTGCCCGGTGGGGTCCGACCGCGCTTTAGCTTTGTAACTTTAGACCGTTAGGCCCTCAGTTACGCGGCAAGAGCGAGCGCCTCGTTATCGTTGGCACTTGTGTGAATGAGCCGTTGCGGTGGCTCAATCCGATCGGCAACCGGGACTTTATTGCACTCGTCGATCCTGTTTCGCCCCCATCAGCAACGCTCGCTGTCAGCGAGGGCTGGTGGTGGAGGCGCCGGGGTACTGCCCCCCGGGTCCGAAATGCCTATTCCACCCGATATTCTACCGACATAGCCGGTTGCCCGGCTCCTCTAAGATAGGTGAGGGGGCCTTGTGATGCAACCAATTGACAAATTGGGCGTCGTCACGGAACCGTCTTGAATGCGGTAGCGTTTGAAGCGGTCAAGTGAGGCCGGCGATTCAGCCACCGCACTGGAAAAAGGGGATTTTTGATGAAGAAGCTTTCGTTCGCGCTGGTCGGTGCCGCTGCTCTCGCCTTGGCGGCTTGCGGCGGCAAGGGGGACGACACGGCCGGTGACAATGTCGCGGACAATTATGACGCCGCGGCCGACAATCTTGACGCCGCCGCCGACAATGCCGCCAATCCGGCGGAGGCTGACGCCCTCGAGAACCAGGCCGATGCGCTTCGCGATGAAGGAAAAAACAAGGAAGAAGCGATCGACGAAGCCGACGTAAACGCGTCCAACGTCAACGCCATGTAAGACTATTTCCGCTTCCAATTTGGGGCGGAAACGAAGAGCCGGCGCCATCATGGCTGCCGGCTCTTTTTCATTTGGCCAATCCTGCTACTGCCGACCGATGAGCGAAGACGCCATCCCCGCGGCCACCCTGGTGGTATGGCGCGACACGACGGCCGATCCGCAAATATTGGTGGTCGAGCGCTCCCAGCGAATGGCATTTGCGGCCGGGGCCATCGTGTTCCCCGGAGGGAGGGTTGACGAAGCCGATCGCAACCTCGCCAATCTACTCGGGCGGCCGGAAAGTGCCGCCAAGGTCACTGCCATTCGCGAAACGATCGAGGAAACCGGCGTCGTTGCCGGGATCAAGGGATCGGTCGGGCCGGAGATCGGGCGAGAACTGCAGGTCGCTCTGCACCAGGGCAGGGACCTTGCCGAATTGCTCAGCGACTATGCGATCGAACTCGACCTCGATAGCCTGGCGCCTTTCGCCCGCTGGATGCCCGCTTTCAAGCAACCGCGAAAATTCGACACGCTTTTTTTCCTGGTCCCGGCTCCGGCGGGCGATTGGCCTCCGCATCCCCAGGAGGGTGAATGCATTGCCGCGGAATGGGCGAGTCCCGCAGAATTGCTCCATCGCATTGCCGAGGGCGGGGCCAGCGCCATATTTCCGACCAAGCGAAACCTCGAGCGGCTGGCCCAGCACGCCAAGCTTGATTCGGCCATGGCGGACGCGCGGAGTCATTCGCTGGAAACGATCATCCCCTGGGTCGAGGAAATCGGCGGCGAGCCGCATGTCCGAATTCCGGAGGGACGGGGCTATCCGGTCATCTCCGAGCCGCTGACCAGCGCCTTTCGCGCCTAGACTGCCTCCGGGCGGCGAATCGACTCCAAGCGAAAGGGGCCCCGGCAGCGCCGGAGCCCCTCCTCATTCGCTTGCCGCGGCTAGAGGCGGCAGGCGAACTAGCTCAAATGCTTCGACAGATGCTTGTTCATTTCGAACATGGTGCACTTGTCGGTGCCAAAGACCTTGCGGAGCTTGTCGTCAGCAAGAATTTCCCGCTTGTTATTCGGGTTTTGCAGGTTGTTCCTGCGAATATGATCCCACACCTTCGAAACGACCTCGCTACGCGGCAGCGGGCTCGACCCCACGATAGCGGCAAGATCCGCCGATGGGGTTACGGGGCGGGCAAGTCCGCCACCTGCTTTACGACCAGTCCCTTTTGCCATTTGGCCCTCCTGTTGTTCTGAGGGAAATAGAGCGCGATTCCCCTCTGTGCGCAAGAGGGAGACGAGCATCAAATTGGTTAATTCGACAGAATAGTGAACGGGACGACCCGATTGGCGGCGTCATGGCCGATATCTGCGTGCCCGCAGAAAGGGATTCCCGACCGCTCGCACCAGTCGCGAACGATGGATTCGGCATCGCCCCCGAACGGCGGATCATTCTCTGGGATCTCACTCATCCGGCCCATTCTGATCGCGGCCAAGCGGCGCATGGATGAACTGCCGCTAACGTGGAACATCGCCCGGTCGATCCGGTATTCATGCTCGGCGACATCCTCGATCAACAGCTCAACACCGCCGAAATCCGGCTCGATCGGTGTCCCGAGCAGGGTCGAGAGAACGGTGAGATTGAACGCCATGGCAGGCTGGCCAGCCTTCAGGCCCGGCTCCAATGAGCCCTCGTCCCGCCTGACCAGCCAGTCGAGCGCGCGATGAATCGCCGCTTCGCCGTCAGCGCGCAGGATGTCCTGGACCATCGGCCCATGCGCAACATTCAATCCCGCGTTGTGGAATGCGGCCAGCAGGAAGCCGGCATCGGAGTAGCCAAGATATGTCTTGGCCCGCGCCGCCGGAGCCAGGTTTGATGCCGCGGCTTCGGCGATACGGTTCGACCCATAGCCCCCGCGCGCGAACCATATGGCGTCATAGCGGTCATCCGCCATCACCTCTCGCAATGCCATAAGGCGCGCTTCGTCGGGCCCGGCGAAATGGCCGTCGGAGAGGAAGCATTGCGAATGAATCATCAGTTCGACGTCGCCGCGGGCGGCTGCGATAGCGGTGACAGCATCGGCAGCGTCCGGCCTCAAGGTGCAGCTTGGCGCAACGACCGCAATTCTCATGACTGGATGAATTGCACAGGACCGCATCCCCGCCTAGGCCATCGCGCCAATGACTGATCAATATTTCTTTTGCGGAATCGGCGGCAGCGGCATGCTGCCCCTGGCCGCCATCCTGCGCGCCGGCGGAGCGCGCGTCGCCGGCTCCGACCGTTCGCTCGACGCCGGACGGCTCTCCAACAAGTTCGAATATCTGCGCTCGCTGGGCATCGGCCTTTCGCCGCAGGACGGAACGGGTCTCAAGGAGGGCATGAAGCTGGTGACCTCGGCCGCCATCGAAGAGACTGTTCCCGACGTGGTTCGCGCACGCGCGCTCGGGCTCGAGCATCTTACTCGCCCGCAGCTGCTGGCAAAGCTGCTCAACGATGCACAGAAAAGCATCGCCGTTGGCGGAACCAGCGGCAAGTCGACGGTCACCGGCATGATCGGCTGGATCCTCAATGCGCTCCACCGGCAACCGACCGTCATGAACGGCGCAGTGATGAAGAATTTCGTTTCGCCCAGCGCGCCCTTCGCATCGGCGCTCGTCGGCGATCCGGAACTATTTGTCAGCGAAGTCGACGAAAGCGACGGCTCGATCGCCCTCTATCGGCCGACCGTCGCGGTGCTTTGCAATATCAGCCTCGACCACAAGGAAATGGAGGAGTTGCGTTCACTGTTCTCCGGCTTCCTTGCCGCTGCGGACCGGGCCGTCGCTAATCTCGATGACCCGGAGACCAGGCTGATCGCGGATTCGCTTCCGCCGGAACGGCTTATCGGTTTCGGTTTCGACAGCCCCGCTGCGCTGCTGGTCGGAAGGAACCTCGAGCTTTTGCCCGATGGAGTGCGCTTCACCGCGGCGCTGGGAAGCGAAGAGCATGAAGTCGTGCTGCCGGTGCCGGGCCGCCACAATGCGCTGAATGCGCTAGCCTCCCTCGCGGCGGTCCATGCGCTCGGGATTCCGCTTGACGAGGCCGCCCCCACCCTGGCCCGATTTGCCGGGCTGAGGCGCCGGCTGGAGACGGTCGGCACCGCGCGCGGCGTCACGGTGATCGACGACTTCGCCCACAACCCCGACAAGATCGCGGCGACCCTGGCGACCCTGACCGCTCAACCCGGCCGGCTGCTGATCATGTTCCAACCGCACGGGTTTGGACCGCTTGCCAAGATGGGGGAAGAGCTGGCGGAGACCTTTGCCAAGGGCATGCGCCAAGGCGACCGGCTATTCCTGCCCGATCCCGTCTACCAGGGCGGCACGGTCGACAAGTCGCGAGGATCCGATTGGCTAGCCGAAGCCGTTAAGCATGCCGGCGGCCATGCCGAGCATATCCCGCAGCGCGCGGCGATTGGCGAACGACTATTCGGAGAAGCCCTGCCGGGCGATCGCATCGCCATCCTGGGTGCCAGGGATGATACGTTGAGCGAGTTTGCCGCCGAGCTGGTCCAGCGGCTGGATTCCTAGGAACCCGAGCCGCATTGGGCCATTGGGCAGGCATGGCCAGACTTGGGAGAATCGTCGGCTGGAAGCTCGATCGAGCAGAGCGCGAAGAGCTGCTGCGGCAGTTCCCGCCGCGATACAGCAATGTCATCGCGGATCATGTGACTCTAAAGACCAATGCCGAGCGGAACGAGCTGCCGGGCCCGGTCAATGCCGCGGTCGTCGGGCGGGCGGACGATAAGGACAGCCTGGAATGCCTGGTGACGTCGATCAACGGCACGGTCGACCGGCCTGACGGTTCGACATTTCACATCACCTGGTCGCTCGACAAGACGAAAGGCCGTGAGGCGCGGGAAAGCAATGATGTGCTGAAGGAATATGGGTGGACGCGCCTCGCCGAGCCGATCGCCATCAAGGTCGAGCCAGCCCGGTGGCCATGATGCCGCAGCTGTTCCTGGATTGCGACGGCGTGCTCGCCGATTTCGATGCCGGGGCGAGGCAATTGCTGGGCCTGTCCCCGCATGCGTTCGAGGAGCGCCATGGCAGGCGCGAATTCTGGCGCCGGATCGCACGGGCGACGGACTTTTACGGCCGCCTGCCGTTGATGCCCGACGCCCGGCAGCTGTTCGACGCGGTGGCCCATCTCGACCCGATCATCTTGACCGGCCTACCGCTCGGCAACTGGGCGGCGCCGCAAAAGGTGCGGTGGGCAGAGGAGCATTTTCCGGGAACGCACATCATCACCTGCATGGCGCGCGACAAATATCGGCACATGAAGGGCGCGGACGTGCTGGTCGACGACCGGGCCAACCACCGCGACAAATGGGAGGATGCCGGCGGCATCTTCGTTCATCACAAGGACGCGCGCAGCAGCCTCGAGCGGCTGGCCGAAATCTATCCTACGGTGAAGCTTCCCGCCTGAGTCAGGCAGCGGCGGCGACGTCGACTTTCTCGACCCATTCCGGCCAGAACACCGGCTCCCTGGTCGACCAACCCGGCGCGGTCGCCGCGCTTTCGCTGATCGATTGAAGCAAGGTGCGGCGGCGATCCGGGTGAAGGTGCGGCAAGGCGGCGGCGGCGCAGAAGGCTGCCGGCAGCCACGGCCGGACGCCGGCGCCCAGCAACCGTTCGTAAAGGAAGCGGAAGGCGGCGAAATTCTGCAGCCGGTCCTGGCCCAGGTCGAAGGCTGCCAAGGTGATCAGCATGCCCAGGAATGGCTCGATCATGTCGAGGCCACTATCGTCAGGGATCTGTACGCGAAGATGATCAAGCTGTTTATAGAAGCGGGCCTGAGCCGTGATCGCGGCGGCCTCGATTTCATCGCGAGCCCAGATTTCGAGTGGATCCGAGCGACCGTAGGCAACATCGAGCGAACGGCGAATGTAGCGCTGCGTTGCCTTTGGGAAGGAGGCGAACTCCTTCATCTCCGAAATTAGGAGAGCGCCGCCCGCGGGCTGGCTCGTCCTCGTCGTCATGATCCCCGACTCCTTTTACCCTCAGGCAGGATCATGAGGCCGATTGGGTTTCCAATCTCTTAACCAAAATCCCACCCCCCATTCATATTGAATCAAAGGGGAGTCCCGCCCGCAATATGAAATCCTCACATTGGTGACTTCTTTTGGTCACCTGTGTTCTTTCGGGCACGATGATTTCAGGGATTTTCCGCGGTAGCGCTAAATTATTGCGTGGGCGTCACTTTTTCTGAGGCTTCTCAGGAAAACCGGATGAAGGCGCCGGTTCATTGGTATTGCCCGGCTGCGCTGCCGCACTTGGGTCGGATGCGTCCATCGATTCGTCGCTGCCAAGGTCGGCCTTGGCATCCTCGTCCTCCGGGTGCTTCTTGACCTTCAGCTCGATTGCGGGATCGGGCGCGCCGGACAAGGTCGGCGGCGGCGCATCCGACTTTTTTTGATCTTTTTTCCGGTCCGTCATGGTGGAGCCCTTGCGAATAGGTTCACGCGCAGAACGAGTGCCGCCGCGAGCCGTTCCGCATTTCGCAGCCGGTTTGTTCGACCGATTGCCGGTGCACATCTGCCAACGGACAAGCGTAACATTGTGGTTTGGGGGCAAGGTTCCCTAATGAGAATGGCAATGGCCGCATTATCCCCCTTTTCGCCCCAGGGCCGGTTTGCCGACTGGCGTCTCGCGACGCAGTCGATCATCGGATTCTGGGCATTTTACCTCGTCACCGTGCTGTTGCGCGGCCTGTTCGATCCTGAAGCCGCCTCGGCGATCAGTTATCGCGGCATCAACGCGGCGCTCGGCCTCATTCTCACATTTTTCATTTATATCGCGATCCGCATCTTCGCGCGTGACGCAAGCATCCGCCGAATGGCGATCGTCGCGGCGGTTGCCGCGCTACCGGCGGCCGTGCTGATGTCCATGGCCAGCCTGCGCATGGCGACCTGGTCCGATCCCATCGCCCCGGCGAGCAAGATCATGACCCAGGAAGGCGTCGCCATCGTCCAGCGCGGCAATGTCATCAGGATCGTCAAGGATGACGGCGACGAGCTGGAGGTGACCCTGCCGCCGGTGGAGGAGATGATCGCCTCCAAGATGCCCAGGCTGATCGCCGACGGCACGGTCACCTGGTATTTCCTGCTTGCCGCCTGGTGCGCCTTCTTCATCGCGATGACGCAGCAGCATCGCACCCGGTTGACGGAGCTTCGGCTGGCCGAGGCGGAGACCGCCGCCCATGCCGCCCAGGTCCGTGCCCTGCGCTATCAGGTCAACCCGCATTTCCTGTTCAACACGCTCAACAGCCTGTCCTCGCTGGTGATGTCGGGACGTTCCGACAAGGCCGAGGAAATGCTGATGGCGCTTTCGACCTTCTTTAGGACCAGCCTGTCGGTCGATCCATCGGCCGACGTCAGCCTGGCGGAAGAAATCGGGTTGCAGCGGATGTATCTGAATATCGAGAAAGTCCGCTTCCCCGACCGCCTTGAGGTCGACATCGACATTCCCGAGCAGCTGGAACAGGCGCGCGTGCCCGCACTGATCCTCCAGCCGCTGATCGAGAACGCGATCAAATATGGCGTGTCCCAGACGACCGCCAAGGTGAAGCTCTCGATCCGTGCGAGGCACCTGGACGGCAGCAGGATGCAACTGGACGTCGTCAATCGGGCGATGGGCCCGACCAAGAAAATCGCGCCCTCCCCGGCGTTCACTGGTACCGGGGTAGGCCTGGCCAACGTATGCCAGCGCCTTGAAGCGCATTTTGGCAAGCGCGCCGATTGCCGCTTCGGCCCCATCGAAGGCGGTTACGAAGTTTCCCTCGCCATGCCATTGGAAGAAGATGACTGACGAGACCGATCTCAAAATACTGATTGCCGACGACGAGCCGCTTGCAGCGGAACGGATGCAGATGCTCCTCGCCAGGATCGAGGGCGTTCACTTGGTCGGCACCGCCCATGACGGCGAAAGCGCGGTACGCATGGCCGAAGCGCTGGAGCCGGACCTGGTGTTGCTGGACATCGCAATGCCCGGTTTGGACGGCATCGAGGTTGCCCGCGCGCTGTCGCGCAGCGGCGAGTCACCGGCAGTGGTTTTCGTAACGGCCTTTGACCAGTTCGCGGTCGCTGCCTTCGATGTCGCTGCGATCGACTATCTGATGAAGCCGGTCGACGCCGAGCGACTGGCTCGCTCCATCGACCGCGCTCGCGCCTATCTGATCGCCCGCGCCGAACGCTCTCCCGAAGAGACCCCTGTCGCGCCATTATCCCCCTGGCTCGAAGAATTCTGGGCGTCCGACCTTTCCGGCCTGGTTCGAATTGCCGCGCGCGATATCGACCGCGTCACCGCCGAGCGGGATTACATGCGCCTCCATGTCGCCAAGCGCAGCTGGCTGATCCACCATTCGATGGCGGCGCTCGAGGAGGGGCTGGATCCCGAACTCTTCGTGCGCCTGCATCGGTCCGCGATCGTCCGCCGCGACTTTATTGCCGGCTTCAGCCGCAACGCATCCGGCCGCTGGATCGCGCGGCTGGCTGATGGAAATGAGCAGCCGGTGGGCCGTCTATACGCCGACCAGGTCCGGGCAATCGCCGGGCGCTGACCTCCTCGTTCGTATGACTGGGGTGCGACGCGAAGGAGGGTCGGGATGTCAGGGGTCTTCCCTCCACTCGCGCCGCAGCTTCAGAGAAGCTCAAATCAGTCCGCTTTTCACCTGTATCTCGACGGGTACCGTGGCCGCGTCGACAAGCCGACGAACGGCCAGCCGCTAGCTGGCCTCGCGCTCCCCGCGCGATGCAACGCCCGCTGCGGTCACGTCCCATGTCACATTGCCCAAGGTGCGGGTGATGTCAGGCAGGACCTCGACCGCGATCAGCAGCGCCAGCGGCTCGATCGGCACACCCATTGCCAGCGCGATCGGAGCGATCGACGTGACGAATGACAGGGCGCCAGGCAGGCTCACGGCCCAATAGCTGGCAACCGCAGCTACCGCGAACCCGGCAATCAGGTTGCCGGCATGCAGCTCAACCCCCATCCAGTAGGCGACGTAGATGGCGACGGAGACATTCATCGCCGGACCGGTCGCTCGGAACAGGGCGACGGCAAGCGGCAAGGTCACGTCCGCATTGCGCTGCGGCAGCCTCAATTGCTTGGCCGCATCGAGCATCGCCGGCAGTGAGGCGAGACTCGATTGGGTGGAAATGGCGACGGCCTGCGCGGGGATCATCGCCCGCGCAAAATCACGGAAATTCCAGCCGGCGAAGGCCACCGCGACGACATAAGCGACCAAGGTCACGACTATCCCGATGAGGGAGACCAGCACGACATAGTGAAGCACGGCCCCGAATGCCGCGCCGCCCGCTCCGGCGCCGACCGCGAATGCCAGGCCGAGTACGCCGATCGGGGCGAGCGCAAGCACCCAGCCGACCACCACCAGCATCGCGTCCTGGATTCCCTTGAAGAAGCGTCCAACCGCCTGGCGCCCCTCCGCATCGATGCGGGTCACGGCGAAGGCGAAGATGGCGGTAAACACGACCAGTGCCAGCACCTTGTCTTCGGCGGCGGCCGCGATTGGGTTGGTCGGGATCAGGCTGCGCAGCCAATCCTGCACCGTCGGCACAGATGCCGCTGCCGCCGCACTATCGACGCTGGCCAGGCCGGCCCGAAGCGCTTCGGCCGCGGCGGTCGGAAGTGGGAAGGCTTCGAGCAGCAGCGGCATGGCGAGCGCGCCGAATGCGGCGGAAGTGGTCAGCACGACGACGAAGCAAAGAATGGACTTGGCGGCGACCCGCCCTGCCCTCGCCTGGTCGGCGCCCGACACGACACCGGTTATGAGCAGCGAGATGATCAGCGGGATGACCGTCATCTTCAGCGCGTCCAGCCACAGTCCGCCAACCGTCGAAGCCACACTGATCAATGGCTGGCGAATGCCATCGCCGGCCTGGTTCGACAATGCGCCGAGCAACAGCCCGGCGACCAGCGCTCCGAGTACCAGCCAGGTTGCGCGCTTGCTGTCTGCCTTCATTGCGGCTTGCGGAACTTGAAGACGAAGCGATCGGTCTTCCCACGGATCTTCGGATCGAAGACGTTGAGACTATGGTCGTCCGCGGGATTGCGCAGAATGTCGCTGGTCCCTTCGAGCTTGAAGCCCGCCCGCAGGAAATCCGCCTTCACGGTCGCGGGATCGATGCGATGCAGCTTTTCGACTGTTGCACGCGTGTCACCGGGAGCAGCGACATGGTCGATAACGCCAACCACCGCGCCCGGCTTCATCGAGTTATAGACGGCCTTCAGCCACTGGTCGGGATCCATCTTCACGATCCCATATTTCGCGCTTTCCCAATAGACGTCATGATAATCCAGGTTGATCAGCATGAAGTCATATTTGCCCGGTAAGTCGGGCGCTTCCATCGGGCTGACACGCAGCCAGACGTTCGGCTGCCGGGCATGCAGCGCCGCATATTTGTCGAGCATCTTCTGGGAATAGAATTGCTGCGGCTCCCAGATCGTCACGCGGCCTTTGGGACCGACGGCTGGCGCGGTGATCTCCGCCCAATAGAAGTTGCCGCCGAACGGATCCGCGACCCACATCCCCTGCTGCAGGCCTAGGAATTTCAGCACCTCGACCGGCTTGCGGGATTCATCAAGCTTAACGTTATCTTCGCTGCGCGCCGCCGTTGCGGTCACGCTCGCCTTCACGTCCGCCGGCGCGGCCGACACTGCCGCCGGAACCGCCGTTGCCATCAATGCCGCCAAGATCAACGTCCGCATCGCCACCTCCTGCTCGCTATTCGGGGGATGGCTTATCGCGCGCCTTGGAACTTCGCTAGGTCCGTTCGTCGAAAGCAACTGGCGACTAAGTGGGCGGCTTTCGGGCCGAACCGTGCATCCCCGAAACAATCCGCGCGTTTGCTGGGCTGTGGCCCTGCCGACCGATCGTTCCCGGCGGGGTGCGAGGCGGCGGGCTGGCCAGCACCGCCGCCTCCTTTATTATGCCGCTTGCGCCGAACGTTCGGCGGCCATCGACTGAAGCAGCTTGATCGCTTCGTGCGCGGACAGCGCCGCGCCCTCCTGCCACAGACCGACATAGGACAGATGTTCGCCGGCGAAAAAAATGGGTCCCTCCGGCTTCAGCAGTTCGGCATATTGCGGGCCGCGCTCGCCCGCCGGTCCTTCGTTCCAAAGCGCGCCGACGCCTTCGGAATAGGGCACATAACCCCACCCGACGGTCACTCCCTTGGTGAGCAGTTTCGATTTGCCGGGATGAAGCGCCTCGATGCTTTCGCGGCTGATGCGGAATCGCTCCTCGTCGCTCAAAGATGCGAATTTCTGTGGATTCTCGCGATGGGTCCAGCCGGCGACATAGGCGGCCACCAATATCCCCTTGGGCGACATGAATCCGTCGGAGGGATAGATCACATTTTCGTTGAGCCGATCAGTCCAGGCAAGGCCGCCGAACAGGTCATTATCCGTTTCCCAGAAGCGAGGCGCCTCGAATGCCACCTTCACGCTCGGCAAATAATTGATGCCCTTGAGCGCGGCTTTCTTCGCCGGCGAAAAATCGCTGGGAATCCGCTCCAGCAAATGAGCCGGCAAGGTGACGACGGCAAAATCCGCCTCGGTCACCCGCTTGCCCGGGCCATGCTCGATCCTCACCCTCTCACCAACCCGGCGGATCGCCGAAACCGGCGCGTTCAGCCGTACCTGCGGCTTGACCTGCGCATAGATCGCCTTGGCGATCGCATCCATGCCGCCGACCGGCTGCAGCATCGCCGGCTGCATGTCGTTGATGCTCTGGAAGAAATAGGGGAAGCCGATCGCCTGGTTGGGCAGCAGTTCCTTCATGGTGAGCGGCGCCAGCGGCGTCGGCGCCTGGGCATAGCCGCCCGGTTCCGTCGCGAACCCCGATGCGAACGAGGCCTGCGAATAGCGGCCCTTGTCGTCCAGGAGACCGTAGAATTGGAGGAATTGGCGAAAAGCCTCCAGCTCGCCCTTCGGCATTTCCTGGTCGAGCGCCTTCTGGTCGATCGCCTTGGCCAGCAGTTCGGAGATGCGGCCGTGCAGGTCATAGACCATGCGCCGCTCCGGCTGGACCTTGCCGCCGAAATCCCATCCCGCGCCGCGATTGTCGTTGACGAAGCTTTCCATCTTCACGCCGAAGCGCCTGGCGTAGCCGATGATCAGCCGATGCGTGGGCGGAATACGTGCCGCGCCGGCGTTGAAATATAGCCCTTTATCGAACCGCGCGAGCTGATCCGGCCGGCCCGAATGAACGATCCGGTCGCCGCCGCGGACGGTCCACACCCGGCCGCCTACGCGATCGCGCGCTTCGAGCACCGTCACCTGGTAGCCGGCCTGCTTGAGCTCATAGGCCGCGACCAAGCCGGCAATGCCGGCGCCGAGGATGACGACCGACTTGCCGCGGCCGCTACCCCGGGGAAGCTCGAAATTATCCGCTCTTGCGGGGGTGGAATGAACCAGGCCGAGCGCTTCCATACCGAGGAACGCAACGCCGGCGCCGCCGACCGTTCCTAATTGGGTGAGCAAGGCACGCCGAGTCAGTGCCATAATATTTCCCCCTATTTCGCTGCGGTTGCCTCGATCTCCACAAGCCAGCCGGGATCGACCAGCCCGGCCACCTGCATGGTCGAGCGCGCCGGCTTGTTCGGCTGAGCCGCCGTCCCGAAAAATTCGCGATAGGCCTTCATCATCCCGGCGAAATCCATCCTCGGCTGCCCCGGCGGGGCGACCAGGAAGATCCGCATCATCACCACGTCGCCGAGGCCGAAACCCTGGTCCTTCAGCGCCGCTTCGACCTTGCGCAAGACCGAGCGGGTTTGCGTTTCAGTATCGCCATAGCGTTCAACGGGATGCGGACAGCCCTCCCGTGCGGGAGAGACGCCGTCCATGACGCATACTTCAAGGCGAGGATTGATAGCGTCGGGAACGGTCCCGCTGACATAGACCAGCCTGCCGCCCGGCGGGACGGATACCGATGTCGCGATGGGCGATGCCTCAGGGCCGATGCGTCTGGGCGGTGCGGCCGCCGTCACGGACGCGCCGATCAAGAATGATGCCGCCAAGCCGAAAGCCAAGAATCCCGTGCGCATGCGATTCGCCCCCTTCGCTGCCGCTGTATTGCTAGCATTGCGTCGCGCTAATCCGAAATGACGTCGACGACAGGGCGGGCCTGTTCGACCAGCGGTCTCTCAAACTTGGCTTGAGGGCGCGTGTTCGCGCACCAAAGATATAGAGCGCCCAAACAGAAATGGGGGCCGGTATTGCTACCAGCCCCCACCTGCACCGACCTAGGATCTGCCGGTGTTCGCTAGCCTGACGACCCGAAGGCCTTCCGCTACTCGATCCTGGCTCACCAGATCAGGCGTCGCTTCCAGTAACTGGTCCTGCCCGAGGGCAGGTTCAGAAACCTTCCGCGGCCCTTCTTGGGTTGGCACCCTCCGCGTCGCCTGCCCCCAGGGGGAGCCGCGAACTGCGAGAGGTAACGCCAACTCTTCCGGCGCCTCTTCCGGTGGTCCGACTTGGGCCGAAGCCCTCCTCATCGCCATCCGGTGGAGATCGGTCCTTCCGTCACCTGCCGCACCTTCTTGCCGTTGCCGGCCCTCTGGTGAGGCGGGGACTTCTGTCCCGATCACGAGTTGAACCTGCACAATGAATCCGAGTCGCGCAAAGGGAAAAATAGTGCCTCATGCCTGTGGATAACGGGGATATCGCGCATAAGTCGGCGGAATCGCGCCGGGCCTCCACCCGGGAGGACGAGTCGCCACGCCAGATTGCCAAAGACCGAACCTGGGCAAGCCCCTGTCAGGTTGCCGTTTCGTTCGCATCGCCCTAGCTGGAAACAGTGCCCGAATCCCCTCCCCTGACGCCTGAGCCCTCCTATCTTGCGGGCCTGAACCCGCCGCAGCGGGAGGCCGTCCTAACGACGGAGGGTCCGGTACTTGTGCTCGCCGGCGCCGGTACGGGAAAGACCGCGGCGCTGACCGCCCGCCTCGCCCACCTGATCGCCACTCGGAAGGCCTGGCCGAGCGAGATCCTGGCGGTCACGTTCACCAACAAGGCGGCGCGGGAGATGAAGGAGCGTATCTCCGCGATTACCGGCGGAGCCGTCGAGGGCATGCCCTGGCTCGGTACATTTCACGCGACCGGCGCAAAAATGCTCCGCAGCCACGCCGAGCTGGTCGGCCTCCAGTCCAATTTCACCATTCTCGACACCGACGACCAGCTGCGCCTGATGAAGCAGCTGATCAGCGCATCGAACCTGGACGAGAAGCGCTGGCCCGCGCGCCAGCTCGCTGGCCTCATCGACCAGTGGAAGAACCGGGGCTTGACCCCCGCCCAGCTCGGCGCGGCCGATGCCGAGGCGTTTGCCAACGGCCGGGGGCAGGAACTCTACGCCGCCTACCAGGACCGTCTCCGCGCCCTGAACGCCTGCGACTTCGGCGACCTGCTGCTGCACATGCTGACCATCTTCCGCACGCACGCCGACGTGCTGGAAAGCTATCGAACGCGCTTCAAATATATTCTGGTCGACGAATATCAGGACACCAATGCCTCGCAATACGACTGGCTGAAACTGCTGGCCGAGCCGCGGCGCAACCTGTGCTGCGTCGGGGACGACGACCAGTCGATCTATTCGTGGCGCGGCGCGGAAGTGGCCAACATCCTCCGCTTCGATCAGGATTTCCCCGGCGCCAAGGTGATCCGCCTCGAGCAGAATTATCGCTCGACGCCGCATATCCTCGCCGCCGCGACCGGGCTCATCGCCCATAATGCCGGGAGGCTCGGCAAGACTTTGTGGACCGAGGTCAATGAGGGCGAGAGGGTCAAGGTCATCGGCATATGGGATGGGCCGGAAGAGGCCCGCCGCGTCGGCGAGGAGATCGAGGCGCATTTGCGCAGCGGTGGTTCGCTCGACGATTGCGCCATCCTGGTCCGCGCCCAGTTCCAGACCCGCGAGTTCGAGGAGCGGTTCATCGCCATCGGTCTCGCCTATCAGATCGTCGGCGGCTTCCGCTTTTACGAGCGGGCAGAGATCCGGGATTCCCTCGCCTATCTCCGGCTAGTCGCGCAGCCGGCGGACGACCTCGCCTTCGAGAGGATCGTCAACCAGCCCAAGCGCGGGCTCGGGGACAAGGCGCTCGCTTCTATTCACGCGCATGCGCGCGCGACCCAGCAACCGCTGCTGCTCGCTGCCGCTTCGATGCTCGACAGCGATGAGCTTCAATCCCGCGCGCGCAACAGCCTCGGCCGCTTCGTCGCCGACATCGCCCGCTGGCGGCAGATGGCCGGGGAGATTCCACACCCCGAGCTAGCCCGCATTCTGCTCGACGAGAGCGGCTACACGGCCATGCTGCAGGCGGAGCGCAGCGCCGAGGCCGCCGGCCGCCTCGAGAATCTTGCCGAGCTGACCCGGGCGATGGAGGAATATGAAAGCCTCGGCGCCTTCCTCGAGCATGTCAGCCTGGTCATGGACAATGACTCGCAGCAGTCCGGCGACAGGGTCACCATCATGACCATCCATGCCGCCAAGGGTCTGGAATTCCCGATCGTGTTCCTGGCTGGCTGGGAGGAAGGGGTCTTTCCGTCGCAGCGCTCGCTCGACGAAGGCGGACTTGCCAGCCTCGAGGAAGAGCGGCGCCTGGCATATGTCGCGATTACCCGCGCGCGCCGGAAGGCGACGATCCTCCATGCGGCCAACCGCCGCATCTACGGTCAGTGGACCAGCAGCATCCCGTCACGCTTCGTCGCCGAGCTTCCGCGCGACCATATCGAGGAAGAAACCACCATGACGGGGGGCGAGAGCCTGTGGCGCGCGCAGTGGAGCGAACGCGCGGATCCGTTTGCCCATGTCGCGCGGCCCTCTCGCGGGCCCGGTTGGCAGCGTGCAGCCGGCGGCAGCTTCAATGCCCAGCCGCAGCGGATTGTAGAAGCGCGCGCCTCGGCCGTCAGCCTGGGAAACAAGGGACGCGACGATTTGTCGGTCGGCCAGCGCGTGTTCCACGGCAAGTTCGGCTACGGCCGGATCGAGGCGATCGAGGGCAACAAGCTGGAGATCGAGTTCGAGAAGGCCGGCCGCAAGCGGGTGCTGGACAGCTTCGTTTCGCTGCCCTGAAGAAAATATGCTCCCGACGCCACGTATACGCCGTGACGGCACGCCTAATCGGACTGACGAGAGCCGGCTTCAGGCCGACAAGGCGTAGACGATCGCTCCTCCAACGACGGCCACGGTCATCAACAGGGCCATCAGCTGTGTTTTCCTGGCTCCAGCGTCTTCATATTCCATGACTTATTCCCCCAAGCGGGCACACATCGCCCGACGCCCACTATACCATCTCCGAGGCAGCGAGACTCGGTGAGAAATTCGACAAACTGAGTGAATCGAAGCAGTTAGAGATCGCTTATTGAATTCTACAGAATGAAATGATATCTGTTCGTTCAAAGGAACAGGCTATGGAAACCACCCGAGCCAAGCATAAGGCCACCATTCCGAGCGAGGCGGCCGTGCTGTCCAACGCAGTGGGCAACGCCGCGAAGCTGTGGGGGCTGAGCAACGAAACGCTCGGCAAGGTCATTGGCGTTTCCGGGCCCACCGCATCGCGGCTGCGCGCCGGCTCCTGGCAGCTGGAACGCGGCACCAAGCCGTTTGAGCTCAGCCAATATTTCGTCCGCCTGTTCCGCTCGCTGGATTCGTTGATGGGCAGCGACGACAAGGCCTCGATCAGTTGGCTCAAGACAAAAAACACCGACCTCGACGGTCGGCCCGTCGACCTCATCCTGACGATCCGTGGCCTGACCGAAGTGACCAACTACATTGACGATTTCCGTGCCCAGGTCTGACCCCGTCCCAACAACCAAGGAATTTCGCCCCTATCGTTCCAGGTTGTTCCGCATCGTCGAAGCGCAGCACCGGATTTCCACCGATCGCCTGGTCGATGAGCTGGCCGCGCAGGATGTGCTTGAACGCCTGATCGAAGAGGTGAAGCCAACCGTTCCGGCCGAGGCGCGGGGACTCCATCACCTGCTCGGTACGCCGTTCCGCTATGGCTATGAAAAGCCCACCAGGTTTCGACAGGCTCACGACCGGCCGGGCATTTTCTACGGTTCGGAAGCGCAGCGGACGGCGGTTGCGGAGACTGCCTATTGGCGCATGCGCTTCTTTGCCGCGTCGCCGGGCATGAAGCTTCCCGAAACGACGCTCGAGCATTGGGCGTTCAGCGTGACGGTCAAGGTGGAACGCGCCCTCGATCTCACCGAACCGCCCCTGGACCAGTGGCGAGCCTCATGGACCGATCCGCGGGATTATGGCCCGTGCCAGAAGCTGGCGCAGCAGGCCCGCAGGATCGGTGCCCAGCTCATCCGGTACGAAGCCGTCCGCGATCCGCCAGACGGCCGCAATGCCGCGCTGTTCGATCCGACTGCCTTCCTGAAGCCCGTGCCGAACAGCGAGCGTAGCTGGCATTTCCGCTTTCGGGGCAACAAGCTGACCGCTTTCGCAGCCCAGCCCTCGGCCGAGCGCCACGATTTCACGTTCGAACAATTCGGGCTGGTCGCGCCATAATCGTCCGCAGGCACTTCCCCCCTTGGCATTTCCTTTCCTATGACCTCGCCAAACCAAATCTGCCGGAGTCCCGCATGTCCCCTGCCCTGCGTCGCCTGATCCTTGCGTCGATCCTCACTTCCACCGCGGCATTCGCCCAAACGTCTGTCCAGACCCGACAGGTCGGTACCGCAACCCTCCAGAATGTCCCGGAAATCCCGGCCGAGGTGAAGGCGAGCGTCCAGCGCTATCAGAATTACCGCGAAGCCGTGTTCCGCGACTGGCTGGCCGACGGATCGATGCTCATCACAACCCGTTTCGGCGCGACCGCCCAGGTCCACCGCGTTGCCGCGCCGGGCGCCGATCGCACCCAGATCAGCTTCTTCGACGAGCCGGTGGCCGACGCTCATACCATTCCAGGCAGCAATCGCTTTTTCGTCCAGCGCGACACCGGCGGCGACGAATGGTTTCAATATTTCGCCATGCGCCTGACGGGCGACGCGCTGCAGCTGACCGAGCCCGGGACGCGCAACGAAAGCCTGACGTTCAGCAAGGACGGCCGCCTGGCCGCATGGTCACGCGCGATTAAGGGCAGCGGCGACCGGGCCATTGTTACCATCGATCCAGCCAACCCGGCGAGCCGCCGCGTCGTCTATGAGGGCAAAGGCTCGATCGCGCCGGCGAGCATTTCCGCAGACCGTCAGCGCATCCTGCTCCAGTTGAGCCTGTCCAATCGTGAGGACAAGCTGTCGCTGCTCGATCTCGCCACCAGCCAGGTCAGCGATCTCGCCTGGACCAGGGAGCCGGCCCGCTACGAGGACGCGCGCTTGTCGGCCGATGGATCCAGGATCACGGCCATCACCAACCTCGGCAGCGATGTCCGCCGCCTGCTGGAGTTCGACATCACCTCCGGCAAACGCGCCGCGATTACTCCCGGGCTCCAATGGGACGTGGAAGCCTATGACACCGCCCAAGGCGGGGCGGTCGTCGCCTATGCCGTCAACGAAGATGGCTTTTCGCGCATCTCGCTGATCGACCGCGGGACCGGACGCAGCACTGCCGTTCCCGGCTTGCCGGGCGGCGTGCTGACCGGCCTCAAATTCTCACCCGACGGCAGCAAGCTTGCCATCAGCCTGTCGACCGCCAAGTCGGCCGGCGACGTCTGGGTCTATGACCGTGCCTCCGGGCAGGTCACGCGCTGGACCAATTCGGAGCTTGGCCCGATCGACCCGGCCACCCTGGCCGAACCGCAACTGATCCGGTTTAAATCATTCGACGGCCTGTCGGTCCCGGCCTTCGTCTATCGCCCGGCCGGCATCGCGCCGGATGCCAGGACGCCCGTCGTCATGGATATCCATGGTGGTCCGGAGTCGCAGACCCGGCCGCGCTGGAACCCGATTTCGCAGCAGATGGCCAACGCGCTGGGCGCCACCATCATCCTTCCAAATGTCCGCGGTAGCGACGGATATGGGACGCGCTACCTCAACCTCGACAATGGTCCCAAGCGCGAGGACAGCGTCAAGGATATCGGCGCGCTGCTCGATTGGATCGCTGCCCAGCCGAACCTCGATAAGGACAAGGTGGCGGTCTATGGCCAATCCTATGGCGGGTATATGTCGCTGGCCGTGATGACCCATTATTCCGACCGGCTGGTCGGCGGCGTCGAGCGCTACGGGATCAGCGACTTCATCACATTCCTGAACAACACCGAGGCCTATCGCCGCGACAACCGACGCGCCGAATATGGGGATGAACGGGATCCGGCGATGCGGGCCGCGTTCCAGCGGATCAACCCGCTGGCCAATGTCGCCAAGATCAAAAAGCCGATGCTGGTGATGCAGGGCGCCAACGACCCGCGCGTTCCCCAGTCTGAAAGCGAGCAGGTCGTCGCCGGCATCCGCGCGAATGGGGTCGAGACCTGGTACGTGCTTTACGCCGACGAGGGTCACGGCTTCCTGAAGAAGCCCAACAACGACCTTCGCCGCGAAGTGGAGACGGTGTTTCTGAAGAAGCTGTTCCAGTGAGTAACAGGGCATCAGCGTGGATCAGGGATCTTCCGCCACACTGACCAGGCAATCGTCCCATTACCCGATGCGCTCGCTGGAACCGCGTAGGTTAGAATGCCGGCCGCATAGCTGTAATTGCGCACTTGCCGCTTGCCTTCCCAGTTAGGAAAAGATGCCGCGTCGACGTCGAAGACCAGCTGCTGCTTCAACGGATCGACCTTAACCCGTCCGAAATGAGTGCTCGAACCCAGCACGGCAGCGCGATATTCCCCCGGGTCGCCACGCGTTTTGTCCCCGGATTGGAACTTTGGCCGGTCCGGCCGGAAGATCTGGATCGAATAGCGTCCATCCCGGTCGACCAGCATCAGGCCATTGGGGTGCTCGCCATAGTTCGTCACGCGGGTGCCGTTTGCGAGAATTTCGTAGGCTGACTCCATTGTCCAGCTGCCTTCCAATGTCAGTTCGTCATTGGCTGGTGCCGCGCCCATTATCATTGGCGAGAACAGGGCAAGCGCGATGAATTGCCGTCGCATTGGGATGCTCCTTTGGATTCGACAGAATGTGCAGGTTGAGCTTGCAACCATGTTTGACGGATGCGGATGATCAGGCGACCGATAGCGGCATTCAGTTCAATGCGGCCCCGTTGGTAGCTGCGATCGTAGAGTTCATCGATCATCTTCGGGCCCCTTGCCGGCTTGCACTCATAACCTGTTAATACGGTTACTGGACCTATATTGAATAACCTGTCAATAGGGTTATCTATGTTGCCTTTGCCAGAAGATCGCGACGGGTTTCGTTTCCGCGGGGCTCATGTGGCGCTTGATTTGACCTCGACGATGACGAGGCGTCTCAAGGATGATCCGAAGGACCTGCTTGCCAGTCCCCGGGATCTGGACCGCTGGTTGGTCAGTTCGGGCCTGGCGGCGGAAAGCCCCGGATCGGTAGAGTCAGACTTGGCACTGGCGCGCGCACTTCGAGAGGCGATCTACGTCCTTGCTCTCGGCAAAAATTCCAGGGCGGCACGCGAGCAATTGAATTCCATTGCCGCGTTGCGGCCGGCCGTGCCGAATTTGTCTGCGTCAGGGAAGGTGGTGAGGCGCGGCAGCGCATCCGAACAGCTGGCAACGATCGCAGGTCAAGCCGTGGAGCTGTTTGGCAGCGCCGATGCATCACGCGTTCGCCAATGCGAGGGCAGTGGGTGTGCCATCCTATTTCTGGACCAATCGCGTTCCGGTCGTCGCCGCTGGTGCTCGATGGAAGGTTGCGGCAATCGCGCGAAAGCAGAGGCATTTCGCCACCGCAGCCGTGAGATCTAATCACGTTCAATGGAATTTGCTGCTCATGACCCACCCACCAATCGTCGACAAACCAGAGCACCAGCGCTTCGAAATCGACCTCGGTGACGGTGCGTTCGCCTTCGCTGCCTATAATCTCTTGCCGGGAGCGATCCGTTTCTACCATACGGTCGTGCCGGAGAGTCATGGCGGTCAGGGGCTTGGCACCGCGTTGATCAAGGCCGGGCTCGCCGCCGCTCGAGGCCGCGGACTGAAAGTCATCCCGACCTGTCCCTTCTTCCAGGCCTATCTGAAGAAGCACCCGGATGAGCAGGACATTGTCGACCCGGCCCACCTCCATTTGCTCCGGGACTAACTCGGGTTGTTGCTCGGCCGACACAGGCTGCGGCAGTTCCTTGACGACATGGGAACGAAACAATTGGGCTGCAGTTGATCCGGTACGGAGGTACCGAGCTTCCGTGCCCGCCGCGGCTCCGGCTGCGGCGGGCTAAATTTTCCGGGATATGGCCGAGAGGGCGCACTGCCAGCAAAAAGGCTTGGACGGATGGACCGCCCAAGCCTCCACGCAATACGCAACAACACAGGGTGACCGCTGCGCGCGGTTACATCGGCCACCAGACCCATTCGTTGGCGTCGATCCGGCCGTTCGCGTTCCGGTCGATCCGCGACCAAGCGCTGGACGACCAATATTCGTCGGCGCTCAGGAAACCGTCGCCGTTGGCGTCGAACGCCGTCCAGTAATGCGACCAATAGTCCGGGTTGTAATAGGCGCTGCGATAGAAGCCGCCGGCTCGCCAGCAACGTTCGAACTCGTCGCGGTCGATCTTGCCGTCGCGATCCGTATCCCAGAAGCTGTAGGTGCTGGTGCGATAGGTGTTCCACTCATCGCCGCTGATGACGCCGTCGTTATTGACGTCGACATAGCCGTAGCTGCCGCAAACCGCGGCGGCCTCAGCGGCGGTCGCCGGGCGAACCGGCGCCGGCTCAACCGCGCAGCCGGCCAGGGCGGCGCTGCTCGCCAGCAAGGGAATGATCAGTTTACGCATGACAAATCTCCACACACGCTCGCCCAAATCCCCGCTCGATCGAAAAAAGCGCGCCGGAGTGTCTCAAAGAGCCCACGCATCGGCGCGGCCGGGAATGACCGGCTTTATGTAGAGGAAACGACTCTCGCCGGTTTTGGTTGCCGAAAATCGCCGAAATCAGCCGTTTATGAACCTCAGACAACGAAGCGCATCTCGGCTCGGCGCAATTAGCCGGGCAATTCTTCCATCGTCTTGAAGCTGGGTTCCGGGATGCCGTTGGCTTGGAAATCGGTCATCAATTCCTGTTTTCTGGCGGCAAGCTGCTCGCCCAGCGCATCCATGTCGATTTCCGCCTTGCGCGCCTGAGCGAACAGCCCTTCTGCCCGCTTCTCCTCTTCCTCGACATGATGCTCGATCTGTTCCTGCAGCACCTTCACCTTGCTGTCGTAAAATTCGTCGTCCGGCCCGCCGGCCATGATTTCGGCGACGAGCAGCTTGGCACCGTCATGTTCGACATAGCTTTCCTTGAGCAGGTCCTCCTCGACCTTGCCCTCACATGCCGGATAGAAAATCTCTTCTTCGATGGCGGTGTGAACTGAAAGCTCCAGGCAAATCCGTTCGGCCAGCTTCTGCTTGCGGCCGTCCCCGCTTGCCTTCTCGAACTCAGCGAACAGCTCTTCCACGGTCCGATGGTCCTGCTTCAGCAGGGCAATCGCGTCCATCTCTTTGGAATTCGCCATAATTTTGCTCCTTACAAGGCGTTTGGCCGATCCAACGACAAGCTGATGGCACCAGTTCCCATCCCGCGCGTATCTGTGATGCAAACCGACCGAAGAGGCGCCGATGGACTTGAAAGGCCTGGGCTATCTGATCTCGTCGATCAGCGTGTTGTTCCTGGGTATCGTGGCATGGCCAAAGCCCGGCGAACCGTCATGGCATGCATGGGCGGTCGCTCTCGGAATGACGCTGTCTATCGCGGGCATGGGGGTCCGCTTCGTTTCGCACCGTCAGGACCGGCGCGACATTCGCCGCGCGTCGCATAACGAACCACCGGAGTCCTGATCAGCCTTGGTCTTCGTTCGCCGCCAGCTCGATATGGTGACGCCTGGCTTCCGCTTCGTGAAACTGGGCCAGCTGCTCATGGAGGCCGCGAACCACCGAATCCGACGACTCCGCCGCCATCCTTCGGCACTGTTCCGCGCGCTCGAAATGGAAAGCGCGCTCGCTTTCCGCGCTCATTGTTCAAA
This sequence comes from Sphingomicrobium sp., assembly GCA_045811425.1. GTDB lineage: Bacteria > Pseudomonadota > Alphaproteobacteria > Sphingomonadales > Sphingomonadaceae > Sphingomicrobium. The sequence continues at coordinate 13,885 of JBJMUA010000040.1, read as the reverse complement.
TCCTTGTGCTTGACGAGCGACGGGCCCTCGGCCGCCCTGACGCATTGCCCGCCTGTCCCGCAACTACGTCAAGCCGCATTCATAGCATGAATTCGACCGGATACCGAACCGCCTAGGCGCTGTGCCTGCGTTCCCTGCGCGCCGCGACCTCATTAGGCTCGGCTGGACGCGGTCCGGACTTGTCCAGCTCCATCCAGTCCCGGAATTGCAGACCGTAGAGCATGTCCATCACTTCGAATTCCAGCCCGCCGGGCTGAGACGTATTGCTGTTCCACAGCGCCACAACCCCGCTCTTCAGCTCAGGGTCGAACAGGATCAGCGAGCGATAGCCGCTGACGCCGCCGCGATGGCCGATGATGTGGTGCCCGGCATATTCATAGCTGCGCCAGCCATAGCCATATTGCGCTTCGCCCAGGCGCTCGAGGAACTTCCTCAGGCGTCCGCGTTCGCCCGGCGTCTTCACCCGCCCCTGGTGAATCGTATCGAGTAGCTGCGGACTGAGCACCTGCGGCATCTCGCCCATCTGGGCCAGCATCCACAACGACATGTCCTTGATGTTGCTGTTGACGCCGCCGGCGGCCGGCACCCGGTAATAATCGTCGTTCACTTCCAGCGGCCTGCGGCCGACGCTGTGCGGACGGGCCCAGCTCTTGGACTTTACCAGGTCGTCGAGGGTCAGGCTGGCCGACGTCATGCCAAGGGGGGCGAACAGCTCGCGTTCGACCGCTTCCTGATACCGCATGCCGCTTACCCGGCCGACGATTTCGCTGGCCGCGTCATATGCAACATTCTGATAGCTCCAGCAGGTGCCGGGAGGGCAAATGCTGTTCAAGGTCGCAAGGGTGCCGCGAAGGAAGGTGACGTCCTGCCCTTCTTCCAGCTTGTTGTCGAAGGCGTTGCGATAGAGGCCCAGGCGATGGCTGAGCAAGTCGCCGACGGTCGCCTTGAATTCGTTGCGGCCGGGCAGATGAAGCGAGGGCGCGACGGTCGCGATCGGCTGGTCGAAGCGGAGGCGGCCTTCTTCGGCCAGCTTGCCGACCATTGTCGCGGCGACGCCCTTGGAAACGGATGCCCAGCGGAACACCGTCTCGGGCGTCACCTTTTCGCCCGACCCTTCAATCGTTTCGCCATAGCCGTTGAGGAATGTGATGCGGCCGTTTTCGACAATTCCCACCGCCATGCCGACCATCGTCGGCTTTTCGACCATGCGATTGAGACGGGCGTCGAGCCTGGCATAGTCGATCCGACTGCGGCTGGCCGGCTCGACGGTCGCCAGCTTCGCACTGATCCGCGCGTTCGCCTCTGCCTGGGATACTGCCGCGGACTGGTGGGAATTACCGAATGGATGAGCGAGCGCAATCGCGCCCACCACAAGCGCAAAGGCGCCAAGGCCAATCTTCCACTGACGTTCCAAAAAACGCAACCTCCCCGTCACCGCTGTGGCCCCTGGGGCCAAAACGCTCAACTACCTAGAGAATCTTCCTGCGCCGAAGCGATGCTGGCGAGCGGCGAACGGCAACGACTGGTCAGCGCCCGCGCAGTCGCTTAAGAGCCCCAGCCAGGGAGAGCCGATGAACTTTTTGCGGACCTTGTTCTGGGTAGTGCTGGCGGTCTCGCTTGCAATCTTTGCCAATCGCAATTGGAACGATGTGACGGTTACGCTGTGGGGCAACATCCAGGCCGACGTGAAGCTCCCCTTTTTATTGCTGATTACTTTCCTGGTCGGCTTCCTCCCGCCCTATCTCATCATGCGCGGACGTGTGTGGAATCTCCGGCGCAAGCTGGCGGTTGCCGAGCGGCCTGCCGTCGCCGCCCCTCCGACCGCGCCGGCGGAAGAATCCGATGAGGCGCTGGCATGACCAGCCCGATCTATGTCGCGATCGACACGCCGGACATGGACCGCGCCCGAGCCATCGCCGCGGCGGTGAAGCGTCACGCCGGCGGGCTGAAGCTGGGCCTGGAATTCTTCTTTCATAACGGCCGTCATGGCGTGCTTGAGCTCGCCGAACTGGGCCTGCCGATTTTCCTCGACCTCAAGATGCACGACATTCCCAATACCGTCGCCAAGTCGATCCAGGCGCTTGCGCCGATCATGCCGGCCGTCCTCACTGTTCACGCGGCGGGCGGGCGGGCGATGCTGGAAGATGCCAAGGCCGCCGCGCCGGCCGGAACAAAGGTCGTCGCAGTGACCGTGCTCACCAGCCTGGACGGCGACGACCTCGCGTCGATCGGCATCAAGGCGGACAGCCACCTACAGGTCGAGCGGCTTGCGGCTCTTGCAAAGGAAGCCGGCCTCGACGGCATCGTCTGTTCGGGAAATGAGGTCGCCGCGGCGCGTAAGAATTGGAAAGACGGCTTCTTCGTCGTTCCGGGCATCCGCCCCGCCAACGCCCATGCCGCCGACCAGAAGAGAGTGATGACGCCGCGCGCCGCGCTCGATGCGGGCGCCTCGATCCTGGTCATCGGAAGGCCGGTGACCAGCGCTGAGGATCCCGGCATCGCAGTCCGGGAAATCGCCGGCACCCTTTAAGTAGACATTGGCGCGCGGCGGACCTACCTCCCGCGCCGCATTATCAAGAGGTTTCGATGAGCTGGCTGAGCAGCGTCCGCAAGGGCATCCAATCGCTGACCAAGCGACAAAGTGCCGACAATCTGTGGCACAAGTGCAAGAAATGCGGATCGATGGTCTTCACCAAGGAGTGGGAGGACAATCTGTATGTCTGCCCCCGCTGCGACCATCATGACCGGGTGGGCCCCGCGGTCCGCTTCGATGGACTGTTCGACCGGAAGAAATATGAGGTTCTGCCCAGTCCGGAAGTGCGCGAGGACCCGCTGAAGTTCCGCGATACCAAGCGGTATGTCGACCGGATCAAGGCCGCCCGTTCTTCAACCGGCGAGCGCGATGCACTGATCAACGCGATCGGCAAGATCGAAGGCCATCAGGTGGTGGTCGGGGTGCAGGACTTCGCCTTCATGGGCGGGTCAATGGGTGTCGCTGTCGGCGCGGCATTCGTCGCCGGAGTAGAGAAGGCGATCGCTAAAAACTGTCCCTATATCCTGTTCACTGCTGCCGGCGGCGCGCGCATGCAGGAAGGCATATTGTCGCTGATGCAGATGCCGAGGACGACGGTTGCACTGGCCCGGCTGCGCGAAGCCAGCCTGCCCTATATCGTCGTCCTTACCGATCCAACCACCGGCGGCGTCACTGCCAGCTATGCCATGCTGGGCGACGTGCAAATTGCCGAGCCCGGCGCGCTGATCGGCTTCGCGGGGCAGCGGGTGATCGAGCAGACCATTCGCGAAAAGCTGCCGGAGGGCTTCCAGCGCGCCGAATATCTGCTTGAGCATGGGATGATCGACATGGTCGTCCATCGCCAGGCGCTCAAGGACCGGCTCGGCCGGCTGATCGACTATCTGGCGCCTGAGAAGCCAAAGAAAGCGGCATGAAGGAAGTGATCCGCTCTGCGGATCCGCGCATTGCGGGACTGATCGATCGGCAGGCGACGCAAAGCCACGATCGGGACCAGTTGAGCCTCGATCAAATTGCCGCATTGCTTGAGAAGCTCGGCCGGCCGCAGGACAGGCTGCCGCCCGTGCTGCATGTCGCAGGCACCAACGGCAAGGGTTCGACCTGCGCCTTCCTCCGTGCCGCGCTCGAAGCAGCCGGCATGCGGGTGCATGCCTTCACCAGCCCGCACCTGGTCCGTTACAACGAGCGCATCCGCCTCGCCGGCAAGCTGATCGAGGACGGCCGGCTGGCCGAGTTGATGGCCCGCGTCCTCGACGCCAATGATGACATTGGTGCCAGCCTGTTCGAGGTGAACACGGCAGTCGCCTTCCTCGCCTTCAGCGAGGCGGACGCGGACGCCTGCATCGTTGAGGTCGGCCTCGGCGGAAGGCTGGATGCGACCAATGTCGTGGAGAAGCCCCTCGTCTGCGGGATCGCCAGCCTTGGCCTCGACCATCAGGCCTTTCTTGGCAGCACGATGATCGAGGTAGCCATCGAGAAGGCCGGGATCGCAAAGCGCGGCGTACCGCTGGTTACCCAGCTCTATCCCGCCACCGTTGCCGCGCACATCAGCGAAATCGCGCACCAGGCCGGCGCCACATGGGAGCCGCGGGGGCTGCATTGGGACGCCATCGTGCGGCACGGCAAGCTGGCCTATCGCGACCGCCACGGTGAACTTGACCTGCCCCTGCCCCGCCTGCCGGGAAAACATCAGGCACTCAATGCGGCCCTGGCGGTGGCCATGCTGCGGCACCAATCGGCCATTGCCCTACCGCCGTCCGCATTCAGCGCGGCGATGGGCTGGACCCAGTGGCCCGCCCGGCTGCAGCAGATTCATGGCGGGCCGCTGTTCGACATGTTGCCAAGGGGCAGCGAATTGTGGGTCGACGGTGGCCATAACCCCAGCGCGGCCCGGTTGATCGCCGAATTTGCGAAGAAACATTGGCACGACCCGCTTCCCTTGGTTCTGCTGTTCGCCAGCCTGGCGACCAAGGATGCGGCGGGAACCTTGCGTCCGTTCAAGGGCATCGCCCGGGAAGTGTTGACCCTGCCCATCGAAGGACATGCGTGCCGGCCGCCCCAGGAACTTGCACATTTGTCCGAAAGCATGGGCCTGCCCTCACGTGCCCGCTCGAGCCTGGGCGATGCCATGACGGCGCTGCGGAAGCCCGCGCGGGTGCTGGTGTTCGGCTCTCTCTACCTGGCAGGCGAGCTGCTGGCCCTCAACGGTCCGCTGCCGGACTAGGCTCCTCGGCCCTGACGTCGCCTTCACCGACCACGCCTGCATCGCCAATCGAACTGTCTACCAGGCCGGAACGCATCATCAGCCAAAACAGGATAATGCCCGGCAAGGCAGCTACGGTGGTCAACCAATAGAAGTTGACGAATCCTATCGCCTCCACGACCGCGCCTGCTGTCGTACCCGTCAACACTCTGCCGACAACGCTCGCCGCGGCGGAGATCAGCGCATATTGCGACGCCGTGAAGCGCAGGTTGCACAGTGCCGAGAAGTAAGCGACGACGACCACGCCGCCGATGCCGCTGGCGAAATTCTCAAATCCGATGCAGCCGGCCAGTCCAAGGTTGCTTTGGCCGGCCATGGCAAGGAATGCGAAGGTGGCGTTGGAGACGCCCATCAGGATCAGGCTGATCAGGACCGACCGTTTCATTCCCAACTTGGCGTACAGCACGCCGCCGACGAAGATACCGATCAGATAGGCCCAGAAGCCGACGCCGACATCCCAGATGGCGATCTCGTCATTGGAATATCCCATGTCGTCGAGCAGCAGGCGAAGGACCAGCTGGCCCAATGTGTCGCCGATCTTGTGAAGCAGGATGAACAACAGCACCAGGAAGGCACCGCGCCGCCTGAAGAATTCCGCGAATGGACCCCAGATGGCGCCGATCGCTTCGGCCATTCCCTTTCTTGCGGTGGGCTCCTTGTGCCGCTTTGGCTCGCCGACAATCACGCCGGTCAGCATCGCCGGCAGGGCGAAGAGGGCGCAGGCCAGATAGGCAATCTCCCAGCCGACCCGTGCCGCCAGAACCAGTGCCAGGGCCCCGGCGGCAACCGAACCGATCCGCCAGCCATATTGCGACATGCCCGAGCCGACACCTAGCTGGCGCGGTTCAAGCAGTTCGATACGGTAGGCATCGATGACGATGTCGAACGTCGCGCCGGCAACGCCCACCAGGATGGCTGCAATTGCCGTCTGGTAGATGTTGGCGGACGGATCCTGGAACGCGAGGTTGGCGACCGCGGCCATCACCAGCAGGCCTGCGAAAATCAGCCAGGAAACGCGCTGCCCCAGCCGGCCAAGCAGCGGCAGCTGGACGCCATCGACAATCCAGGCCCATAGGAATTTCAGATTATAGACCAGGAAGGCCAGCGCGAAGGTGGTGACCGTTGACTTGGTTATTCCGTCCTGCGCCAGCCGGGTCGTCAGCGTTGCTCCGATCATTGCGTACGGAAAGCCCGAAGAAATCCCGACGAAGAAGGCCGCGATCGGCGCCTTCTCGAGATAGGGCCTCAGCCCATCCCACCAGCTAGTGGCTTGACCGTCGCTCGCGATTACGGCTTCGCTCAACGCGCATCTCCCCTTCCAATGTTGCCGGAGCCTAGCAGGCTCATTCGGCCTTGCAACGGGCCGCCTCCAAGCGCACCCTCCTTGTCCATGGACATGCCCCGGACCCCACGCCGGCCGACGCCGGGCCAACGCGCGCTAGCCGATGCGCTTGCCCGGGGCGAAGCCGCTCTCGGTCCCGGAATCGAAACACTGTCTGCCAGCGTCTACACCGACCCCGATCGCTTTGAGGCGGAACAGCGCAAGATCTTCGACCATGTGCCCCACCTGCTGGCTCCGGCCGGCCTACTCCCCGAGACGCGCCAAGCCGTCGCCCATGACGGGTATGGAACGCCGCTGATCCTGACCCGCGACGATGACGGCAAGGCGCATGTGTTCGCCAATGTCTGCCGCCATCGCGGCACGCGCCTGATCGACAGCCAGGAACCGGTTCCGGCCAAGCGGATCGTCTGCCCCTACCATGCCTGGGCCTACAAGCCGGACGGCGAGCTGACCGGAATGCCGCGCGCGGACTGCTTCCCAGATTTCGACAAGAGCTGCCATGGCCTGAGGGAATTCAAGTCGATCGAGGCAGGCGGGCTCATCTGGTGGTCCAGGGACGATGCGGCGGACTTTTCGGATGCCGAAGCGCTTGGGCCGGATCTCGACGCCTTCGGGTTGGGCGAGCTTCATCTATACAAGCGCCGCACTCACGATGTCGCGGCCAACTGGAAGCTGATCATCGACGCTTTCCTGGAAAGCTACCATGTCCAGCGGCTGCACGCCCAAACGATCGCCACCTTCTTCGCCGACGGCATCACCACTGCCGACACAATCGGCCGCCACCAGCGCGCGGCGGTGGGCCGTGAAGCCTATTTGGCCGAAATCGACCGCGAGGATTGGAGCCAGCTGCGCAAGGCGGTGACCTACACCTACCAGCTATTCCCTGCCTCGGTGATCATCGTCAGCCCTGACTATATCAACCTGCTGGTGTGCATGCCGCAATCGGTCGGCCGTACCCTGGTCGAAGATTTCATGCTGATCCCGGAGGAACCGGCGACGAACGAGGCCGCAGCGCATTGGCAGAAAAGCTGGGAGCTGCTCGATGGCGGCACCTTCGGTGCCGAAGACTTCCATGCTGCTGCATTGTGCCACAAGGGACTGGCCTCAGGCGAAATCGATGAAGTCGTCCTCGGCAAGCTGGAGCATGGCATTGCCGATTTCCACCGCAAGATCGAGGCAGCGCTCTAGATTTTCGCTTCCGGAAAGAGCGTCAGCCCATTCGGCGGCCGGACCTTCTCACCCGAGAGATAACGGTCGACCGCGTCCAGTGCCGCTTTCAATTTACGGTCGTTATAGGGCTTCAGCAGGCAGCCGATCGCCAGTTCCGCGGCATTATCGGGCGGAAAGCCGGTAACGAAGAGAATCGGGATGCCCCGCCGCTTCGCCTCGTCCGCCAGTTCGATCCCGGTACGCTCCCCACGGAGGCGCACATCCGACAGGATGAGATCCACGCAATGCGCGTCAAGATTCTCGATTGCCTCGCGGAATCGGTCGACCGTCGCCACCACTTCATAACCGGCATCGCTCAACATCACTTCATTGTCGAAAGCCGTCAGCGGCTCATCTTCGACGATGAGGATTTTGTTGACGATACGCTTTCGCTTCCCGAACAGCACCACGACCCCGTATGACGAACACCATGCCTCCGCAACGAACAAAGCGTGCCTCGGTGCCGCGCGGCCCGCGCCGCCCCGGCAGTCCCCTCCAAAAGCCGCGAGGTCCGAAGCCCGGACCGGCCCGCGAGGAAGGGCCGCAGCGGATCGCCAAGCTGCTCGCCCGGGCCGGCGTTGCCTCTCGCCGCGACATCGAACGCATGATCGCCGAAGGGCGCATCGCGCTCCATGGCGAGAAGCTGACGACGCCCGCCACCTTGATCGAAAACCTGAACGGCGTGACGGTTGACGGGCAGCCGGTGAAGGCGCCGACGGCGGCCCGCCTGTTCTGCTTCTACAAGCCGGCGGGGACCCTGACGGCGGCGCGCGACCCGAAAGGCCGTCCGACCATCTACGACAAGCTGCCGCCAGGCTTGCCGCGGCTGATGCCGGTCGGTCGCCTCGACTTCAACACCGAGGGGCTGCTGCTGCTGACCAATGACGGAGAGCTCAAGCGTCAGCTCGAATTGCCGAGAACCGGCGTGGTCCGCCGCTACCGCGCCCGCGCATTCGGCGACGTCACCCAGGCCCAGCTGGAAAACCTCGCGGAAGGCGTGACCGTCGAAGGGGTCCGCTATGGCCCGATCGATGCCAACCTGGAACGGCGGACTGGCCGCAACTGCTGGATCGAATTGTCCCTGACGGAGGGCAAGAATCGCGAAGTCCGGAACATACTCGCCTATCTAGGCCTCCAGGTTTCGCGGCTTATCCGCACCAGTTACGGACCATTTTCCGCCGAAGGAATGACGCCGGGCGACGTCGGCGAAGTGCAGCGGGAGGAACTGTTCCGTTTCCGCCAGTCGTTGAAATGAGGATCATCGCCGGCGAGTGGCGTGGGCGAACGTTGGTGGCGCCGGCGGGGCAGTCGACCAGGCCGACGGCGGATCGAACGCGCGAAACTCTCTTCTCGATGCTGGCCAGCCGGCTTGGTAGCTTCCATGGGTTGCGGGTTGCCGATCTCTACGCCGGTAGCGGCGCACTGGGCCTGGAAGCACTGTCGAGGGGGGCGAGCCATGCGACCTTCGTCGAGCATGACCGCATGGCCCTGAAGGCGATCGAGGCCAATCTCGCGGCATTGGAGGCGGTTGACCGGACCGCGATCCGGGCCATGTCCGCCGCCGTCCTTCCAGCCGTCGATCCGTTCGATCTGGTGTTCGCCGATCCACCTTATGCACCCGGATCGGGTACCGCGGCCGTAGCGGCGGTAAAAAGCGCCGGCTGGCTGGCAGAAGGCGGATGGATGGCGATCGAAACCCAGAAGGGCGACGCGGTCGCGCCGCCCGATGGCTGGGAGGTCGATGCGGAGCGCGACATCGGCCGCGCGCGGCTTACGCTTTTGCGGGCTTAACGGCCTTCGCCGCCTTCTTGCCGGCGCCCTCGGCAAACTCGCTGATCAGGCGGGCACCGATCGCCGCCGCCGCCGCCTTGCCCGCCGCCTTCACGGTCTTGGAAGAGCCTAGTTTCTTGTTGCCGGAGCCGCCTTCCGCGATTGCGGCGACGGCGGCCGTGGCGCCAATCGCCAGCAGCTCGCCGACCAGCGGATGCTCCGCCAGCTTCCACAATGTGTCGGCCGCGTTGCCCTTCGACTTCTTGCCGCCCTTCTTCTTGCCGCCCTTGGGAGCCGCTCTCACGATGGCCTTGACGGCCTTGACCGCTTTCCTCTTCGCCTTTGGCGCGGCGGCCGTCTTCGCTTTTGCCATCAATACCTCCCAGTTGGGCCCCGCTATTCGGGGCGCGGTTCCTTTTCGACCATCCAGGTCTGGCCCTTGGACACCAACGCCTGGAGGTCGGCGGGCTTTCCCTTGGCCGCCGCTTCATTCTGCTCGATCACCGCGCTGTCGAATGTCGGCGCAGGGTCCTCATAGATGACGCCAAGCGCGATCGGGAACCCGGAGGCCGGCATCTCGACCAGCATATAGGCGACGGCGCGATTCCTGGGATCATGCACCAGCACCTCGTCGCTGTCGCCGTCGACCAGCTTCAGCATGTGGCGATCCGTGTCCAGCGCCAGGCCCTTTGAACCCCCCGCGAACAGCATCTTTTCGCCGGCCCGCAGCCAAAGCTGCTTGTCGGCCGCGACCTCTTTCGAGGTGAAGGGTGCGAACACGTCGTCATTGTAGACGACGCAGTTCTGATAAATTTCAACGAAGCTGGCGCCCCGGTGGGCATGCGCGGCCTTCAGGACGTCGACCAGATTCTTGTGGACGTCGATGCCGCGGGCGACGAAGCGGGCCCCGGACCCCAGCGCGTAGGAGCAAGGATTGACCGGCCGGTCGACCGATCCGAACGGCGTCGATGGCGAGCGCGTGCCGATCCGTGAGGTTGGCGAATATTGGCCCTTCGTGAGGCCATAGATCTCATTGTTGAACAGCAGCAGCTGGCAATCGAGATTGCGCCGCAGGAGGTGCATGGTGTGGTTGCCGCCGATCGAGAGCGCATCGCCATCGCCGGTGATGATCCACACGTCGAGCTCGGGATTGGCCAGCTTGGTCCCGGTCGCCACCGCGCAGGCGCGGCCGTGGATCGTATGGAAGCCGTAGCTCGCCATATAATAAGGGAAGCGGCTGGAGCAGCCGATGCCGGAAATGAACACCGTCTTTTCCCGCGCCGTGCCGAGGTCCGGCATGGTCCGTTGGACGGCCTTCAGGACCGCATAATCGCCGCAGCCCGGGCACCAGCGCACTTCCTGGTCGCTGGCCCAATCCTTGGCGGTCGTGACTTTCGAGACTTCGTTCATACCAAATAACCATTGAGCCAGAGATAAAGGAACACCACCAGGACCAGCATCGCGATCAATGGCCAGGGATTGATCGGTTTCACCGGCCGGCCCTCACCGGATCGCCTCTTCGATCGCCGCGTCGATTTCGGCGATCGTGAACGGCTGGCCCGACACTTTGTTGAGCGGCTTGGCATCGACCAGGAACTGGTCACGCAGCAAGGTCTTGAGCTGGCCGTTGTTCATCTCCGGCACCAGCACCTTGTCATAGCTTTTGAGCAGCTGCCCAAGGTTGTTCGGGAAGGGGGCGATGTAGCGGATGTGGACATGGCTGACGTCCAGCCCGCGCGCCCGCGCCCGGCGAACCGCTTGGTGGATCGGACCGAAGGTCGAGCCCCAGCCGACCACCACCAGCTTGCCGTTGTTGGTGCCGAGGCACACGTCCTGGTCGGGGATCGAATCCGCGACCCCCGCGACCTTGGCCGCGCGCACCCGCGTCATCTCGGCATGGGCCTCGGGCGAATAGTCGATGTTGCCGCTGCCCGGGTTCTTCTCGATGCCGCCGATGCGATGCTCGAGTCCCGGCGTGCCAGGCTTGATCCACGGCCGCGCCAGGTCGCCGTTTCGCTGATACGGCATGACCTGGTCATTGTCCGGCTCGAGCGCTGAGCCTTCAGCGAAACTGACCGGGAAGGGCGCATAGCCCGACATGTCCGGCACTTTCCACGGCTCGGCCGCGTTCGCGATATAGCCGTCGGTGAGCAGCATGACCGGCGTCATATATCGGGTCGCGACCCTCACCGCCTCGATCGCGCAATCGAACGCGTCGGCGGGCGACCGGGCGGAGATCACGGGAAGCGGCGCGTCGCCATTGCGGCCATAAACCGCTTGGTAGAGATCCGACTGCTCGGTCTTGGTCGGAAGGCCGGTCGATGGACCGCCGCGCTGCGAATTTATGATCACCAGCGGCAGCTCGGTCATCACCGCCAGGCCCATCGCCTCGCCCTTCAAGGCAATGCCGGGGCCCGAAGAACTGGTGACCCCCAATTGCCCCGCATAGCTCGCCCCCATCGCCGCGCAGATGGCCGCAATCTCATCCTCCGCCTGGAAGGTGGTGATGCCATATTCCTTGAGGCGCGACAGATGATGGAGGATCGGCGACGCCGGGGTGATCGGATAGCTGCCAAAGAACATCGGCAGCCCGGCCAGCTGCGCGCCCGCGATCAGGCCGAGCGACAGCGACTCCGCCCCGGTGATGGTACGGTAAAGGCCTGGCTCGGCCGGCGCCGCGTCGACATGGCGCTGGCGGACCTGTCCGCCGATCTCGACTGTCTCGCCATAGGCATGGCCGGCATTCAGCGCCGCGATATTGGCTTCGGCCAGCTCCGGCTTCTTCGCAAACTTGGCATTCAGCCAGTCGACGATTGGCTGCCGATCGCGATCGAACATCCACAGCGCCAGGCCCAAGGTCCACATATTCTTGCAGCGCAGCGCTTCCTTGTTGCCGAGGCCGAACGGTTTCACGGCATCGAGGGTCAGCTGCGAGATGTTGAAGTGGACCAGCTGCCACTTGGCCAGGCTGCCATCCTCCAGCGGGTTGCCGTCGTAACCCGCCTTGGCGAGGTTGCGCGGCGTGAACTCGCCCTCGTCGGCGATGATCAGCCCGCCTTCGCGCAGCGCCTTTGCGTTCATCTTCAGCGCGGCCGGGTTCATCGCGATGAGCACGTCAGGCTGGTCGCCCGCCGTCTCGATCGCCGAGGAACCGAAATTAATCTGGAAGGCGGAGACACCGAAGGTCGTTCCCTGCGGCGCGCGGATTTCCGCCGGGAAGTCGGGGAAGGTGGCGAGGTCGTTGCCGGCCAGCGCGGTGGACAAGGTGAACTGGCCGCCGGTCAGCTGCATGCCGTCGCCGCTGTCGCCGGCGAAGCGGACGACGACGGCTTCCTGGGGTGGATGAGCCTCGGATTCCTCCGGGGTCAGAACATGGGTCGCTGTTGCCACTCGCGAAGCTGCCTTACGCCTTAGGTTTTGATTTGCGCCCTACTTAGGCCTGTCGGGCAGCCTTCGCCACCTTTTCGTCCGGAATTCCAGGGGGTGCAGCGCCGGGCAAGCCCGGCTAGGATAGGCGCCAGGGGGAATAGCCGATGATCCTGCATCGTCTCAGCGCCAACCTGCGCGCCCAGAACTGGACGGCGATTGCCATCGAGTTCCTGATCGTCGTCGTCGGCGTCTTCATCGGCACGCAGGTCGCGAACTGGAACCAGTCACGGCTGGAGAAAAGGGCGACGGAGCGCATGCTCGAGCAGCTTCACCCGGAACTGAGGAGCCAGCTGGAGTTTTTCGATAGCGTCGGGACCTATTATGCGACCACCCGCGGCTATGCGGACGAAGCATTCGCCGGGTGGAAAGGCCACGAAAAAATCAGCGACGAGCGATTCGTGATCGCGGCGTATCAGGCGAGCCAAATCACGGGAATCGCGATCAATCCCGACAGTTGGGCACTGACATTCGGCGGTTCGCAGCTTCGCGACATCGATGATCCGCGGATCCGCCGCAATCTCGAGCTTGCTCTTACCGCCGACTATACGCCGGTCGAGTTCCCGGCCGTCGCCACACGCTATCGCGAGCAGGTCCGCCACGTCATCCCGATCGAAATCCAGGACCGGATTCGCATCGAATGCGGCGATCGCAACGTCCCCGGCAAGGAAGGCGCGATCCTGGTCGTGCTACCGACGTCATGCGCGACGAAGATCGAACCGGCGGCCGCACGCGAAATCGCGTCGGCGTTGCGAGCAAGGCCCGACCTTTCGAGCGAATTGCAATGGCACCTCGCCGCAATTGCCACCTTCATGGCCAATGTCGAAATCCTCGAGGCACCGCTGCGCGAACTCGACCGCGAGCTTTCCGGCCCTTCCTCGACACCGAAAGCCAAGTAGAAGCGCCGCGTGACCGACGACGACCACCTCTATCGCCGCGGCGTCGGCATCATGCTCTTGAATCGCGACGGCAAGGTGTTCGTCGCGGCGCGGATCGATAATCCCGCCGACGCCTGGCAGATGCCGCAGGGCGGGCTGGACGAGGACGAGGCGGCCTGGGACGCGGCGCTGCGCGAGTTGGAGGAAGAGACCGGCATTCCGCCGTCACAGGTCGAGCAGATCGCCTGCTCGCCCCACCTCCATCGCTACCGCCTGCCCGAAGATCTGATCGGCAAGATCTGGCGCGGCAGCAACTGGATCGGCCAGGCCCAGGTCTGGTTCCTGTGCCGCTTCCTGGGCCGCGACGAGGACATCAACCTGGCGACCGAGCAACCGGAGTTCCGCGCCTGGCAATGGGTCGAACCAGCCAGGCTCCCCGAGCTCATCGTGCCGTTCAAGCGCGACCT